>NZ_JCAFTW010000004.1:0-393144 GCF_059370655.1 Stenotrophomonas sp. YJH_SMC_133 | reverse complement strand
CTGGCAACGTATCGCTTGCTTTAAAACAATTAATAGTTGCTTGATCAAACGTCTGCAAGATGGACAATCATCCTTCCTGCAGGCGCCTTCACAAGATACCTGCGCATACTTTCAAAGATCCGGGGAAGTGGCCTCAGCGCCGTTCCCGTGTGCTGCGAAGTTTCCTTCGTAGCGAGCCGCCCATTATAGCCGGCTTTTCCGCTTCGTCAACACCTTTTTTCAAGGCCGTCTCACCGGGGTGGACGTTGTTGCCGATGCTGCTTCGTCGTTGGGCCCGGAGGCCTTTCGTCGTTGCGAGCCGCCTATTATGCCGGACTTTTCGAGTCCGTCAACACCTTCGTTCGATCATCTCGTTCGTCGGTGGTGGCGTTGCTGTTTGCGTGCCGTTTCCGAAGAAGCGGTGCGCTGCAGCAAGGGAGCGAATTCTAGAGATCCTGCAGATTTCGTCAAGCATTTTTTTGCACGGTGATGACAGAACCAAGGCAACGTCACGCATGGCATACGCTCGAAGATCACTGTGGCGTTGACCGCGCGTTGCGCGGTCAACGCCACAAGGGCTATCAATGCACGGATGCACAGTGGAGAGACGGCAATGAACATGCAGGTGCGGCAAGCGTGGTGGCGCGACCTTTCAGTACCGGCCCTCGTTGCCGGCTTCATTACTGTGCTGGTCGGCTTCGCCAGTTCGGCCGTCATCGTGTTCCAGGCTGCACAAGCTGTCGGTGCCAATCAGGCGCAGATCGCTTCATGGATGTGGGCACTGGGACTGGGCATGGGTGTCACCTGCATCGGGCTGTCACTGCGCTATCGGGTACCGGTGGTGACCGCATGGTCGACACCGGGCGCGGCGATGCTGGTGGTCGGTGCCGGCGGCGCATCTCTTTCCGAGGCCACCGGTGCATTCCTGCTCGCTGCGGTTCTGGGCATGCTGGCTGGCTTCTCCGGCATCTTCGCCCGGTTGATGCAACGGGTACCGATGGCGCTGGCCGCCGGCATGCTGGCCGGGGTGCTGCTGCGCTTCGGTCTGGACGTGTTCGTGGCCATGAACACCCAGCTGGTACTGGCGCTGGCCATGTTCGCCACGTGGCTGGCCGGACGCCGCCTGTTCCCGCGCTATGCGGTCATCGCCACCCTGCTGGTCGGCATCGCGGTTGCGGCCAGCCGTGGCCTGCTGCACGCACAGCAGGTGCAGCTGCAACTGGCGGTACCGCAATGGGTGACCCCATCCCTGTCCTGGACCGCGGTGGCCGGCATCGCCCTGCCCCTGTTCGTGGTCACCATGGCCTCGCAGAACATTCCGGGCGTGGCGGTGATGCGGGCATCCGGCTACGACGCCCCGGTGTCGCCGCTGATCGGCTGGATCGGTGTGGTCAATACACTACTGGCGCCGTTCGGTGCGTACGCGCTGAACCTGGCGGCAATCACCGCCGCGATCTGCATGGGCCGTGATGCCCATGAGGACCCGGCACGACGCTATACCGCCGCCATGGCGGCAGGTGCCTTCTACATCGTCATCGGGCTGTTCGGTGCCACCGTAGCCGCACTGTTCGCTGCCTTCCCCAAGGAGCTGGTGGCCTGCGTGGCCGGTATCGCGCTGTTCGGCACCATCGCCAACAGCCTGGCCAGTGCGCTGGCGGTAGAGCGGGACCGCGAGGCGGCACTGGTCACCTTCCTGGTCACCGCCTCGGGCGTCTCACTGGCCGGCATCGGCTCGGCGTTCTGGGGCCTGGTGGCCGGTGCGCTGTGCCTGCTG
This sequence comes from Stenotrophomonas sp. YJH_SMC_133, assembly GCF_059370655.1. Taxonomy (NCBI): domain Bacteria; kingdom Pseudomonadati; phylum Pseudomonadota; class Gammaproteobacteria; order Lysobacterales; family Lysobacteraceae; genus Stenotrophomonas; species Stenotrophomonas sp. YJH_SMC_133. The sequence goes on along the minus strand of NZ_JCAFTW010000004.1, from coordinate 391,391 downwards.
GTGCTGCGGCCCCGTCAGGACCGCTGACCCACCCTACCCGGCCAATGCGGCGCCGACGATGCTCAGCGCCACCGCGATGACGATGGCGATCAGTGTGGCGACCACGCTGGTGCCGCCACGCGCGGTCAGCTCGCTGCGCAGCCGTGCATCATCGTCGCCGGTGACGGCACGGGCCTGGGCGATCAGGCGCTGGCAGTGTGCCAGGTACCAGCTGTTGCCAAAGATGCCGGTGGTGATGCTCAGCGCGAAGGTGATGACCAGCGACAGGCCATCCGGCACATCCAGCCAGGTCTCCACCACGCTGATCAGCAGCAGCAGGCCAGCCCACATCGCCGCCAGGCGGTACATCCTGCGGTACATCATCCAGATCAGCCCGAGCAGGAAGGCCGGCCAATGCCAGGTGCCACTGCCCGTGGCAACGCCCTGATCCAGCCGCCAGCGCTGGCGATAGATCGGGAAGTTGCCGCCGACCACGCTGGCGTACAAGGCCATCTCGCCCTCCAGCCCGGCAGCCGCAGCCCTGTCCGGTGCGGCGGCCGGCGCACGATAGGGATCGGACGGATCGCCGACATCCGGCGCGATGCCCTCAACCGCAGGGGCTGCGTCGATATCCAGGGCCGGAGCCACCTCGACGGGGGTGGAAGCCTGCTCCAGTTCCGCCAACGGCCGCCATGAGGGCATGCCTTCGCACCAGAGCAGGGTGCGCGCCGTAACCGTCCCTTCCTGCTGCAGCTGGCGAAGACCGGCCAGATCCACCGGCCCACTGCTCTGCCTGCCATTGGCGTACCACCATTGTGCTTCCTGCATGTTTTCCGTCCTTGCTACCTGCATCGACAAACTGAAATCGTTGTCCGCGCCTACAGCGCGGTACTGCCCAGGGTCTGCACCAGCTGATGGCGCGCACCCGGCGCAAGCGTAATCTGCTCCGGGCCTGCGTTGGCCACTTCCAGGCATACGTAATCGCGCCAGCCCTCGCCGACATCGGCCATCCTGGCTGCCGCCTCGGCACCCGGATTCCAGACCACCAGCGTCTGGCTGCCTTCGCTGCGGATCTCGATCCGCCGCTGTAGTACGGGATCATGCAGCACGTAATGGCCGCCGGCACCGGTGTAGATGCGATCGCTGCGACCGGGATCACGTGGATCGCGCAATGACCACGGTCCCTGTTGCAGGCGCAGCTGCGCATAGTCCTCGTACTTGTCCAGGTACTGCAGGCCGTCAAGGCCCTCGACCTCGACCCGCTTGGCATCGCCCACCCGGAAATAGCTGTGCAGGGCCTGGGTGAAGGTCACCGGCGAGGTTCCGGTGTTCTCGGTGACCAGCTGCTGGCGCAGCTGGCGGCCAATGCGCAGCTGCATCTGCAGGCGCAGGCCGCGATCGGCGCTGGGCGCAGGCGCCAACTGCAGCTCGACCTCGCCATCATCGCGCTGGCTGGCCTGCAGAAGCTCCCAGCGCGCGGTACGTACCAGGCCATGCGCCGGTACATCGGCGCTCTGGCCCTGGCGACCGAACCACGGCCAGCACACCGGGACGCCACCGCGGATGGGCGTGGGCAGCTCGGCGCGCGTGGGCGAAAGCCACAGCAGATCGGGCTGCCCATCAGGAATGAACGACAGCAGCTGGCCGCCGAACACGCTGACGACCGCCGTGGCGTTGGCGGTTCGCACCTGCCAGGCCTCCAGGCCGTGATACAGGCCGGTGCTGATGTCCGGATTCGACTGCATGCGATGACGCTCCTTGAAGACCGCGGCGATGATGTCGCGGTCAACGTGCCGCCGGCAAGGCTTTCTGCCCAGCGGGTGCGATGGCGGTCGCCTCTTCCTGCAGCGTGCGCAGGATGCGCTGGCCTGCGCGGCCGTCCACCTCGCTCCAGCCCAGGCGCTGCTGCTCGGCCTGGATCGCGCGGCGCGTGGCGGTACCGATCATGCCGTCGGCGGCACCGATATCGTGGCCGCGGGCCAGCAGCAGGGTCTGCAGCTGGCGGCGCTCATCGCGGCCCAGGCCCGGGTCATCGGTCGGCCAGGCGGTGGCCAACCCGTTGCCGCCACGCAATTGGTCAGCCAGCGTCGCGATCGCCAGCGCATAGCTTTCGGCGGCGTTGTAGCTGTAGATCGCGTCGTAGTTGCGGAACACCAGCAATGCCGGGCCCTTGTTGCCGGCCGGCAGCAGCAGCGCGGCGCGCGCATCCGCCGGCAGGTTGGCTGGAGCCAACACGCTGCCATCCAGCGCAGTCACGCCCTGCGCACGCCAGTCGGCCAGGGCGCGACGCTGGGTGCGGCCGGCCTGGCTGGCGTTGAAGCCCGCAGGAACGCGGACTTCCATGCCCCACGGCTCGCCGCTGCGCCAGCCGGCGCGCTTGAGGTAGTTGGCGGTGGAGGCCAGTGCATCGGGAATGCTGCCGACCAGATCGCGGCGGCCATCGCCATCACCGTCCACGGCGATGCGTGCATAGGTGCTGGGCATGAACTGCGTATGCCCGAAGGCACCGGCCCAGGAGCCGGTGAGCCCCTGGGCCTGCAGGTCGCCGCGGTCGATCAGCTTGAGCAGCGCCAGCAGTTCACCGCGGAAGAAGGGTTGGCGACGGCCGGCGCAGGACAGCGTGGCCAATGACTGCAGCAGCGGGCGCTTGCCGAACACGCGGCCGTAGTCGCTCTCCACGCCCCAGACCGCGACGATAGTGGCCGGATCGACGCCGTACTGCGCCGACACGCGATCGAGCAGGTCGCGGTGCTGCTGCAGCAGGGCGCGGCCATCAGCCACGCGCTGGCGATCGACCAGCGCGGCCAGGTAGTCCCAGATCGGCGTGGTGAATTCCGGCTGCGCATCAAGCAGGCCGAGCACGCTGGGGTCCGGGGTGAGGCCGGCGGTGATCGCGTTGAAACGGTCGGGACTGATGCCTTGTGTCACAGCGGTGGCCTGCAGGCCCGACAGGCAGCGGCTGAACGCCGGATCGATGTCGCCGGCAGGAGCGGCGGGCGCTGTCGGCGCCGAGGCAAGAGCGGCCGCCAGGCCGAGCGTGGTCAGAATGGGCATGGCGTCCTCCGTGTTGCCGTTGCACGGCCATCTTAGGGGTAGCGGTGCTGCTGAACCTGAAGCGGTACCGGCTGGCCGTCCGCCCTAGATGGCACGCAACAGGCGCAGGCCATAGGCCGGGCCTTCAGCATCCCAGCGCTGCATGACCTGCAGGCCAGCCGGCCGCAGCAGCGCTTCGAAGCTCTCGTCGGTGTACTTGTGGCTGTATTCGACGCGGATCGGTTCGTCGGCCTCGAAATGGAAGGTCCGGCCATCCAGATGGACGTCCTGTGCCCGCTGGCTGACCAGATCGGTCTCGATGCGCAGCCGCGCGACGCTGTAGCGGGCACGATGACGGAAGCCCTGCAGATCGAAGTCGCTGCCGACCTCGCGGTTGAGGCGGGCCAGCAGGTTCAGGGTGAATGCGGCGGTGACGCCCTGCGCATCGTTGTAGGCCGCCTCGATCAACGCCGGGTCCTTGTGCAGGTCGATGCCGACCAGGGCCAGGCCATCACGCCCCATGGTCTGGCGCATCGCGCGCAGCAGCGCGACCGCGTCCTCGCCTTCAAAGTTGCCCAGCGTGGAACCGGGGAAGAACAGCAGCCGTCGCGCGGGGTCGCGTTCGGGCATGGGTACGGCGACGGGACGGGTAAAGTCGGCACAGACCGGCAGCATCTCCACCTCGGGCAGCGCCGGGGCCAGATGGTCGATGCTGGACAGCAGCGCGGCACGCGAGATTTCAATCGGCGTGTAGGCCACCGGGTCGTGCAGGGCGGCCAGCAGCAACGCGGTCTTGCGGCCACTGCCGCTGCCCAGTTCCACCACGTGCAGATGCGGCCCGACGCTTCGGGCGATGTCCTGCAGTACCCGTGAAAGCAGGGCCAGCTCGGTGCGCGTGGGGTAGTACTCGGCGGTCTGCGTGATCTGCTCGAACAGGCGCGAGCCGCGCGCATCGTAGAAGTACTTGGACGGCAGCTGGCGCGGCGTGCGCGACAACCCGGCCACCACGTCGGTGAGGATCTGCTGGCGGCCAGGGGTGAGATCGGTCAGCGCCTGCAGTGCGTCGTGCACCGTACTCATGCGAGGTCCCTGGCCAGGCGCAGCCCGGAGAACTGCCAACGCGCCGGGGGCATGAAGAAGTTGCGGTAGCTGGCACGCACGTGGCCACGCGGCGTGGCGCAGCTGCCACCGCGCAGCACCCATTGTCCGCACATGAACTTGCCGTTGTATTCACCGAGGTTGCCGGCGAAAGGGCGGAAGCCCGGGTAGGCGCCATACGCGCTGTGGGTCCATTCCCATACATCGCCGAACAGCTGACGCAGTCCACTGCCCCCGGCAGCCTGCGGGTGCAGCCGATCGTCATCGGCAAAATGACCGCGAGGCGGCAGCGTTGCGGCGGCAGCCTCCCACTCGAACTCGCTGGGCAGGCGCGCGCCGGCCCAGCGGGCGCAGGCATCGGCCTCGTAGTAGCTGAGGTGGCAGACCGGCGCATGCGGATCCAGTTCGCGCCAACCGCCCAGGGTGTACTCGCGCTGCAGGGCGCCATCCCAGTACAGCGGGTGCTGCCAGCCCTCGGCTTCGCGCAGCGCCCAGCCTTCGCTGAGCCACCAGCGCGGTTCGCGGTAGCCGCCGGCGTCGATGAAGGCGCGGTACTCGGCATTGCTGACGGGGCGCTCGGCCAGTGCGTGCGCGGCGAGCAGCACGCGATGCGCCGGCGATTCGTTGTCGTAGGCGAAGGCGGTGTGCTGCGGCCAGGCTGCGGCGCCGATGGTGACGATGCGCTCGGGCGACTCGATCCAGCCCTGCGCACTGGCAGCGCTGGTTGCAGGCTGCAGGTCCTCGCGGTAGGCCGGCTGCAACGGATTGCACCAGAACGCGTGCTTGATGTCGGTGAGCAGCAGTTCCTGGTGCTGCTGTTCGTGCTGCAGGCCCAACTGCAGGTGCTGCAGTGCCTGCTCATCAAGGTCGCCTGCCGCCAGCCGCGATTGCACCTGTGCATCGACCTGCTGGCGGTAGTCGCGCACCTGCTGCAGCGATGGCCGCGACAGCAGCCCACGCTGCGGCCGGGCATGCGCCGGGCCGAGGCTCTTGTAGTAGCTGTTGAACAGGTAGTCCCAGGCAGGGTCATGCGCCGGTGCAGGTGGGAAGCCGGCCAGCACGAAGCATTCGAAGAACCAGGTGGTGTGGGCCAGGTGCCATTTGCTCGGGCTGGCATCGGCCATGCTCTGCAGCATGGCATCTTCGGCGCTGAGGGGGGCTGCCAGGTGCATGCTGCGGTTCCGCACACATGCGTACTGGCGGGCGAGATCGCGCTGCGGGGCAGCGACGGCGGTGGCTACGCTGTCCATCCGGGCAGCATCTGCGCAACAGGGTGAGTGCGATGTCATCGTTCGACGTCAACGCGTTCACATGCGTGACCATCCCGCATTCAAGAAGCCGGTGCGAACGCCGCTAACGGCAATGCTGCGGCCGCGTCGTCACCGCGCTGGAATTCCTGCTTGCCCCTGCATCCGCTCCGCCAGCCTGCGCATTACCTGTTCGTGCTGCCCGCCGTGCTGGTTGCCGTGGTGCTGTGGGCAGCACTGGGCAACGAAGACGTTGCCAGTCCGGCCCAACGCATCCTGCCCTGGCTGCTGGCCTGCCTCGGCGCCGGCCTTGCCCTGCTCTACCACCAGGTGCGTACGCTCTGCCTGCTGCTGGTGGTGGCGGTCATGTTCGCGCTGCTGCACCAGGACGTGGGCGGCTACCTGCACAGCGGCCACGTCACGGCGCTGACACCGCTGCGCTTCCATGCCATTTCGGCCTGGTTGCCCTTGCTGTTCGCGGGCCTGGCATTGTGGCCCGAGCGCGGGCGGCGCCGCCACGACCTGCTGTTGCGGAGTGTTGCCAGTGGCACCGCGCTGATGATCTTCCTGCTGCTGGCCACGCAGCAACCCCGGGGCATGCACGATCTGCTGTCCAACCGCCACTGGAGCTGGATTCCGGCCGACTGGAACGCGCTGGCACAGCTGCCAGCGCTGCTGTTCCTTCTGGCAACCGCCGCGCTGGGCTGGCAGGCCTGGCGGCATCCGCGCCCGTTGCACACGGCGATGCTGCTGGCCCTGCTGTGCCTGTGGTGGATGCTGCCACGGGTGTTCCTGCAGCCGGTGCTACTGCCGGCACTGGCCAGCGCGGCCCTGCTGCTGATGCTGGGCGCGATGCTGCAGGAGTCCTTCCATATGGCCTTCCGCGATGAGCTGACCGGCCTGCCGGGGCGCCGCGCCTTCAATGAGACCCTGCAGCGGGCGCGCGGCACCTACAGCATCGCGATGGTGGACGTGGACCACTTCAAGTCGTTCAACGACACCCACGGCCACGACACCGGCGACGATGTGCTGCGCCTGGTGGCCTCGCGCTTGGGCCGGGTGGGCGATGGTGGCCGGGCGTTCCGCTATGGCGGCGAGGAGTTCGCGGTGGTGTTCCTGGATCGTCCCGCAGCGGCCTGCGTGGATGCAGTCGAGGCGCTGCGGCAGACCATCGAGGACACCCGCATGCAGCTGCGCGACCGGAGCACACGCAGCCGCGACGATGAAACGGGGCGCCGGCAACGAGGACGCGGCGGAAGCGGGCAGACGGTGCAGGTGACGGTGAGCATCGGGCTGGCAGACAGCCGCGTGGATGAGCGGCCAGCGGCAGTGATCAAGGCCGCCGACCAGGCGCTGTACGCAGCCAAGGACGGTGGCCGCAACCAGGTCCGCGCGCATGCCGGCCAGCGCGTGCTGGCGGCACGCGGCGGCTGAGGCTCACACCGCGTCGAGGTAGTACCAGCGGCCGTCGACGCGCAGGAAGCGGCTGTGCTCGGCCATCTTCACCGCGCTGCCGCCGCCCACGCGGTAGCGGGCGGTGAAGCGCACTTCGGCGCTGTCGGCGCCGGTGACGGTGTGCTCGTGCACGGTCAGGCCCAGCCAATGCGTACGCTGGCCGGGCGCATCATCCAGCGACAACTCGGCCGGACGGGTATCCGGATGCCAGCTCTGGCGCAGATAGTCCGCCAGCCCCCGCACATAGGCGCTGTAACGTGATCGCATCAGGCGCTCGGCATCGGGGGCGGCCTCACCGGCATGGAAACGGCCACAGCAGGCGGCGTACTCGGCGGGAAGGCCGCAGGGGCAGGGATCGGTGGGTTTTCGGCTCATGCGGACATTGTCGCCGGGTTGTCCGGATGGATCCACGCGGGGCACCGGTCAACCAGTGCAGGACAGGCGTATGCTGTCGCGCCCCCATATCGATTGATCGCCGTGCTGGAACTGGTTCCCCCTGAGTTGTGGTGGCTGGTGGTCATCGCCTTCATCGCCGGGCTGGTCGATGCCGCCGTCGGTGGTGGTGGGCTGGTGCAGCTGCCTGGCCTGTTCACGGTGCTGCCGCAGCAGACGCCGGCGATGCTGTTTGGTACCAACAAGTTCAGTTCGATGTTCGGTACCGGTGCGGCCGCCTGGCGCTATGCGCGCAACGTGCGCTTCCCGTGGAAGCCGGTGTTGTTCGCGGCCGGCACGGCCTTCATCTTCTCCTTCGCCGGCGCCACCGCGGTAAGCCTGCTGCCCAAGGACGCGGTGCGCCCACTGGTGCTGGTGCTGCTGGTCGCGATGCTGGCCTACACACTGTGGAAGAAGGACTTCGGCGCGCTGCACCGTCCGCAGGAGATCGGTCGCCGCGAACTGGTGATCGCGCTGGCGATCGGTGCGGCGATCGGCTTCTACGATGGCTTCTTCGGGCCGGGCACCGGCAGCTTCCTGATCTTCCTGTTCGTGCGCCTCTTCGGGCTGGATTTCCTGCGCGCCTCGGCGGCATCAAAGGTGGTGAACCTGGCGACGAATGTGGCGGCGATCTCGTTCTTCGTGCCGACCGGCAACATCCTGTGGCTGTTCGCGCTGCCGATGGCGGCGGCCAACATCATCGGCTCGGTGGTGGGCACGCGCCTGGCGCTGAAGGGCGGCACGCCGTTCATCCGCAAGCTGTTCGTGGGGCTGGTGGTGGTGCTGATCGCGCGGATGGCGTGGGATACGTTCCGCGCTGCGTGAACGCGGTTGCCGGCCAGCGGCCGGCACTACCGGGTCATGAACCCCGCCCATGGGTAGTGCCGGCCGCTGGCCGGCATCCCCATCCGATCAGGTCATGAACCCCGCCCATGGATAGTGCCGGCCACTGGCCGGCATCCCCATCCGATCGGGTCATGAACCCCGCCCATGGGCAGTGCCGGCCGCTGGCCGGCATTCCCCATCCGATCGGGTCATGAACCCCGCCCATGTAGTGCCGGCCGCTGGCCGGCATTCCCCTTCAATCGGCCAGGTCAGGCCTCGGCTTCTTCCGGTTCGTTGGCCTGCTGGCGGCTGCGCTCGGGCAGCTTCAGGCGCTTGCCTTCCTCGTCATACTCGATCAGCAGCACGCCGGAGTCGTGGCGGCCGCTGATTTCGACGAAGCAGGCGCCGCCGATGAACGGTTCCAGCGTCATCACCGACTTCAGCGGGGTGGCAACCACCATCTGGAAGCCGAAGTTGTCGAAGATGTTCATTGCCAGTGCGGTGAACTCGTTGTCGGCCTTGTCGAAGGCTTCGTCGAGCACCACTGCGGCGTAGCTGGGCAGCTGGCTGTCAGCACCGCCGAGCTGGTAGCGCAGTGCCGCGGCCAGGCAGGTGGTAGCCAGTTTCTGGCGCTGGCCACCGGACTTGCCGGCGCCGCTGCGGTAGATCTCGACCTGCTGGCGCGTTTCCGCATCCAGCTCGACGCCGATGAACTCCACGTGCATGCGCACGTCCAGCACCAGCTCCCGCCAACGCTTGTCCTCGCCTTCCTGCGAGCCCAGGCGGTTGACCAGCTGGCGCAGCACGGTGAACTGCGATTCGGCCAGCTCGCGCTGCTCGGTCTGCTGCTGCGACAGCACTTCGCGCAGCTGCAGGTGGAACTCGCCGACTTCCGGCAGGCGGCGGTCGCTCAGTTCGATGGTCAGCAGCGTACCGCGGTTGAACGGCACCTGTTCCAGGCTGGCGTTCACTTCGTCCAGGCGCTGGCCGATCGACTTGCGGGCCTCGGCGCTGTGGCGCTGCAGGGCCAGCAGGTTGTTCTTGCTCTGGTTCTGCAGCAGATCGAAGAAGCGCTCTTCGTGCTGCGGCAGGCCATCGCGCTCCAGTCGTTCGAGGCGTGCGAGGAAGTCCTCGGCCGAGGCCACCGACACGGTGAAGTCGCCCGATTCCTCCGGCCACTGCTGGATGAAGCGACGGAAGCAGCCGATCAACTGGTTCTCGATGCGGTTGAGGTCCTGCTGCGAGGACGACAGCTGCTCGTTCAGCGCGTTGCTGACCTGGCGCATGTGCGCTTCCAGCGTTTCCAGGCTGAGCGGACCCTGCTCCTGCAGGCGCTCGGCAAGGCCGGCTTCCTGCTCCTGGGCCAGGCTCGGCAGCACCAGCGCACGGCTCTGCTGGCGCGCGCGGTCCAGGCGGTCGCGTTCCTTGACCAGCTGCCCGCGCTCGACGCGGACGTCTTCATAGGTGCGGCGGGCCTGCTCGATGTCGGCGCGCACGGCGTCGATCTGCTTGGCCAGCTTGGCGAGGTCGGCATTGCCTTCGCGCAGGTCGCGCAGCGTGGCCTCGATGTCGCTCAGGCGCTGCTGCGGGGCGGCGATGTCGATCTCGTTCCAGCTGATGCTGACCAGCTCGTGGCAGGCCAGGCGGCGTTCGTTGTCGCGGTCACGCTGTCCACGCAGGCGCGCGATGTCGGTCTCGCAGCTGGCGATGCGCTTGGCCAGTTCCTGAGCTTCGCGCTCGAAGGCGCCCACCTTGTCGTGGTTGTTGAAACCGAGGATCCAGCGACGGCGGTCGCCCACCGCACTGCGGTCATCCTTCTCGAAACGGTCGCCCGGATGCTTGACCTGACCTTCGCGGGTGATGCCGCGGTCGACGTTGCGCAGCTGCTTGGCATCCACGCACTCGTAGTCGAATCGCTTGCCGAGCTCGCGGCGCAGCCAGCTTTCGAACACGTGTTCGCGCAGTTCCAGCTTGTGCAGCAGCGACTTCGCCGACGGCTCACGGGCGAACGCATCATCGTTGCGGCGCACGCGGTAGTAGGTGAAGCGCATGCCCAGGTGGGTACGGTTCACCCACTCGGCGACGTCGTTGTAATGCTTGTCGTCGACCAGCAGCGACAGCGCGAAGCCACCCAGCACGCGCTCGATGGCACCCTGCCAGCCCTGCTCTTCCGAGCGGACCTGGATCAGTTCGCCGACAAACGGCAGCGCCGCTTCAGCGATGCCGGTTTCCTCGGCCAGGCGCGCGCGCAGCTTCTGCATCGGCGCCGGGATGTTGGAGGGCGTGCGCTGCATCGCTTCGAGTTCCGCACGGACTTCGCCGAAGCGGCGCTCGTCATCGCGCTTGCCACCCAGGCGATCGCTGATCGCATCGTCCAGCGCCGAAGAGGCGCGCTGGCGGTCCTGCAGCTCGTTCTGTGCGCGCTCGACCAGTTCGGCGAAGCCGTGTGCGTCGTCCGGCAGTTCGGCCCCCAGCTGCTGCGCGGCCAGGCTTGCCTGCTCGCGCTTGGCCTGGCGGCGGTCGCGCTCGGCTTCGGCGCGGCCCTGCTCGCGTTCCAGTTCTTCGATGCGCTCACCGCCCTGCTGGCGGCGCTGCAGTTCCAGTTCGGCCAGGCGCTCGGTGTGGTTGTCCAATGCGGCGCGACGCTGGGCTTCTTCGCCAAGCAGGCCACGGTCACGCACGTCCATCTCGCGCAGGCGCGCTTCGATCAGCGCCTGGCGGCGGCTTTCACGGAAGCTGTCGACGCCGAGCTTCAGCGCTTCGTCGTCACCGCGCTGGCGGTGCATTTCCTTCAGATCGTTGTAGTAGGCGCGTGCCGGCAACAGGGTTTCCACCTGGCGGCGTGCGGTGACCACTGCCTGGTGCGCGCCATCGAGCTCGGCGAAGTCGCTGACCAGGCGCTCGGCGGCGTCGAAGGTCTTCGGCGTGTCGAGCATGAAGTCGCGCAGGAAGACGTTGAGGTCGCCCAGGTTCTTCGCCGACTGCGTCTTGTGCAGCAGGCGCAGCGCCATCTCGTTGTCGATGCCGAGCAGGTCGCGGAATCGCTCGGCGTAGCCGGAGAAGGTGTCGAAGTGGTGCAGGTCGGACAGCTTCTGCTTGAGCTTGCGCAGGTCCAGGTCGAACCCACCAAGATCCTTGGCGATGTCGAACGGGCGCTCGGCAATCATGTAGTGCTTGCGCACGTCACCGGCCGAGGTGCCGTTGCCGGAGATCCACAGCAGGCGCACCAGGCTGACCACGCGGCCATCGCCGGCGCGGTATTCCAGCACCAGTGCGGTCCAGGTGGCGCCCTTGCGCAGGTACTGGGTGGCGATTTCGCCGGTGCCGCTGTCCTGCTGGTCAGCCCACGCGCCACGCACGTAGGACACCAGGTTGCGGTCGCGGCCACTGCGCTCGGCTTCACGCGCGGCAGCGTTGAAGTCGACGATGGCCGGCGGCGTCAGCAGCGCGGACATGGCATCGAGCAGTGTCGACTTGCCCGAGCCGGAACGTCCGACGAACAGGAAGCCGCGCTCGGCGATCGGCACTTCGGTCAGGCCGTTGAAGGTGCCCCAGTTGTGCACCTGCAGGCGGCGCATGCGGAACTGCTGCAGGCGCGGGTCCGGCAGGCCTTCGTTGAACAGGGCGGGAGTGTGCTTGGAGATAGCCATGCGATGGTCGGGTCTCTCAGGCCTCGGCGGCCGGGGTTTCGCGCAGCTGGCGGTAGACCGCCGAGAGCTGGGACACGTCTTCGGCGGAGAACAGCAGCTTCAGCGCCGGCGAGACTTCGTGGCGGTCTTCCTGGCCGCTGAGGCGGGTCAGGATGTGGTTGTCCTTCATCTTCTGCACCGCCGAGGCGACGCGGCGGTTGAAGCCGGCGCGGTCGGTGGACAGGTTCTTTTCGTAGATGGCCAGTGCTTCGGCCATTTCGGCATCGGCGACCACCGCGCGGTTGCCGCGCGCATCGGCTTCGGCCAGCTGCTGGCGCAGGTACAGCAACAGCACCGAGTCGATGAAGGTCAGCGGCGAGGTGCGCAGCAGCACCGGCGCGTCGACGTCTTCGGTATCGGCCTGGCGGGTGAACGCCACGCCGCTGTCACGGTCGAGCACCAGTTCCAGGAACAGGTCCGCCAGCGACGAGCGGATGGCCGCTTCGCTGCGGATCAGTGCCGGCCACAGCTTGGCGTGGCGCAGCTGGTCGATGCTGGGGCCGATCAGCAGCTGGCACAGCGCGCGGCGCGCATCCAGCGGCAGGCGCCCGGTGTCGCCGAGGTAATAGACGTCGTTGCCACGGCGGGGCTGCGCCACGGCCGCCACCGGTTCGGCCTCGTAGGCGTCTTCCGCCACGTCGGCCTGCGCTGCGTCGATGGGATCTTCATGCCAGCTCATGGCGTCTCTCCTGGGTGAACCAAACCAGCGGGATGCGGGCGCGACGGACCTGGCCGTCGCCACCACGCCATTGCGCAAGCTCCTGCTCGCCGGCGACCACGTTGCCGAAGCGCGTGCCCAGCGACAGATAGCCGATGACGCTGCCAAGACCCTGCGGCGCCTCGCGCTGCGACAGGGCCTGGGCGATGCTGAGCCGCGGCTGTGCATCGAGCAGGTCGTGCAGGTCGCGGCGCAGGGTGCGGAAGTCGATTTCGGACGAAGCGACCAGGTCGCCGACGCTCTCCAGGCTGATCGCGGCCGCGTCGTTGTACTCGACATTGCCGTCGACCTGGGCGCTGCGCGGATCATGCAGCTTCCACTGCGACCACGAGCGCAGGCGGCTGGTGGTCAGCTGCAGGTCGCGCCCGATGCCGCGCTGTGCGGGGAATTCGTCGCGCAGGGCCAGCGCTTCGGACTGCGCCTGCTTCAACAACTGGTTGAGGCGGCGCTGTTCCAGGTAGCCACGGCTCTGCACGAAGCCGCGCAGGCTGCGCGCGAAGTTCTGCAGCACGTCGTGCACCTGGCCACCGCGCTCGAGCATGGTGCTGGTGAAGCTGCGCAGGAAGTTGCGTTCGTTGCGGTCCAGGCGGCGGGCGAAGCCGCGCGCCAGCACCGCTTCCAGCGCGGCATCGAGCTGGGCACTCTGTTCGGCGTCGTTGAGCAGCCGCCAGAAGGCCTGGAAACTGCGCCCGGCGTCACTTTCGCCAATGACATCCACACCTTCGAACAGCTGCGACAGCACATCGCCGCGCTCGCCCTCGTCGTCGATGATGCGTTCGCGGAAATCGCGGTTGAGCTGCTCAAAGTCATCGCGCACGCGGCGGAAGTCCTCGGTCAGCTCGTCGGCCAGGCCGATGATCTGGCGGGTGCGTTCCAGCGCGCGCTTGCCATCCAGCGCAACCACGCGGCCGGTGCCGACCCGGGCGATTTCGGCATCGATGCGGTCGCGCTCGTCGTGCAGCGCGGACAGGCGCGCATCGGGATCGGCTTCGGTCTGCGCAGCCAGCGCCGAGAGCTGCTCAATGACCAGCGCCAGGCGGCTTTCGGTGGCGGCCACGCGGGCCTGCTCGAGGCCGTCGGCGAAGCGGATCGCCTGCAGTGCCGCGGTCGCCAGCTCGTACTGCTCCTGGTCGGCGCCTTCGGGCAGACGGCGTTCCAGCCAGCCCTGGGCCAGCCAGTGCGCGATGTAGGCCTGGGCGGTGCGCGGCAGCTCGCGCGAGAGTTCATCGCCGGCCAGCTGGTCCAGCGCGCGCTGCAGTCGCTCGTTCAGTACCGAGGACGGCAACGTGCGCTCACCGTCCATCAGCAGGCCCTGCAGCAGGCCGATGATTTCCGGAGCGTGGTCGGCGGCAAGCAGCTTCCACTGGGGCTGTTCGCGCAGGTGGCGGTAACGGGCAATGCGTTCGCGATGCTTCATGCAGCGAAAGAAGTCTGTAGGGCTGACAGGGACAAACCGCCATGCACAGCTGCCGCGTGGACAGCCGTGGGCATGCCGGCCTGCAGGAGCCGGCGTGGTGCGGGCAAGCGGCTCAGCGCTTGCCGCCCACTTCGATGAAGCGCAGGAACTCGGCGCGGGTACGCGCGTCGTCGCGGAAGCTGCCCAGCATCTTGGAGGTGACCATGCTGACGCCGCGCTTGTGGATGCCGCGGGTGGTCATGCACTCGTGGGCGCCTTCGACGACCACGCCGACGCCGATCGGCTGCAGCACATCCTGGATGCACTGGGCGATCTGCGCGGTCATCTTCTCCTGCACCTGGAAACGGCGGGCGTAGGCTTCGACGACACGGGCCAGCTTGCTGATGCCCACCACCTTGCCGGCCGGCAGGTAGCCGACGTGCACGCGGCCGATGATCGGGGCCATGTGGTGCTCGCAGTGGCTTTCGTACTCGATGTCGCGCAGGACGATCAGCTCGTCGTAGCCGGCCACTTCCTCGAAGGTCCGCTCCATGTAGGCGCGCGGGTCGTCGCGGTAACCGCTGAACCAGTCGCCATAGGCTTCGGCGACACGGCGGGGGGTATCCAGCAGGCCTTCACGGGACGGGTCCTCACCGGCCCAGCGCAGCAGGGTGCGCACGGCATCCTCGGCCTGGTCCTGGGTCACGTCGCCCTGCGGGGCGGCCTTTTCGTTGTTCTTGCTCATTGCGTACAGCGTCCCGAACGGGGGGCGAGCATCGTACCCGACCGGGGGGTGGGTCGTCCTGTTGGGACGGTTCATCGGGGGTCGTTGTTGGCGCGTCGTTGCTATCGGTTTGGAGTGGGAGAGGGGGCAGCGCAGGACACGCCGTAAACCCGTCCATGGGGGCTCGATGGCGCCATCCATGGCGCCAACGGTCCTGCGCAGCCCCCTCTCCCACTCCCTGGCGGTGTCCCGCGGGCGCGGCCTGCCCCCCGAAAGCGGGGGCAAAAGCGGGGGTTCATGGCTTCGGAATCGGCGCGCCGCTGCTGTGGTGTTTTGTGCTTTGGTGGGTGCGGACCGTTGGTCCGCACTGCTTCTGCTCTTGCTTCCAAGAGCCAACCCACCGCGCTCGCGGGGGGATGGGAAGGCCGCGGGGGCCGGGCGGGGCAGGACCGTCCGCGGCATGGATGCCGCGGCCGAGCCCCCAAGGGTGAGGGCGCTTGCTTGCGAGGCATGCCTCGCAAGCGCCCGAACGCACAGCCGCCAGCGGCTGGGCCGGACCCCGGAGGGGGGTTCACGGCGTGTCCTGCACCGTCCGGCGCCCGCTGCCCCACCCGACACCAGGCAGGCGCAACGCTTTCCTCACTACACCCACCCATTCAGAAAAACCTATTGATAGGAATGAAATTAGTAGTATCCTATCTATCTCTTATGGACCGACCCCTCGACGAGCGCACCGTGCTGCAGATGCAGCTCAGCTCCGGCCTGCTGTACGCAGGGCGGCAGTGGCAGCGCCTGGCCGACAGCCGGCTCGGCAGCTACGGCATCTCCACCGCCTGCACCATGCCGCTGCTGATGATCGGCCGCTCCGGCGGTGGCATCCGTCAGGTGGCGCTGGCGCAGCAGCTGGGCATGGAAGGACCCTCCCTGGTGCGCCTGCTGGACAAGCTGTGCGCCAGCGACCTGGTCCGCCGCGAGAGCGACGCCAGCGACCGCCGCGCCAACCTGCTGTGGCTGACCGACGCGGGACACGCGCTGGTCAGCGAGCTGGAAGACCAGTTGATCGGCCTGCGCCAGGACGTGTTCGGCGAGCTTTCCATGGATGAACTGCACGCCGTGCTGAAGGCATGGCGCCTGCTGGCCGAGGCCGCCGACCGCATCACGTAAGACCGCTGCCCCCGAACACCGCCGCTGCCGTGCACACGCCAGCGGCTTTTGCCCGTTGCCGTTGTTCTGTTGTCCCTCCCCTCCCCCTCCTCGCCCCCGCCCCTACCGATGCCCGGTGAATTCAGTCTCCACGGAGTGTTCGTCCCGACCCTGCTCGGGTTGATGTTGTTGGCCTACCTGGTCAACAGCGGCCTGCACGCGCTGCTGCAGCGTGCCGGCGCCTATCGCCACGTATGGCACCCGGCGCTGTTCAACCTGGCCCTGTACGGGATCGTGCTTGGCCTGCTGTTCCACCTCCTGCGTTGGATGCAATCGTGAACAAGATCGTGAAGAAGACCCTGCCGGTGCTGCTCACCAGCGCAGCCGTGATCATCGCCCTGCTGGTGCTGCGCCAGCTGTGGGTCTATTACATGGATGAGCCGTGGACCCGCGATGCCCATGTCGGTGCCGACGTGGTGCAGGTGGCGCCGGACGTGTCCGGGCTGGTGGAAACGGTGCAGGTGGCCGACAACCAGGCGGTGAAGAAGGGTGACCTGCTGTTCGTGGTCGATCGCGCCCGCTACCGCATCGCGCTGGAGCAGGCCCGCGCCAACCTGGCCGAGCGCCAGGCATCGGTGGCGCAGCTGCGCCGCGAGATCGGCCGTGACCGCAGCCTGCAGGACCTGGTCGCCGCCGAGGACGCCGAAGTGCGCCGCGCCAAGCTGCAGGCCGCACAGGCGGCGCTGGCCACCGCACAGGCGGCGGTCGACCTGGCCGAGCTCAACCTGGACCGCACCGAGGTGCGCGCGCCGGCCGATGGCCGGGTCAACGACCGCACCCTGCGCGTGGGCGACTACGTGGTGGCCGGCAAGCCGGTGCTGGCGCTGCTGGATACCGGCTCGTTCCGCATCGATGGCTACTTCGAGGAAACCCGCCTGCGCGGCGTAGCTCCGGGGCAGAGCGTGGACATCCGCCTGATGGGCGAGTCGGCCCCGCTGCGTGGCCACGTGGAAAGCATCGCCGCCGGCATCGAGGACCGCTACCGCAGCAACGGCAGCACCCTGCTGCCGAACGTGACCCCGGCCTTCGACTGGGTGCGGCTGGCACAGCGCATTCCGGTGCGCATCGCCATCGACGAAGTACCCAAGGGCGTGGAACTGATCGCCGGCCGCACCGCCACGGTGACCGTGGACACCGGCCGCCATCCGCACAACGACAAGGCCGGTACTGCGCCGACACAGGCGGGCCTGTGAACGCCGCCCTGCCCCGTCTCGGTCTGATCGTTGCGCTGGCCAGCCTGGCGGCCTGCAGGACCGTCGGCCCGGATTACGCCCTGCCGGAAGGGTCGGCCTTCAAGCGCCCGGAGGCCAATGCAGCCTTCATCGATACGCAGAACCCGCAGGTGGCCGCCAACCAGGCGCTGCCCGACCGCTGGTGGTCGCTGTACAACGACCCGGTGCTGGACGGCCTGATCACCCAGGCGCTGCGTGACAACGTGGAACTGAAGGCCGCCGATGCACACCTGCGTCGTGCGGCGGCGGTGTACGAACAGGCGCTGGACGCCGGTGGCTTCGAGTACGAGGCCGAGGCCGGCGTCAGCCGCGCGCAGCTGTCGGCCGAATCGTTCCTGCAGGAGCACGAGCTGCCGGTGATCAACCTGGCCGATGGCAAGTTCGCGGTCAGCTACCAGTTCGACCTGTTCGGCAAGCTCAAGCGCGGCGCCGAGGCAGCGCGTGCCGACGAGCAGTCGGTTGCTGCGGCGCGCGACCTGGCCCAGGTCAGCGTCGTCGCGCAGGTCGCCGACAGCTACCTGGAAATCTGCCACGCCAACCACGAACTGCACGTGGCCGAGCACTCGCTGCAGCTGCAGCAGCGCAGCCGCACGGTCACCGAGCGCCTGATCGCGGCCGGCCGCGGCACGCCGCCGGAACTGGCCCGCGCCAATGCGCAGGTGGCACTGCTGGAGGCGGCACTGCCGCCGCTACGCGCGCAGCGTTCGGCGGCCGCCTATTCGCTGGCCGCGCTGCTTGGGAAAACCCCGGGCCAGCTGCCAGCCGGCGTGATCGACTGTGCGCACGCCCCCGGCCTGGCGCAGCCGCTGCCGGTCGGTGATGGCCGGGCGCTGCTGCAGCGCCGCCCGGACGTGCGCCAGGCCGAGCGCAAGCTGGCCTCGGCCACGGCGCGGATTGGGGTCGCCACCGCCGAGCTGTACCCGGACATCCGCCTGGGTGCCTCGGTGGGTGCCGCCGGCCTGCTGGAAGACTTCGGCACGCCGATG
This sequence comes from Stenotrophomonas sp. YJH_SMC_133, assembly GCF_059370655.1. NCBI lineage: Bacteria > Pseudomonadati > Pseudomonadota > Gammaproteobacteria > Lysobacterales > Lysobacteraceae > Stenotrophomonas > Stenotrophomonas sp. YJH_SMC_133. The sequence continues at coordinate 373,374 of NZ_JCAFTW010000004.1, read as the reverse complement.
ACCCAGCAGTGGTCGATCGGCCCGCTGATCTCGTGGACGCTGCCGTCCTCCGGCACGCACGCACGCATCCACGCCGCCGAGGCGGGTGCCGATGCCGCGCTGGCCGAGTTCGACCACACCGTGCTGCAGGCGCTGCGCGAGACCCAGACCGCGCTGGACCGCTATGCGCAGGACCTGCGCCGGCTGCAATCGCTGCGCATCGCGCAGGAGCAGGCCGCACTGGCCGCCGAGCAGAACCGCCGGCTGTACCAGGGTGGCCGCACGCCGTACCTGTCCAGCCTGGATGCCGACCGCAGCCTGGCCACCAGCGACGCCACCCTGGCCGCCGCCGAAGCGCAGGTCTCGCGCGACCAGATCCATCTGTTCCTGGTGCTGGGTGGCGGCTGGCAGGCATCGGTTGCCCCGCCCGCGCCGTCCACCGCACAGGCCTCGGCGAAGTAAGCCATGAACGCGCTGACCGATCGCCAGGCCTGGCTGTTCTCGATCAAGACCTACCTGGCCGCGGTGGCCGCGCTGTACATCGCCATGGCCGGCAACCTGTCGCGCCCGTACTGGGCGATGGGCACGGTGTACATCGTCAGCCAGCCGCTGCTGGGCCCAACCCGCGCCAAGGGCGTGTACCGCATCGTTGGCACCCTGGTGGCCGGCCTGGCCACCCTGCTGGTGCTGCCGGCGCTGGTGGAAACGCCGCTGGTGCTGAGCGCGGCGATGTCGATCTGGCTGGCCGGCTGCCTGTTCATGGCCCTGCTCAACCGCGGCCCGCGCGGTTACGCGTTCCTGCTGGCCGGCTACACCACCGCCTTCATCGGCTTCCCGGCAGTGACCTCGCCGGAGACCATCTTCGACACCGTGGTGGCGCGCAGCGAGGAGATCATCCTCGGCACCGTGGTGGCAGTGCTGTTTGCTTCGCTGCTGTTCCCGGCCTCGGTACGCCCGATGCTGCGCGCCCGCATCGGCAACTGGATGGAGGACGCGGCGCAGTGGTGCCGGCAGATCCTCGAACGCGGCCGCGCGCACGCGCCGCGCAACCGGCTCGCCGCCGACCTGGTGCAGTTCGAGGCGCTGATCGAGTTCCTGCGCCGCGACGACCCGCGCCATGCCGGTTCGGCCGTGTCGATGGAGCGGCTGCGCGAGCGCATGCTGCTGCTGTTGCCGGTGCTGTCCTCGATTGCCGATCGCTTGAGCGCACTGCGCAGCGATGGCCAGGCCCTGCCGGAAGGCCTGCCGGCGCTGGTCGACGACATCCATGACTGGCTGGACGGGCCCACCAACGCCAGCGAGTACGCCCGCCTGCGCGCGCGCATCAGTGCGTTGAAGCCGCAGGTGGACCGCGACCTGCAGCACCTGCAGCTGGCCAGCCTGCTGCTGCGCCTGGAGGAACTGGTGGACCTGTGGCAGGACTGCCGCACCCTGCAGCACGCGATCGACCAGGGCACTGCGCCGCTGGACCGTGCGCACTACCGCATCCGCACTGAGCGCGTAGCCGCCGACAAGCACGTCGACTACGGCATGGCGCTGTTCTCAGCGCTCAGTGCCGGCGTGGCGCTGATGAGCTACTGCGTGCTGTGGATCGCGCTGGGGTGGGAAGGCGGCGGCAACGGCGCGATGATGGCCGCGGTGACCGCCGCATTTTTCGCCGCGCAGGACGATCCGGCACCGAGCATGGTGTCGTTCCTGGTGTGGGCGATGGTCGCCTCGGTGGTGGCCGGCGTGTACCTGTTCGGCGTGTTCCCGGCCGTGCACGACTTCGGCCTGCTGGCGCTGGTGCTGGCGGTGGCGTTCCTGCCGCTGGGGCTGATGCTGCACCACCCCAAGAGCGCGCTGTTCGCGCTGCCGCTGACGGTCAACCTGGCCGCGCTGCTGAGCCTGCAGAACACCTACAGCGCCAACATCCAGACCTTCCTCAACTCGTCCATCGCGATGTTCATCGGCATTGGCTTTGCAGTGGTGATGACCCGCCTGTTCCGTTCGGTGGGCGCCGAGTGGACCGCGCGCCGGCTGGTGCGGCAGGGCTGGACCACGCTGGCCGAAGCCGCCGAAGGTCGTGGCCAGCAGGACCGCCAGCGCTTCGCCGCGCGCATGCTTGACCTGCTCGGCCTGCTCGCGCCGCGCCTGGCGGCAACGCCGGAGGGCAGCGACATCGCCTCGGTGGACATGCTCAATGAAGCACGCATCGGCCTGAACATCCTGCAGCTGCGCCGCGCCCGGCTGGAACTGCCCGAGCGCAGTCGCGAGGCGGTCGAGCACATTCTGGAAGAGGTCGCCGTGCACTACCGGCGGCAGATCGCCGCGCGCAAGCCGATTGTGGCGGCCGACGCGTTGCGCGAGCGGCTGGATACCTCGCTGGGACGGGTCGGTAGCGTGGCCGCCTGCAAGGCCCGCGATGAAGCCCTGATGGGCCTGATCGGCCTGCGCTTCGCGCTGTTCCCGGAGGCGAAGGCGCTGGCGCCGGGCTTGGCGATGAGTGCAGCCGAACAGCCGTAGCGCGATACCCTGCGCAGCCACAGACCCCGCGCAGGGGTCAGAGCCCTCGCCTGCGGAGAGGGATCCGACCCTGGCGCTGCAACAGGACGGTTCAATGAGTTACGACATGATGGTGTTCGAGGCCAGCGCCGCGCCACGTGAGGCGGCGGCCTTCATCGCCTGGTTCGAGAAGCAGACGCAGTGGAACGAACGCCACGAGTACGACGACCCGGCAGTCAGCAGCTCGTCGCTGCAGGCGTGGTTCGCGGAGATGGCGCAGGACTTCCCGCCGATGAACGGCCCATTGAGCAACGACGATGACGACCGTGCTGAGGTGACCGAGTACAGCATCGGCCGCGAGGTGATCTACGGCGCGTTTGCCTATTCGGTGGCCGAGCGCGCGCACGGCCGCGTGCAGGACCTGGCCGAGAAGCACGGCGTGGGCTTCTTCGACGTGAGTGCTGATGAAGCGGCGATCGTGTTCCCGGATGGGCTGGTACTGATCGCGGAATAGGTGTGGCGGCAGGGCTGCGCCCTGCACCTGCCGAGGCAACGTCAACGTCAAAAGCGGGTATTCCTTGGGATGGCGGGGTGGGTCCGGTTGAGGGGGACGCCGTCAACCCATCCATGGGGGCTTGGTCGCCGCTTGCTCGTGTGCGCTGTCCTGCGCACACGGCAAGACCGGGGTTGGGCGTCCTGCCCAACCCGCCCGAGGCATGCCTCGGGCCCATGCGGCTCACGCCCCCGCACCCGGACCCACCCCGCCTTCGACAGTTTCCTGCGATCTGCCGGCACGGCGTTCTGCTCTGGTGGGTGTCGACCTTGGTCGACACGGTAGATCCCGGCATGCGTGGATGAACGTCGGAATGATCGAAGTACGCTGTTGTAAAGTCGAGCCATGCTCGACTGCTTCTGCCTGGCGATCAGGTGAAGGGGTCAGAGCCCGTTCCCGATGGGAACGGGATCCGACCCCGATTCAGAACAACTGGCCCTGCACCGTGGGCTGTTCGATGCGCGCCGGTGCTTCGGCCACCGCTTCCGCACCCAGCCGCCAGGCCAGGCCACCCAATCGGCTGGCGTGGCGTTTCAACGCGGCCTGCAGCACCTCTGCGCTGCCCGCCACATGCAGCACCTGGCGGGCGCGGGTCAGGCCGGTGTAGACCAGCTCGCGCGACAGCACGCGGCTGTCCTGGCGCGGCAGCTGCAACCACACTTCATCGAACTCCGAGCCCTGCGCCTTGTGCACGGTCATCGCAAAGGCGCTTTCGTGCGCGGGCAGTGCGGCCGGGTGGAAGGCGCGCGGCTGGTCGACGCTGTCGCCAGGGAACCAGGCCACCATCGCGCCGCTGCCATCGCGCAGGCAGATGCCGATATCGCCGTTGAACAGGCGGTGCCGGTAGCTGTTCTCGGTGACCAGCAGCAGGCGGCCCTGGAAGTAGCCCGGGGTGTTGCCAGCCAGCAGCTGTTCGATGCGGCTGTTGAGCCCGCGCGCACCCTGCGGGCCTTCGCGCAACGCGGTCAGCACGCGCAGGCGCCCGGCCTGCTGCAGGGCAAGCACTGGATCGGCCGCGTCGGCCAGTGCACGCCAGTGGCCCAGCAGGTGCTCGCGCTGGCCACGCAATGGATCGGCCTCTCCTTCGTGGAAATGCACGCCTGCCAGCGATCCACCGCGCAGCAGCTGCAATGCGGTGCTGCTGTCGCCTTCGCGCACGGCATGCGCCAGCGGTGCCAGGTCCAGCGCATCGCTTTGCCGGTAACCACGTTGCAGCTGCACGCGGCGGCCGGCGAAGGCGCGCGGCGTGGCCTGCGGCTGCAACGTGGCCGGTGCCAACAGACCCTGCAGTGCCTGCGCATCATCGGCGCGGGTGCCGATGCCATCACCGCTGGCGCGCAGGATCGCGCTGAGCACATCACCGGCTTCGACCGAGGGCAACTGATCGGGGTCGCCAAGCAGGATCAGGCGGGTGCCGCTGGCGATCGCGTCGACCAGCTTGGCCATCATCGGCAGATCGATCATCGAGGCTTCGTCGACCACCACCACGTCCACCGGCAACGGGTTGTCGGCGTGGTGGCGGAAGCGCGGCGAATCCGGGATCACGCCGAGCAGGCGATGCAGGGTGGTGCCGGTACTGGGCAATGCCGCGCACAGCGCCGGGTCCACGCCGTTCTCCTGCAGGCGCTGCACGGCCAGACGCAGGCTCTCGGCCATGCGCTCGGCGGCGCGTCCGGTAGGCGCGGCCAGCGCCACTTCGGGCAGCGGCTGGCCGGCGTGCCGGGCCTGCGCCGCCAGCAGCAGCAACAGGCGCGCGATGGTGGTGGTCTTGCCGGTGCCGGGGCCGCCAGTCACCAGCGCCAGCGGATGGCGCAGGGTCACGCCGGCGGCACGGGCCTGGTGATCCTCGCTGCCCGATGCCTGCGGGAACAGCTGCGCGAACAACGGTGCCAGCGCTGCCATGTCCGGTGCCGGCAGCGGATGCCGGCCGATGCGCTGCAGCCCGGCGGCCAACTGCCGTTCGTACTCGCGGTAGCGGCGCAGGTAGAGCAGGCCGTTCTCCAGCACCAGCGGCGCATCCTCGGCGATGGCGTCGGCCTGCTCGGGTATAGCCACCCAAGGCGATGCGCGCAGTTGTGCCAGCCAGTCCTGCGCGGCGGGCCACTCGGGCACCCCTTCCAGCAGGCGCTGCGGCTGCGCCGGATCGAAGCCGGCGTGGCCCTGCGCCACCGCCAGCGAGGCCAGCGCCGCCGCCAGCGCCACGCTCTCCGGCGTGTCGCCGCGCAGCCGCATCAGGCTGGTCGCCAACGCGTGGTCGAGGGTGCGCAGCAGGCCCTTCTGGTGCAGTTCCTTCAGCAGGCTCATGCGCTGGCCCCACGGGCACGTGCGGCCAGTTCGGCCTGGGCCTGTTCGCCACCGGCGAACAACGCATCCAGTGCATCCACCAGCGCCAGCGGGAAACGGTCCACATGCACACCGTTGCCGGTGCCATCGAGGCCGCGGCAGAACAGGTAGCGGATGCCGCCCATGTCACGCTCGTAGTCGTAGGCCGCACCCAGGCGGAAGCGCAGCCAGCGATGCAGGGCTACGGTATAGATCAGCGCCTGCAGGTCGTACTCGCTGTGGCGCATGGCGATGGCCAGCAGGTCCGGGCTGTAGCCGGGCAGACGATTGGATTTGTAGTCGAGCACATACCAGCGACCGTCGCGCACGTAGGTCAGGTCGATCATGCCGGTCATCAGCCCTTCCAGGCGGCGGCGTTGTCCGAAGCCGCGCCGGCCACTGGAAACGCCGTGTGCATGCAGCACCTGCAGAAGCGCCGGCACCGTGGTGGGTTCGATGGCGAAATGGAAGTCGATCTCCGCACGGCGCTCGCCTTCGCCCAGGCTGTAAAGGGCGCCGCCTTCGGGCAGCGGCACGGTGAGCGTGTGGCCGACCAGCGGCACCAGCACGGCCACGCCATCGTCCAGGTCGACGTCGGCATAGCCTTCGTCATGCAGCGCCTTGCGTAGCACCTCGGCCTGTCCCTCGGGCGCTTCCCGGCCCGGCTGCCAGTCACCCCAGGCAGCGAAGTCGACGTTCTCCATCGCCTCGTGCAGCACGTTGCCGAAGCGGCTGCCCATGAAGCGCGGGTCAATCGGCGCGCTGTCTTCGACGACGGCGGTGGGTTCGGGCAGCGCCGGTTCCAGCGGCAGTTCCGGGCCGGCCGGTTCATCGGCGGCCGGTGCCGGCAGCTCGGTGGCGGCGGCTTCAATATCACTGCCAGCGCCCGCATCGGCATGCGCCAGCTGGGTGAAGCTGTACACCCACCAGTCATGCGGCACGCGGCGGGTCAGTGCACGTACCGCCGGCAGGTCACCTTCCACTTCGGCCGCCAGCTGCGGCAGCGCGGCCGGTGCCTCGCTGTCATCAATATGCACATCGGCATGCGCGCACAGCGCCTGCAGGTCACCCAGCAGTGGCGCCAGACGCGTCCTGCCGAGCCCGGCCAGATCACCCACGGCAATCCACAGCGCATGCTCGGCGCGGGTCAGTCCCACATAGAGCAGGCGCGCATCCTCGGCCCGCTGCTCGCGCTCACGCTGCGCGTTGGCCGCTTCCCAGGCCTCGTCCTTGTCCAGCTTCCAGTGCAGCTGGCGCTGGTCGCCAAAGTGCACGGTGCAGTGCGAGGCGGTGTTCGGCGCGCCGCCGTCGATGCCGACGAAGGGCAGGAACACCAGCGGATACTCCAGGCCCTTGCTCTTGTGCAGGGTGATGATCTGCACGCGGCGCGCATCCGACTCCAGGCGCAGGAGCTGCTGCTCGTCATCCTGGTCGGCACTGGCCATCTGCCCCTGCAGCCAGTCCAGCAGGCCATGCATGCCCAGCGCCTGCGCCGAAGCCTCCTGCAGCAGTTCACCCAGCTGCAGGTAATTGGTCAGGCGGCGCTCGCCATCGATCAGCGCCAGCAGGCGTTCACCCTGTGCGGCACAGACATCGGCAATCACTGCGAACGGTCCGCCGCGTTGCCAGCGCTCGCGCCAATGCAGCAGCTGTGCCTGGAACCCGCGTTGCAGGTCACCTTCGCGTTCCATTGCCGCGATCGCGCTGGCCCGCTGGCCAAGCAGCACGGTGGCCAGCGCTGCACGCAGGCGGCCTTCGTCGGCCGGTTGCAGCAGTGCCAACAGCAGCGCACGAAGATCGCGGGCTTCAGCAGTGGCGAACAGGCTCTGCTTGCCGGCCGCCACCGCGGGAATGCCGACCGCGGCCAGCGCACGCTGTACCAGGGTGGCCTCGCGATGCGAGCGCACCAGCACCGCGATATCACCGGGCTGCACCGGTCGCCCACGCAACACGGCATTGCCCGCGCGCGCATCGACCAGGATCTGGTGAATCGCGGCGACGCAGGCCTGGGTCGCCGCATCACGTGAGGCGTCGGCACTCAACGCTTTGTCGCCGCCACTGCGCAGCACACGCAGGGTGAGTGCCTTGGCGGCCTGGCCGGCGCGCAGGTAGTCCGCATCGCTGCGCACGCCACCGGGCCGCACCGGCTCGAACCGGATGTCGCGTTCGAGGAAGGCGTCTTCGCCACCGTTGTCGTACAGCGCCTGCAACGCGCGCAACACAGACGGTCGCGAGCGGAAGTTCTGGTCCAGCACCGGCGCCTGCTGCGCCACCTGCTTGGCCTTCAGGTAGGTGTGGATGTCGCCACCGCGGAAACCGTAGATCGCCTGCTTGGGGTCGCCGATCAGGAACAGCGCCGGCGCCAGGCCGAGTTCGCGCACCTCCGGCGAATCGCCGAACACGGTGTGAAAGATGCCCCACTGGCGATCATCGGTGTCCTGGAACTCATCGACCAGCGCGATGCGGTACTGCGCACGCAGTTGCCTGACCAGCGTCAGCCGCTGCGGGCCTTCCAGGGCGAGCGCTACGCCATCAATCAGATCGTCGTAGGTCTGTACCCGGCGCGTACGCTTCAGCGCCTGCAGGCGCTGCGTGGCTTCGGCGCGAAGCGTGTGCAGGAAATCCAGCGCGGTACCACGCAGCCAGGCATCGCGTTCGGCCAGCAGCGCAACATAGCGCGCCAACGGCGCCTGCAATGGCGACGACGGCGTGCGATCAGGGAATTTCTTGTTGGTCTTGTTGGCCAGCACCTCCGGCAGCAGTGCCGGCAGGCGATCGCTGGCCAGCAGCTCGCGCGAGTCGGCGCGCTCGGCCCAGGCCAGCAGCTGCCGGCCCAGCGCGTGCAGCCAGCCCAGCTTGTACGACACGCCGTTGAGCCACTTGTTGTCGACGGCATCGCAGAGGTCGATGAAGAACTGCTCGCCATGCTCGCGCACGCTTGCGGACAGGGCTTCCGCCGCGCTCTGCAATGCCGGGCGTGGATCGGCCAGCGCCGCCGGCCGTGGCAGCGGATGCAGCGGCGGCGTGCCCAGCAGCGCGCGCAGATCGGCGGCCAGCGCGTCGGGGCTGGACCACAGCCAGGTCAGCGGCTCCAGCGTGGCCGGGTCGTTGGCATGCACGCGCCACAGATCGGCCGCGAGCTCCTCCAGCAGTTCACGGTCGCTGGCCAGCAGTTCCGGCGGATCAAAGGTGTGGCCGCTTTCCAGCGCATGCTCGCGCAGCACGCGGGTACAGAAACCATGAATGGTGAAGATGGACGCCAGGTCGATCTCGTCTGCGGCCACCTGCAGGCGGCGTTTCAGTGCGGCGGCGCTCTCGGTGCCGCCCTGCAGATGGCGTTGCAGCACGTCGCGCGTCAATCGTACCTCCGGTGCTTCACCGTCGGCCGCTTCCAGGTCGACCAGGCGCGCGGCCAGCGCCAGGCGCTCGCGGATGCGCTTGCGCAGTTCCTGGGTGGCGGCATCGGTGAAGGTCACCGCCAGGATCTGGCCGATGCGCAGGCCCTGCTCCACCACCAGGCGGGTGAACAACGTGGCCAGGGTGAAGGTCTTGCCGGTGCCGGCGCTGGCTTCGATCAGCCGGATGCCCTCCAGCGACAGCGCCAGATAGGGATCGCGGCTGAGGGATGCGAGGCCGTCTTCGGCGATGGCGATGTTCATGCGTTGCCCTCCTGGCGTGCTTCGGTGCCGAGAGCGCGGCCTTCGCGCACCGCGCTGAAGACCAGCTGGCTGTTGTGCAGCAGGTCAGCGTAGCTGGCCTCGGTAGCGAACGGGTCGGCCCCCCGCAGCAGCAGCTGCCAGGCGTCGCTGCTGGATTCACCCCAGCTGCGGTCGCTGCCGTGCCACTGCTTCCAGCCTTCGCTGCGCTGCTTTTCTGCTGGCGCGTTGTACAGCACCCAGCCGGTGTACGGGGCAAAGCGCAGCGGCTCGCGCAGGCCACGCTGGCGCAACTGCAGCAGCGCACGCAGCGCCGCACGTGCAGCGGGAACGCTCAGTGCCGGCAGTACATGCGGGCCGGGACCGGCGTCGCCACCATCATGGAACTGCACAAGCGGCAGCGCATCGCCCGCAGCGTTCGCCAGCAGCCAGTCCAGGCCGTGGCGGATCACTGCATTGCCATTGAGCGTGCCGGCACGCAGGCGCACCAGCCCTTCGGGATGCCGATCGGCCACGCGGCCATGCAGGCGCACGCCATCGATGTCCACTTCGTAGCGACGGCTTTCCAGTGGTTCGCCCTGCATCCAGCCCAGCAGCGCACTGGCATATGGGCGTGTCTTCAACTGCTCCACCTCGAACTGACGCTCGCCCAATGGACCCGACGGCAGCAGGCCACGCGCGCGCAGGCGTGGGTACAACGGCTCGGTATCGCCGCTGAGCGTGGCGCGCACTACCGCCGCCTGCACGCTGCGCTTTTCCGGCCCGCGCGAAGACAGCACCAGCGGTTCCAGGTCATCCACCTCCTCGACCTCGTCGGCCAGGCGCAGGCCCAGCGACTGTGCGAGGAACTGCCCGGCCGGGTCGCACAGGAAGCGGCGCAGGGTATCGAGCGCGACCTCGTTTTCCACCGCATCGTCGGCCGGCGGCGGCAACGGTGCATCGAACCACGGCTGCAGGCCACCGCGCTGGCCGGTGAGGCGACCGGCGGCCGGATGCCACTGGCGGCGATAGCTGAAGCGACGCGGATCGCCATCGCCGAACGCCGCCGGTGAGAACGGCTGCAGTGCGTGGCGCACGGTGAAGTCGCGGACCGCCGCAGGCGGATCGAGGTGATACGCGGCGGCGGCATCGATCAGTTCGCTGACCAGCACCGACGGCTCGCGCACGCTGCCATCGCGCGGATCGGCGCCGAGATAGCTGAGATAGAACACCTCCTGCGCCGCGGCGAACAGCTGCAGGAACAGGAAGCGGTCATCCTCGCGGGTGGAGCGGTCGCCCGGACGGCGGCGCGGCGTATCCAGCTCGGCAGTGAGTTGGTTGAGACCGGCAGCGGGGTCACGGCGCGGGAAATCGCCATCATTGAGGCCGAGCACGCAGATCACCCGGAACGGCAGCAGGCGCATCGGCACCATGCGGCCGAAACTGATGCCACCGGTCAGCAGCGGTGCGCGCGTATCGGCCTCGCCCAGCGCGCCGGCGAAGTGCGCGCGCACCACCTCCGGCGGCACGCCTTCCTCGAAGCCGGCCTTGGCGGCATCTTCGGCGAACTGGTTGAGCAGCTTGCGCAGGCGCTCCAGCGCGCGCTGGCTGTTGGGGGAACTGGGCGCGGTGGGCAGCAGTGCATCCAGCAGCGACAGCAGGCGTTGCCGCCACTGCGCCGGGGTCAGCAGCTCGCCCAGTCGGCGCTGGTAGATGGCCAGCACGCGCAGCAGGCGCAGCAGCCGGTCCAGCGCGTCCAGCGCACCGCCTTCCAGTTCGATCCACGGCGCCACGCCGGCCAGGTCGGCCTCGCTGCCGGTGGCGTGGCCGAGTACCAGGCGATCCAGCGCGAACTGCCAGGTGTAGGCGTCGTCGGCCGGTGCCTGGTGCTGGTTGCGGTGTTTCGCATCCAGGCCCCAGCGTGCACCGGCCTGTTGCAGCCAGCCATGCAGGCGGTCGAAGTCCACCGCTTCCAGCCCGGCCGCCTCGGCCAGCGGCGCGCTGGCCAGCAGGTCCAGCACTTCGTTCAAGCCAAAGCGCGAGACCGGCAGGCCCAGCAGGTGCACGAACACATCGGCCAACGGCTCGCCGGCCAGCGGACTGCTGTCGGCCAGCGCATACGGAATGTGTTCCTCCTCGCCGCCGCGACCGCCGAACACCGCTTCCAGGTACGGCACATAGGGATCGATGTCCGGCGCCAGCACCGCGATCTCGCGTGCCTGCAGCGGCGGGTCGAAGCGCGGGTCCTGCAGCAGGCTGCGCAGCTGGTCGTGCAGCACCTGCAGCTCGCGCAGGCGGGTATGGCAGGCATGCACCTGCAGGCTGGGGTCGTCGCTGCGCAGGCCGTCGCGCAGCTCGCCCGAGGGCAGCGCGCGGCGGTGGAACAGGTCACGCTGCAGGCGATGCAGCAGGCTGTCGGACAGGCCGCCTTCGTCCAGGATCGGGTGGGTGTCCTCCTCCGGATCGGAATAGGCAGCGATCTCGCCGGCCGGATGCACCACCTCGTAACTACCCAGCACCGCCATGAAGTCGCGCCCGGCCGCACCCCAGGCTTCCAGCAGGCGGTTCTCGCCGGCCGCTTCGCCGAAGGGGTCCGGTGCGCCGCTGCGCAGGCGCTCGGCCAGCGTCTGCAGGTCGCCCCAGTACGACTGCACCGGGGTAGGCATATAGAAATGCAGCTCGCCCACCCGCGCCTGGGTGGCCATCACCCGCAGCACGTCGGGCGAGATGTTGAGCGTTGCGAACGCAGACATGCGCGGTGGCAAGCCCTTCGGCAGCGGTTGGCCGGCACCTTCGAAACGGTCCAGGTATTCCTGGATGCGGCGCGCGCGGTAGTCGTGGCCCTGGGTGATGGTGCGCCACAGGATCGCCTGCGGGTCGGCAGGATCGGCACCGGCTGCCCAACGCAGCAGCCAGTCACGGCGCCACGCCTGGTACTTCTCGAATACCGAGGCCAGCTCGCCGGCCAGCGCCCAGGGTTTCAATGCGTCACCGCCGGCAAGATAGGACTGCAGCGCACGCATCGGTGGCTGCGCCAGCAATGTCGGGTCGCGCAGGGCCTGGTACAGCTTCCAGTGCAGGCCGGCCGCGTCCAGATCGTCCTGCTCGCCGCTGACGTTGGCCTTCAGCGCGCGGGCCACGAACTCGCCCGGGGTGAGGAATTCGAGGTTGGCGGCGACACCGAATTCGGCGGCCAGTGTCGCTTGCAGCCAGCGGCGCATCGCCACCTGCGGGATCAACACCACTTCCGGCGCCAGCAATGGCTGGCCTGGCACCGGCGCACGCACGTTGCGCGCCAGCAGCGCGGCCAGCACGTCCAGCGAGTTGGAATGGTAGAGGCGGAAATCGCTGCCTGGGTCACTCATCATGCACAGTGTGCAGGACGGCAGGCAGTATTCAATGGTCGGCCCATCGACGGTACGGATTGTTCCGGGCTGCCGGCCGATTGTCCCGGCCTGCGCCACGCCCTGCCGTGCAACAATACTGCACCGTCCAGTCTGCTTATGTTCAGCCGGCTGGCCCGATCCTTCGATGTCTAAAAAACGTTAATGGTGCCCATGTCGGCTTCCACCTCCAGTCTGGTGCAGTTGTCCAACGTCCGCATCGACCGGAGCGGACGCACGATCCTGCGTGACGTGTCGCTGCAGGTGCCGCAGGGCAGCATCACCGCCGTGCTCGGACCCTCCGGCAGCGGCAAGTCGACCCTGCTGGCGGCGCTGACCGGCGAACTGCGACCGGTGGCCGGCGACGTCACCCTGTTCGGCAAGCCGATCCCGCATGACAGCAGCGCGCTGCTGGAGATGCGCAAGAGCGTGGGCGTGCTGCTGCAGGGCAATGGCCTGCTGACCGATCTCACCGTGGCCGAAAACGTCGCACTGCCGCTGCGTACGCATACCCGCTTGCCGGCCGCCGTGCTGCGCCGGCTGGTGGAGATGAAGCTGCATGCGGTGGGCCTGCTGGCCGCCGCCGACGCCTGGCCGCGCGAACTGTCCGGCGGCATGGCGCGCCGCGTGGCGCTGGCCCGTGCGCTGGCGCTGGACCCACCACTGATGATCTACGACGAGCCGCTGACCGGGCTGGACCCGATCGCCTCCGGGGTGATCATGAGCCTGATACAGCGCCTCAACCACAGCCTGGGCCTGACCAGCATCATCGTCAGCCACCACGTGCACGAGACCCTGCCGATCTGCGACCAGGTGATCGCCATCGCCAATGGCGGCGTCGTGTTCCAGGGGACGCCCGAGGCACTGCAGTCCAGCCAGGATCCGCTGCTGCGGCAGTTCCTGCATGGCCAGCCGGATGGCCCGATTCCGTTCGATGCCGCGCCACGCGCGAGGGTTGCCTGATGCCGTTCGTCCAAGCCACCCGCTCGCTGGGCCGCGCCGGGCTGTTCTCGCTGACCGTGCTGCGCGGTTCCCTGCCGACCCGTGATTTCCTGTCCGAGCTGACCCGCGAGATCTACAAGATCGGCGCGCGCTCGCTGCCGATCATCGCCGTCGGTGGCGCCTTCGTCGGCCTGGTGCTGACCCTGCAGGGCTACCGCACGCTGACCACCTTCGGCGCGGCCGACGCGTTGTCGACCCTGCTTGGCCTGTCGCTGTACCGCGAACTGGCACCGGTGCTGACCGCGCTGCTGTTCATCGGCCGCGCCGGCAGTTCGATCGCCGCCGAGCTGGGCCTGATGCGCGCCACCGACCAGATCAAGGCGCTGGAGCTGATGGCGATCGACCCGGTGGCCAAGGCCGTGGCGCCACGCTTCTGGGCGGCGGTGCTGACCGTGCCGCTGCTGACCGGCATCTTCTGCTCGCTGGCGATCAGTGCCAGCTACTTCGAGGCCGTGCACGTGCTGGGCCTGGACAATGGCGTGTTCTGGTCGGCGCTGCGCAACAGCGTCGATTTCTGGGATGACTTCGGTGTGGCGATGCTGAAGTCGGCGATCTTCGGCGGCACCGCCGCGCTGGTCGCCGCCTATGTTGGTTTCCATGCCGAGCCGACCATTGAAGGCACGTCGGTGGCGACCACCCGTGCAGTGGTCAACGCTTCGCTGCTGGTGCTGATGTTCAACTTCGTTCTGTCGGCAATGTTGTTCACCTAACCCCTCCACCGGCGGTGCGCAGGCGCGCGCGGCCACCACGACTCGATCAGGTAATCCACATGGCCATCCGCGGTCCCAGACTCGAATTCTCCGTCGGCGCTTTCCTGCTGCTGGCCCTGGCCTCGCTGATGGTGCTGGCGGTGGCCTCGACCAACCAGCGCTGGAGCTGGGGCAGCCAGGGCTACGAGCTGAAGGCGCGCTTCTCCCAGGTCGGCCAGCTGCGCAAGCAGGCGCCGGTGAAGATCGGCGGCGTCACCGTCGGCCAGGTCGCCTCCATCGACCTGGACCCGGTGAAGTTCGAATCGATCGTGACCCTGCGCATGGACAGCAAGGTCAAGGACCTGCCGGCGGACACCTCGGCCGGCATCTTCACCAGTGGTTTGCTCGGCGAGAGCTATATCGGACTGCAGCCGGGCGGTGATCCGGACGTGCTGAAGGCCGGCGACGAAATTGTCTTCACCCAGCCGGCGGTTGACCTGATCCAGCTGGTCGGCAAGTACATGTTCAGTGGCGGCGCCGGTGGCGGCGCTGCTCAGAAGCCCAACGATGGCGCGCAGGCGCCTGCAACGGAACCGCAACCATGAAGATGAAACTGATCCCGGCCCTGCTCGCCTCGGCGCTGCTGGCGGCCACTCCGTTCCTCGCCCAGGCCCAGGCCGCCGCCCCCGCCGCTGCCGCGGCGCAGGGCCAGGCCGGCAAGGTGGTGATCGATGCCAGCACGCGCATCCTCACCACCCTGCAGCAGCGCAGGAGCGAATTCGGCAGCAACCCGGCCAGCCTGCGCAACTACATCGACAGCGAACTGAACCGCACCTTCGACCGCGACTATGCCGCGCGCCTGGTGCTGGGCCCGCACGCCCGTGGTGCCTCGGATGCCGACATCAAGCTGTTCGCCGATGCCATGGCCGACAGCCTCATGCAGCGCTACGGTTCGACCCTGCTCAACATCCAGGGCAAGCCGAGCTTCCGCCTGAAGGGTGAAAGCCCGCTGCCGGGCAACCGCGGCGTGCGCGTGAGCACCGAGCTGGTGCGTGCCGGCAGCGAGCCGACCCCTGTCGAGTACTGGATGCGCAACGTGAACGGCCAGTGGAAGATCTTCGACGTCAACATCGAAGGCATCTCCTACGTGCAGACGTTCCGCAACCAGTTCGACACCCCGCTGCGCCAGAAGGGCATCAAGCAGGTGGCCAGCGAGCTGCACAGCGGCAGCATGCAGGCCGGGCCCGCGGGCAATGGCAAGTAACGCACTGGCGCTGCTGGAAGGCGACACCCTGCGCCTGCGCGGGGTGCTCGACCGCGCTGCGGTGATCGCGCTATGGCCGCAGCTGCAGGCCCTGCCGGCAAAGCTGGCACGGCTGGATCTGGCTGAGGTCGAACGCGTGGACAGCGCCGGCCTGGCCCTGCTGGCCGAGCTGGCGGCACGTGCGCGCAAGGCCGGCCATCCGCTGGTGATCACCGGCGCGCCGGCTGGCTACAACGAACTGAGCGCGGCCTACCGGCTGTCGCCCAACCTGGATTTCAACGCTACTTCTGCTGCGAGCTGACATGAACGTCGTGCGCACTCTCCCCCTGATCGTCCTGGCCACCGCCCTCACCGCCTGTGCCGGCAAGCCCGCGCGCATCGATGCACCGGCAGCCAGCACCGTGGTCCCGGCCAGTTCTTCCACCTCGCCCGCCGCCGCGGCCACCGATGCCGGCATGGCTGACGCTGCTTCGGTCGCGCCGGTGGCCAATCCGCCGGCGGCTGCCGCATCGTCGCCGGCTGCGCCCACCGACAGCGGCGACGGCAGCGCGGCGAAGACCTCAGCCGCCACCGCGCCCGGTGGCGATGACGACTTCGATGCCCTCTATGGCGGTGCCGGCAACACCACCAACGCAGCGGCCTACGATCCGTGGGAACCGTTCAACCGCAAGGTGCACAAGTTCAACAACGCGGTCGACCGCGGCGTCGCGCGTCCGCTGGCCACCGCCTATACCCACGTGGTGCCGCGCTTCGCCCGCACCGGCGTCAGCAACTTCTTCAGCAACCTGCGCGCGCCGGTGACCATCACCAACCAGCTGCTGCAGGGCCGCGGTGCCGATGCATGGGACAGCCTCGGCCGCTTCCTGATGAACAGCACGCTGGGCATCGGTGGCCTGTTCGATCCGGCCAGCAAGGCGATGGTGCCGCGCCGCAATGAGGACTTCGGCCAGACCCTGGGTGCCTGGGGCTGGCGTCGTTCGCGCTACGTGGAACTGCCGTTCTTCGGCCCGCGTACCGTGCGCGACGTGTTCGGCCTGGCCGGCGACATTCCGTTGTCGCCGATCCGCCGTATCGAAGAGGACAAGGTCCGCATCGGCCTGCAGGGCCTGCAGCTGGTCGATACCCGCGCGCAGCTGCTGGCGATCGACGACCTGCGTGACACTGCCGTGGACGAGTACTCGCTGGTGCGCGATGCATGGATGCAGCGTCGCAACTACCAGATCGAGAACGATCTGCGCAGCAAGCGCGAGCGTGGCCACGACGACGCCAATTCGCCGATCCCGGTCGATGCGATGCCGATGCCGCAGTGGACGCACTGAGTCCTTTCAGCGACGCATGAAAAACCCCGCCTCGGCGGGGTTTTTCTTTGGCGCCGTGGGTGGGGTCGGAGCCCTTTCCCGTGGAAAGGGATCCGACCCCGGCCGATCAGGCAGCCAGCGCGGCTTCGATGGCTTCGCGCAGGCGCGCGTCGTCAGCCGCCACGTCCGGGGCGAAGCGGGCGATGACCTTGCCGTCGCGGCCGACCAGGAACTTCTCGAAGTTCCACAGCACCGCCGGCGCGGCGTGGATCGGAATCTCCTTGCTGGCCAGGCGCTCGCGCAGCGGGCCTTCGCCGATCGACTGCGGCTGCGCAGCGGTCAGCTGCTGGTACAGCGGGTGGGTGTCGTCACCGGCCACGCTGATCTTGGAGAACATCGGGAAACTGACATCGTAGGTGAGCTGGCAGAACTGCTGGATCTCCGCTTCGCTGCCCGGCTCCTGGCCGAGGAAGTTGTTGGCCGGGAAGCCCAGCACTTCCAGGCCCTGTGCGTGCTTTTCCGCATACAGCGCCTGCAGGCCTTCGTACTGCGGGGTCAAGCCGCACTTGGAGGCGACGTTGACCAGCAGCAGTACCTTGCCCTGGTAGTCGGCAAGCGAGGACGGCTGGCCGTCGATGGTGGTGAGGGAAATGTCCTGGATCGAAGTGCTCACGCGGGGGCTCCGGCAACAGCGGGGAATGGCCCACCAGCATAGCGCCGCGCGATGTCGGTCGTGCCGGCCGCTGGCCGGCAATCGTGCGATCGTTCGCAAGGGTTCATGAGGCTGCCGGCCAGCGGCCGGCACTACGATCAGTCCACGCAGATCATGCCCTGCGCCTTGCCCTCATCAATGCGCTGGCGGCAGCCGAAGTTCTGGCGGGCATCGCGCTGGCAGGTGCCGGTGGCGGGGCTGCCAACCGCCACTTCGCCGCCGGCAAGGCACTGGCCCGTGCAGTCGCTCTTGCGGCTGCAGGCCTTGCCGGCATCGGCGTAGGGAATCACGCACTGTTCGCGCTGCAGCCGGCCCAGCCGCTGCAGGGTGCCGCCAGCGGCCTGGCAGTCCACATCGCGCGCTTCGCGGTAGGCCTCGGCCGCTTCGGGACTGGTGGCTGCGGCGGGTGCCGCCGCCGGATTGGCAGCCGGCGGTGCGCTGCTGCAGGCGACAAGCAGCGCGGTCAGGATGAGACTGGTGCAGAGGCGCAAGCGCATGGCGTTACCTGATCCAGTAGGACAGGCCGCCAGCATACGCATCGACCATGCAGGCGGCGTGTCGACGTAGCTCAGGCTTCGTCGCCGTCGTCGCCTTCGTTGCCTTCGTCCTCGGCCGTGGCATCAGCATCGGCCAAGCCGCCCAGCAGGGATTGCGCCTGCTCTGACGCCAGCGACTCCACGCCGCGCAGGCGCCGTTCGATGGTGCGCGTCTTGCGGCTGGCTTCGCCGATGCTGCGGCCGACCGTGGTGATCTGCTTCTCGGCCTTCTCGAGAATGCCGGCGAACTTGCCGAACTCGCTCTTCACCGCACCCAGCAGGCTCCACACCTCGCTGGAACGCTGCTCGATGGCCAGCGTGCGGAAGCCCATCTGCAGGCTGTTGAGCAGCGCGGTGACCGTGGTCGGTCCAGCCACCACCACGCGGTGCTCGCGCTGCAACAGGTCGACCAGGCCCGGGCGCCGGATCACTTCGGCATACAGGCCTTCGGTGGGCAGGAACATCACCGCGAAGTCGGTGGTGTGCGGCGGCGCGATGTACTTGTCGCAGATCGACTTGGCCTGCACGCGCACCGCGCGTTCGAGCTGGATGCCCTGCAGGCGCACGCCCTCGGCGTCACCCTGTTCCTGCGCGTCGAGCAGGCGCTCGTAGTCCTCGCGCGGGAACTTGGAGTCGATCGGCAGCCACACCGGCGTGTCGTCGCTGCTGCGGCCCGGCAGGCGCACCGCGATATCGACCATCTCGCCACTGTCCGGGCGTACCTTCACTGCCCGCGCGTACTGTTCCTGGGTGAGCGTCTGTTCGAGGATGTTCTCCAGCTGTACTTCGCCCCAGCTGCCACGGTTCTTGACGTTGGTCAGCACACGCTTGAGATCGCCAACGCCGGTGGCCAGCTGCTGCATCTCGCCAAGACCGCGCTGCACCTGTTCCAGGCGCTCGGAAACCAGCTTGAAGGAGTTGCCCAGGCGTGTTTCCAGCGTCGACTGCAGCTTTTCGTCCACGGTGTGGCGCATCTGCTCCAGCTTCTGCGCATTGTCGTTCTGCAGCGCGCGCAGCTGCTCTTCCAGCGTGGCGCGCATCTCGGCGATGCGCTGTTCGTTGCGCTGGGTCAGTTCCTGCAGGCGCAGGCCAAGGCTTTCGGTCAGGCGCTGCTGCGACTGCGCACCTTCCTCACGACCCTTGCGCGCATCGTCCACCAGGGTCTGGCGCAGCGCGCCCAGCTGGGTATCGGTCCGCCCGGTGAGTTCCTGCAGCTGCTGGCCGAAGGCGTGGATGCGCGCTTCCTGCTGCTGGCCGAAGGTTTCCAGCTGGCCGCGCAGTTCCTGTAGGCGCTGCCCCATGAGTGCGGCGCCACGCTGCTGGCTCTCCGCCGCCTCGGCACGCGCCTTGCGGGCGTCCTCGCCCAGCGCCTCGCGCAGCAGGTCCAGGCGCTGGTCGGTGCGGGTGGACAGATCGGTCAGCGCGCGGGCAAAGCCATCGAGCTGTTCGCGCAGCTCGCTGCGCCCGGCGCGCGCCTCCTCACGCACCGCCTGTTCGAGGCGGTCGTGCGGCGGGCGGCGCAGCAGGGCGACAAGCTGCAGGATGAGCACGGCCAATAGAAGGCCGCCAATGAGCAGATATTCGGTTTGCATGGGGCAAGTGTAGGCTGGCGGAGTCTCAGCTGCTGCGCCAGAACCATGCTCGCTCTGTACGGAAAGCCCACCTCCATCAACGTGCGCAAGGTGCTGTGGCTGTGCGCGGGGCTGGATCTGCCCCTGCGCCACGAGCCTGCGCCATCCGCGGACCTGCTGGCCGCACTGAATCCGAATCGGCAGGTACCGGTGCTGCGCGATGGCGACTTCGTGCTGTGGGAATCCAACAGCATCTGCCGCTACCTGGCCGACCGCGCCGGCCGTGACGACCTGCTGCCCGCAGCAGCGCAGGCCCGGGCCCGGGTGGAGCAGTGGATGGACTGGCAGTCCAGCGACCTCAACAGCGCCTGGCGCCATGTGTTCATGGCGCGCGTGCGCCAGCATCCGGACTACCCGGACGATGCCCGCGCCGAGGCCAGCCTGGCGCAGTGGAACCGGTTGATGGGGGTGCTTGATGCACAGCTGGCCGCTTCCGACGGCTATGTGGCGGGCGACACCTTTACCCTCGCCGATATCGTGCTGGGGCTGTCGACCCAGCGCTGGCGCAGCACGCCCGGCCACAAGCCCGCGCTGCCACACCTCGCGGCGTGGTTCGAACGCCTGCGCCAGCAGCCCGGTTTTGCCGAACACGTCGACAACGGCGTGGCCTGAGGCAGGGGTCAGATCCCTTTCCCAACGGGAAAGGGATCTGACCCCGAGGACGCGGGAACAACCAGCGTTACCAGCCTTCCAGCACGATCTTGCCCTTGGCGCGGTGACTCTCCAGCAGCGCATGCGCGCGCCGCAGGTTGGCCGCGTCGATGCGCCCGAAATGCTCGCCCAGCGTTGTCTGCAGCACGCCGGCATCGATCAGCTCGGCCACCCGGTTCAGCAGGTCGTGCTGGCGCTGCATGTCCGCGGTCTTGTACAGCGGGCGGGTGAACATCGACTCCCAGTGCAGCGACAGTGCCTTTCGCTTGAGCGCCATCACGTCCACCTGGCCCGGATCGTCGATCAGGCCGAACTGGCCCTGCGGCGCCAGCAGCTCCACGATCTGCGCGTAGTGCTGCTCGGAGTGGGTCAGGCTGGCCACGTGCTGCACCTCGCTGATGCCCAGCCGTGCCAGTCCCTCGGCCAGCGGCAGGCTGTGGTCGATCACGTGGTGTGCGCCCATTGCGTACGCCCAGTCCTGGGTATCCGGACGCGAGGCGGTGCCGATCACGGTCAGCCTGGTCAGCTTCCGCGCCAGCTGCACCAGGATCGAACCGACACCGCCAGCAGCACCGATCACCAGCAGGGTCTGGCCTTCGCCACCGCCCTCGGGGATGCGCAGGCGGTCGAACAGCAGCTCCCAGGCGGTGATTGCAGTCAGTGGCAGCGCGGCGGCGGCGGCATCATCGAGGCTGGCCGGCTTGCGGCCGACGCTGCGCTCGTCCACCAGCTGGTACTCGGCATTGCTGCCCGGGCGGTCGATCACGCCGGCGTAGTAGACCGCGTCGCCAGGCTGGAACAGGGTGACTTCGCTGCCCACCGCGTCGACGATGCCGACCGCATCCCAGCCCAGCACGCGCGGGCCATCGGTGGCCACGCCGCGACGGACCTTGGTGTCGACCGGGTTCACCGCCACCGCGCGTACCGCCACGCGCAGGTCACGCGGGCCGGGCTGCGGCAGCTCCAGTTCGATGTCGATCAGGGCCTGGGCATCATCGATCGGCAGGCCGGCGTGGGTGTAGGCAATGGCGCGCATGGCAGCGGTCCGGTGGGGAAGGAGTGCACAGGTTGCGCCGCGCACGGTCGCTCAGAAAGGCGCAGAATCGGGCAGCACTTTCACTCCGGCAATGAAGATGATCCGCTTCGACGACCTGCAGTTGTTCGTCCGCACGGCCGCACTGGGCAGCTTCTCGCAGGCGGCCCGCGAGGCCGATCTGTTACCCGGCCAGGTCGCTGCTGCCGTGGCGCGGCTGGAACGCGAACTGGACCTGCGCCTGTTCGTGCGCACCACCCGCAGCCTGCGTCTGACCGGCGAGGGCGCGCTGTACCTGCCGTATGCGCAGGAGGTACTGGCTACCCTGCGCGAAGGGCGGGCCCGCGTACAGGGCGAGGACGCCGAACTGCACGGCACGCTGCAGCTGTCGGCACCGTCGGATTTCGGTCGCAACCTGCTGCTGCCGTGGCTGACCGCGTTCCGAGCCGCGCATCCACGGCTGCGCCTGCACCTGCGGCTGTCCGATGAAGTGGCCGACGTGTTCCGCGATCCGGTCGACGTGGCCATCCGCATCGGCCACTTCGACGACGCCAGCTACGTGGCCCTGCCCCTGCTCGAAGGCAACCGTCGTGTGCTCGCGGCTTCGCCCGATTACCTGCAGCGACGGGGCACGCCGGTGCGCCTGGACGAACTGCGCGAGCACGATTGCCTGGTCTACCAGCTCAGTGGCCGCGCCTACGATCGCTGGTCGTTCGAGGTCGAAGGGCGCCGCACCGTGATCCCGGTGCGCGGCCCGCTGGTCTGCGACGACGCCGACGTGGTGCGGCGCTGGGCGGTGGCCGGCGAAGGCATCACCTACAAATCCTGGCTGGACCTGCGCGAAGACGTGCTGGCCGGACGCCTGCAGCTGCTGCTCGACGGCGTCGGCAGCCACATTCCGCTGCAGCTGGTGTGCCCGCACCGCAAGCAGTTCTCGCCGGCGGTGCGGCAGCTGCATGCGCAGCTGCGCCAGCACCTGCAACCGCTGCTGTCTGGCATGCCCGATGGACTCCCCCACCCCCTGTCGCCCACCCCGGTGCTGGCCGACAATGGCAGCCCCCCGTAAGAGAGAACACCGCCATGCCGTGGATGGGCATCCAGGACCTGTGGACGTTTCTGGTCGCTGTGCTGGTGTTTCTCGCCCTGCCCGGCCCCGGCACCTTCACCCTGCTGACCGCCACCGGCCGTGGCGGCGTGCGCGGCGGCTACACCGCACTGGCCGGCCTGCTGGTCGGTGACCAGATCCTGATGTGGCTGGCGCTGGCCGGTGTCGCCGCACTGCTGAAGGCCAACCCCTTGGTCTTCCACGCTGTGCAGTACCTGGGTGCGGCCTACCTGGTATGGGTGGGCATCAGCCTGCTGCGCACGCCGAAGCACGAGGGCGGTGACGCCGGCCCGATCCGCATGCAGCCGGGCCGCTACTTCCAGCAGGCGATCCTGGTCAGCCTGCTCAACCCGAAGGCGATCCTGTTCTACATGGCCTTCCTGCCGCTGTTCATCGATCCGAAGGCGCACCAGGGCATCGCCACCTTCGCGGCCCTGGCCGGCATCATCCTGGTGGTCAGCATCGCCTACTGCTCGATGCTGATCGGTGTGGGCAACCTGGCCCGCCGCCGGTTGATCCAGCATCCGCGCATCAGCGATGCGCTGCGCCGGGTGGCCGGCCTGTTCCTTGTCGGGTTCGGCATCCGGTTGGGGTTGAACGGATGAAGGCCTGGCTGGCAACCGCGGTCGCACTACTGCTCGCCGGCACCGCCTCTGGCACCACCGTGCAGGACCATCGCTGCCTGAGCGGCGGTCGCAATGACAGCATCCACCTGGAATGGCGCTGGCTGAAAGACGGCCGGGCCGATGTGCGCTACGCCGGGCAGCGCGAGCGCCTGCCCCTGCACCGGATCTCGATGGAGACCACGGTGCTGGCCGAAGATCGCCCGTACCAGTTCGACAGCGTCTGGGAAGAACGCATCGACGGACGCCTCAACGGCCGCTACCTGCTGAGCACGCAGGGTGCCCTGGTGCTGGATCTGCGTTACGAACGCGCCCGCGATGGCCGCAGCACCACCTTCCACGACGACCCCGAAGCCTGGCAGGAAGACGGCTGCCGCTGGCCCGGCAGGGTGGCTGAGTGAGCACCATCGACGACGACACCCTGCTGGAGCGCAGCTGGGAGTATCGGGAGGAGACGCTGTACCGGCGGTTGTTCGGCGATACCGGACCGGGGATCTACCCCCTCGACATGGATCTGCTGCGCAACGTCTTCAAGCAGGAGCAGATCGACCCGCGCTGGCTGCATGTCGGCGTCAATGCGTGCCCTCCGCACGGTGATCGACGGCACTGGATCTATGTCAGCACCGGCCTGTCCAACCCCTGGGAAGGGCGGCACGAAGATGGAGATTCGGGGTGGGGCATCGAACTGATGCTTGAGACGCAGGATGAAGCGACGTGGGCGCTGACCACCTTGCGCTGGTTCACCGCGTACCACCTGCTGCTGTGCCACTCACGCATGCCCGGCAATCCGTTGGCGCCATGGGACCGGCTGAAGCTGGGGGGGCCGGTGGATCACGCAGGGAGCATGCTGCAGGCGGCCGTCTTCGTGCCGTCATTGCACTTTCCGGGACCCCAGCAACTGCCATCGGGACGATTCGACTTCCTGCAGCTGCTGCCGTTGACCCTGGACGAGCACGCGTTCGGCCGCGCGCATGGCTTCGAAGTGCTGGTGGCCCAGTTGAGAACCCAAGGTGCGGCGCCGGTGATCGATCCGCAGCGGGTCAGCATCGATCTGGCCCCTGCTCTCGTACTTCAATCGCCTCCGGGCTCGCCTTGAGGGATCGAATCATTTCGAACCCTGCCAGCATTTGTGCCGATTCCGGCAGCGTGGCCGGGGTGCAGCGCGCGCCCCGCCATGCATGACCCCCGTCAGTGGTAATGCTGCGCTGCGTTCGGTCACACTCGGGAACTTGTCGTTCTTAGTCACCCCTTCCGAGGCCTGCATGTCCCTGTTCCGGCGCAAGTCCCTAGATTCCGTCACCGTCCACGAAGCCGGCAGGCGTCTGATCCCGACGCTCAGCTGGCCGCACCTGATCGCGTTGGGTATTGGCGCCATCGTCGGTACCGGCATCTACACGCTGATCGGCGTCGGTGCCAACCTGGCCGGCCCGGCCGTGCTGATCTCCTTCGCCATCGCCGGTGCGGTCTGCGCCTGCGCGGCGCTGTCCTACGCCGAGCTGTCGACGATGATGCCGGCCGCCGGCAGTGCCTACACCTACAGCTACAGTGCGCTGGGCGAGGTGTTTGCCTGGGTGGTGGGCTGGAGTCTGATCCTGGAGTACTCGCTGGTGGTGAGTACGGTGGCGGTGGGCTGGTCCGGCTACTTCGTCGGCTTCCTCGAATGGGTCCACACCCAGTTCGGCTGGAACGTGCACCTGCCGGCCTGGCTGGCGGCCGGCCCGCACGTGGAAGGCGGCATGATCAACCTGCCGGCGATCATCATCACCTGGCTGGTGGCCGGCATGCTGATGGCCGGCACCAAGGAAAGCGCCACCCTCAACGCCATCCTGGTGGTCTTCAAGCTGATCGCGCTGGCTATCTTCGTGGCCGTGGCCCTGCCCGCCTTCGACAGCGCCAACCTGCAGCCGTTCATGCCGTATGGCTTCGCCAAGTCGATGGGCCCCGATGGCGTCGAGCACGGCGTGATGGCAGCGGCGGCGATCATCTTCTTCGCCTTCTACGGCTTCGATGCGATCTCCACCGCCGCCGAGGAAACCAAGAACCCGGGCCGCGACCTGTCGATCGGCATCATCGGTTCGATGATCGGCTGCACCATCGTCTACGTGCTGGTGGCGCTGGCCGCCGTGGGTGCGATGAGCTACGCCGTGTTTGGCCACAGCGCCGAGCCGCTGGCGCTGATCATGCGCCAGCTGGGCCATCCGACCGCGGCGATGGTGATCGGCGTGATCGCGATCATCGCCCTGCCGACCGTGCTGCTGGCCTTCCTGTACGGCCAGAGCCGCATCTTCTTCGTGATGAGCCGTGATGGCCTGCTGCCGCGTGGCCTGTCCAAGGTCAACGCGCGCACCGGCACGCCGGTGGCGACCACGCTGTTCACCGCAGTGGTGGTGTCGGCGCTGGCCGGTGTGGCGCGCCTGGACGAGATTGCCGCGCTGGCCAACGCCGGTACCCTGGCCGCGTTCACCGCCGTCGGCATCTGCCTGGTGGTGCTGCGCCTGCGCGAGCCGAACCGCGAGCGCACGTTCCGCACGCCGCTGGCCTTCGTGGTCGGCCCGCTGGCCGCACTGGGCTGCATCTACCTGTTCCTCAGCCTGCCGCACACCACCCAGCTGTATTTCCTGCTGTGGAACGTGGCCGGCCTGGTGCTGTACTTCCTGTACAGCCGTCGCCACGCGCTGATCGCGAAATAACCGGATCACCGGTAGTGCCGGCCGCTGGCCGGCACCTCTCATCCTGTTGATACGGGCAATGCCGGCCAGCGGCCGGCACTACCACAGGGCGGTCAACCGCCCTGCTTTGCCGCATAGTCCTGCGCCTGGCGCATCACCCGCAGCAGGTTGCCGCCCCAGATGCCGGCAATCTGCTGCTCGGTGTAACCCTTGCGCAGCAGCCACGCGGTGATCTTCGGCAGCTGGCTGACATCGGGCAGGTCGCTCAGGCCGCCGCCGCCATCCCAGTCCAGGCCGATGCCCACGTGCTCGGGGCCGACCACCTTGAGGATGTGCTCGAAGTGGGCGAAGAAGTCGTCGAGGCTGGCATGGCGCACCGGGTGCTCGTGGTCCAGCGCCCGTTCGGCCTTCAGCAGGGCAACACCCTGCTCGATGCCCATGCCTTCCCAGCCACCCAGCTGCTTGCTCAGCGCTTCCTCGGCCTGCTTGCGCTCGGGCGTCTTTGCGGTGTCGATCAGGTAGCCACCATAGGCGTTCACCTGGATCACGCCGCCGGCCTTGGCCAGCTTGCGCAGGCGCGCATCATCAAGATTGCGCGGGTGGTCGTAGACCGCCTTGGCTGAGCTGTGCGACAGCACGAACGGCACCGGCATCATTGCCAGCAGGTCATCGAACACCGCGTCGGACGCATGCGACTGGTCGATCACGATGCCCAGCTTCACCGCCTGCTGCACCAGGTCCTTGCCGGCCGGGCTCAGGCCTTTCCATTCCGCTCCCTTGGGGTCGGTGGCCGAATCGGCGAACTCGTTGTTGGCGAAGTGCACGGTACTGAGCAGGCGCAGGCCGGCACGGTGGTAGAACGAGAGCAGGCTGGGGTCTTCCACCAGCGGGCTGGCGTTTTCCATGCTGATGTAGACCACGCGCTTGCCGGCGGCCTTGATGCGTGCCGCGTCATCGGCGGTCAATGCCAGCGCGAAACGCTCGGGATTGGCGGCCAGCATTTCGCGGATTTCCAGCAGCCGCTGCAGGCCATGGTCACGCTCGGCGAGGTGCGCGGCTGGGCTGCGGTCGCCCTGATCGGTGTAGATGGCCCAGAAGCCACCGTCCAGCGCGCCCTCGACCATGCGCGGGTAGTCCACCTGCGAGAGTGCGTTGCGGTCGTGGCGCTGCTCGATGTCGAAGCCGGTCCGGCCGAAATTGGCCGGCGTATCCAGATGGCTGTCGAGTGTGACCAGGCGCTGCTGCAGCGCCTTGGCGCGGGCCAGTTCCTGTGCGCTGAACTCGATGGCATGAGCCGACAGCGGCGCACACAGCGCCAGGGCAAGCACGACGGACAGGTGGCGCAACGATGGCATGGGCTCTCACCGGCAATGGGAAGAGCCCGACCATAGCGCTGCAGCCAGCAGATTTGTAGAGTCGGGCTCACGCTCGGCTGCCAGGCACCGCGAGTCGAGCATGAATCGTATTCACGGCCCAGCGGCCAGCTTCCCGCGCATTGCGATGCGTTCGAAACAATGGCGCCCCCAGGATCAGGTGGCGCGGCTCGCCTCTACATCGTCCCGCGGTCAGTCGACCACGCGGCAGAACACGGCCTTCAGGTAACGCGATTCCTGCACGTGGGCCATGAACGGATGGTCCGGACCCGCACCAGCGACCTTCAGGATCTGGATCGTGCGGCCGGAGAAATAGGCCGCGCGGCGCAGCATGTCGAGGAACTGGTCCTCGGCCACCAGGCCGGTGCAGGAGAACGTGGCGAACAGGCCGCCCGGCTTGACCACGCCCAGCGCCAGCTTGTTCATGTCCAGGTACTTCTTCAGCGCGGTGATGACCTGGTCGCGGTCGCGGGTCATCTTCGCCGGATCCAGGATCACCACGTCGTACTGCTCGCCGCGGTTGGCGGCGTCGCGCAGCCACGGGAAGATGTCGGACTGGATGAACTTCGGGCGCACGTTGTTCAGGCGCGAATTGCCCTTGGCGATCTGGATGACGTCCTCATCGATGTCGATGCCGACCACTTCCGAAGCGCCACGCGCAGCGGCATACACGGCGAAACCGCCGGTGTTGCAGCACAGGTCCAGCACGCTCTTGCCTTCCACCTGCTGGCTCAGCCACTCGCGGTTCTCGCGCTGGTCGGCGAAGAAACCGGTCTTGTGCGCGCCGGCCGGGTCGGCGCGGAACTTGATGCCGTACTCGGTGATCACCGACGCTTCGGTGGTGGTGTTGCCGTGGAAGTCGAAGCTCTCCTGCTTCTGTACGTGTTCGTCGGCGAAGCTGTGGAAACGGCAGCCCGGGAACTGCTCGCGCAGGGCGTCGTAGATCCATTCGCGGTGGCGGAACATGCCGGCGGCGAAGAACTCGACCACCACCAGGTCGCCGTAGCGATCCACCACCAGGCCGGACAGGCCGTCGCCTTCGCTGTGCACCACGCGCCAGGCGTCGGAGACCGCGTCGAGCTTCAGCACCTCACGGCGCAGCGACACCGCCTGGGCGATCTTGCGCGAGAACCAGCCGGCATCGACCGGCACGTTCTGGTCGGTTTCGAGGATGCGCACGGCGATGCGCGAGTGCCCGTTGTAGAACCCGCGGCCAATGAACTCGCCATCGATGCCGACCACGTCGACGATGGAACCGGGCTTGGGCCGGACGGTCGGTTTCTCGACCAGTTTCTGGAAGATCCACGGGTGGCTGGAACGCCACGCATTCTTGAGGCGGACAATCGGAAGGGGGGTATTCATCCACCCATTGTAAACCGGGCGCCGGGGGTCGGATCCCCGCAGGGGCTCTGACCCCAGTGTGGCGACAATGGGGTCAGAGCCCCTTTGAGGATCCGACCCCTGGCCTCCCCCATTTGACGGCGGCGGGGCCAGACGGCAGAATCGGCGCCAGAAGGGGAGTAGCTCCCAGACGTTGTCGCCGTCATTTCGAGCCCGCAGGCTCCGGTGCAACGGCAGTTCCAGCCGACTGGAACTGCGAGCGAGACCTTCGCCGTACTGGCGAAGCTCTGTCCCTGGATCCCCCTCCCGATCCTCCGTTGCAGATCCTCGCCGTCCGGCCTGGCATTCATCTTTCCAACGGACATTCCCAATGCAGACGATCGGTAACGTGTGGTTGTGGGGCGGCTTCGCAGCGGTGGTGGTCATCGCCCTGCTGGTCGACCTCGTGTTGATGCGCCATGGTGGACCGCACAAGGTCACCTTCAAGGAGGCCCTGTGGTGGTCCATCGGCTGGGTAGCGCTGGCCCTGCTGTTCAATGCGGGCCTCTGGTACTACCTGAATGAAACCGCCGGCCAGGTGGTGGCCAACAAGGTCGGCCTCGAATTCCTGACCGGCTACCTGGTCGAGAAGGCGCTGGCGGTCGACAACATCTTTGTGTTCCTGATGATCATGAGCTACTTCGCGGTGCCGGAGGAGCAGCGCCAGAAGGTGCTGATCATCGGCATCCTGGGCGCGATCGTGCTGCGTACGATCATGATCTTCGCCGGCAGCGTGCTGATCAGCCAGTTCCATTGGCTGCTCTACGTGTTCGGCGCCTTCCTGCTGTTCACCGGCTGGAAGATGTGGTTCGCCGCCGGCCAGGAGCCGGACCTGGAAACCAATCCCGCCCTGCGCTGGATGCGCAAGCACCTGCGCCTGCTGCCGGACTATGCCGGCAACGCACTGAGCGTGAAGCGCGACGGCGTGCGCTGGTTCACCCCGCTGTTCGCGGTGCTGATCCTGATCGCGGTCACCGACGTTATCTTCGCCGTGGACAGCATCCCGGCGATTTTCGCGATCACCACCGACCCGTTCATCGTGCTCACCTCCAACGTATTCGCGGTGCTGGGCCTGCGCGCGATGTTCTTCCTGCTGGCCGGCATGGCCGACCGCTTCCACCTGCTGCCGTATGGCCTGGCGCTGGTGCTGGGCTTCATCGGCATCAAGATGATGATCATCGACCTGTTCAAGATCCCGACGCCGGTGTCGCTGGGCGTGGTCGCGGTGATCATCGCCGCCACCGTGGTACTGAGCCTGAAGTACCCGCCGAAGGAAGGCTCCGGCCACGCCTGATCATGGCCGGCCGGCGGGATTGTCCCGCCGGCCTCACCCACTCTCCCGTTGCGGTGGCCTTGGTTTCGCGCCAGTCACCGCCATTGCTGAGGTATGGACAACAACGCGCCCCTGCCCGCCGGCGACGTACCGGCCCCCCGCAATGACCGCTCGCGCATCCTGCGGGCGTTCAATGTCAGCCTGGCCGCCGTGCTGGTGCTGGTGGCCGTGTTCGCCCTGCAGGGCACCTTCGACTGGCGGCCCTGGGCGGTCGCGCCGCTGGAAGCCAAGGGCCTGCTTGGCCTGATCGGCGGCCCGATGCTGCATGCCTCGGTCGAGCACATCGCCGCCAACAGCATCGCGATCCTGATCCTGGGCACGCTGGCCGGCAGCGTCTACCCGAAAGCCACCGTGCGCGCCCTGCCCCTGCTGTGGCTGGGCTCGGGCATCGGTGCGTGGATGCTGGGCAATCCGGGCAGCGTGCACCTGGGCGCCAGCGGCGTCACCCATGGCCTGATGTTCCTGCTGGCCAGCCTGGGCCTGCTGCGCCGCGACCGTGCAGCGATTGCCACCGGCCTGATCGGCATGCTGTTCTACGGCGGCATGCTGATGACCATCCTGCCGCACGCCGACGGCGTGTCCTGGCAGTCGCACATGGGCGGCGCCTTCGCCGGCATCATCGCCGCGCTGCTGTTCCGCAATGCCGACCCGCTGCCGCCGCGCCCGCGTTACAGTTGGGAAGACGAAGAAGAAGACGTCGAACCTTTACCCGACGACGAGCTGGAACCGCCGTCACCGCAGCGCGTGCCGGTGCTGTGGCAGCCGCGCGAAGGCCAGGACTACGTGGTGATCCCGTTCCGCCGGCCAGACGAGCCGCGCGGCTGAAAATGCCCCGGTAGTGGCCGACCTTGGTCGGCGCGGTTGTAGTGTGCCAACCAAGGTTGGCACCTACCAGAGTCCGTCAGTTCGCCGCATTCCCCGCCGCGCCCATGCCATCCACCGCCTGCCGGCCCAGTGCCGGGTCATCGGTGAAGAAGGCATCGATGCCGGTGGCCAGATAGGCACGCATCTCGGCAATCGAACCCTCGGCATTGCGCGCATTGTCGGCGCCCTTGCGCAGGTTGCTGGCCTGGAAGTGGTTCTCCGGACGGAAGGTGTACGGAATCACCATCAGGCCCACTGCATGTGCGTCCTGTACCAGCGTGGTCGGAGTGCTCAGCGCGCCCTTGGCATCCAGCGGAATGATCGAGCGCAGTTCCGGGCCGATGCTGTCGGCGTAGCTGGCGATGTCCTTCAGTCCTGCCGGCGTCATCATCTGGGCGTAGGTCAGCTTGCCACCGGCCTTGGCGATGTCGGCCGGCTGGGTGTCGCCCTTCCACAGCAGTTGCAGCAGGCGGATGTTACTGCCGCGCGGGATCTTGCCGCGCAGGTAGCGCAGGTTGGCGGTCTCGAACGACTGGATGGTGACCGGGCCGACGTTGGTATAGGCATTGCCACGCAGCGCGGTCAGGAGCTTGTCTTCCATCGGCAGGCCGATCGACTGGAAGTAGGTCGGGTGCTTGATCTCCGGTACCAGGCCGATGCCGCGGTTGGCACGCCCGGCCTGCTGCACCAGGAAGGCCAGGATCTCGTCCAGGCTGGCGATGCGGAACTGGCCGTCGTAGGCGGTGCTGCGCAGTTCCGGCAGGCGCTCACGGGCGTACAGGGTCTTCAGCTCGGCCAGGGTGAAGTCTTCGGTGAACCAGCCGTCCACCTTCTGCCCGTCGATGACCTTGCTGGTGCGGCGGCTGGCGAATTCGGGATGCGAGGCCACATCAGTGGTGCCGCTGATCTCGTTCTCGTGGCGGGCCACCATCACCCCGTCCCTGGTCATCACCAGGTCCGGCTCGATGTAGTCGGCGCCATCGGCGATCGCCTGCGCATAGGCGGCCAGGGTGTGCTCGGGCAGCAACGCGCTCGCCCCGCGATGGCCATAGACCGACACCTTGTGCGCGGCCGGGGTGGAGGATTCAGCACTCATGGCCACCGATGGTGCCACGGCCAGCGACAACAGCAACGCACAACCCCACGACTTCACTGCGACTTCCCCAAGCGGTATGTGATGGGCGTCAGTATGCGGCGGCAATGTGACAGGTGGGGGACCTGGGGTCGGATCCCCGCAGGGGCTCCGACCCCGTAGCGATCCCGAGGAGCTCGTTCGGCTGGGTTGCCGGCCAGCGGCCGGCACTACCAAGGCTTACTTGCCGATGCAGAAGCTGGAGAAGATCCTCCCCAGCAGATCATCGGCACTCATCTGCCCAGTGATCTCACCCAGCGCGTCATGCGCCAGCCGCAGTTCCTCGGCGGCCAGCTCCAGGTGCTCGTGCGCCAGCTCGCCATCGGCGCGCTGCGCATGTTCCTGCGCACGTTCGATTGCATCCACATGGCGCGTGCGCGCGGAGAACTCGCCATCCACCTGCTCCCCTGCCCCGGCCGAAGCGATCGAACGCAGACGCGCGTGCAGATCGTCGAGCCCGGCGCCGGTGGCGGCCGAAACGAACACGCGGTCCGGATCGTCCAGCGACGGCAACGCCTCCAGCAGGTCCGACTTGTTGTGGATGTAGACCTTGTGCGGCACCGCCGCCACGGCCTCGCCCAGCGCCGCTTCGCCAGCCGCCGGATCGCGCGCATCCAGCACGATCAGCGCCAGATCGGTGCGCTCGATTTCCACGTGGGCGCGGCGCATGCCTTCGCGTTCGATGGCGTCACCCCCGTCGCGCAGGCCGGCGGTGTCGACCAGGGTCAGCTCCAGGCCGTCCAGGCGGATGGTCTCGCGCAGGGTGTCGCGGGTGGTACCGGCGATGTCGGTGACGATGGCGCGTTCGCTGCCGGCCAGCGCGTTGAGCAGTGAACTCTTGCCGGCGTTCGGCGGACCGATCAGCACCGCGTGCAGGCCATCGCGCAGGCGACGGCCGCGTTCGGCATCGCGGCGCAGCAGGGCCAGATCGCTGCGCGCCTGTTCCAGCCCACGCCGCACCTGAGCGCCACCGAGCGTATCCAGCGGTTCGTCGGCAAAATCGATGGCCGCTTCCACGTGGATGCGCAGCAGCACCAGCTGCTCGACCACGGCGTCGATGCGGCGCGAGAACACGCCATCCAGCGAGCGACGTGCCGCGCGCGCGGCGCGGTTGTCGCCCGCAGCGATCAGGTCGGCGATGGCCTCGGCCTGGGCCAGGTCGAGCTTGCCGTTGAGGAATGCCCGTTCACTGAACTCACCCGGCCGCGCCTGGCGCGCGCCGAGCGCGATGCAGCGCGCGACCAGCTGCTGCAGCAGCACCGGGCTGCCATGGCCCTGCAGTTCCACCACTTCCTCGCCGGTGAAGCTGTTCGGTGCCGGGAACCACAGCACGATGCCATCGTCGATGACCTCGCCGTCGGCATCACGCAGGCGCGCGTAGTGCGCGTGGCGCGGACGCAGTGCAGGTGCGCCCAGTGCATTGGCGATGGCCGCAGCACGCGGGCCGGACAGGCGCAGCAGGCCGACACCGCCGGCGCCAGGGGCGCTGGCGATGGCGACGATGGTGTCGGTGCGGATCGCGTCGTTCATGGCTCAGAGCTTCTCCAGCTGTGCGCGCGCCTGTGCAGCGCCACTGCCCTGCGGCTGCAAGGCCAGGTAGGTGGTGTAGGCCTGCTTGGCCTTGGCCTTGTCGCCGGCGTTGAAGTAGGCATCACCCAGGTTGAGATAGGCCACTGCACGCGAGGGGTCGATCTTCAGCGTGTTCTCCAGCCAGCGCGCCGCTTCGGCATAGCGCTGCTGGCGGTAGTAGACGAAGCCGAGGTTGTTGGCGGCCTGGGCGAAGTCCGGACGCAGCTTCAGTGCCTCGGTGAACTGCGCCACCGCCTCGTCGTACTGCTTCTCGCGGTACAGCTGCAGGCCGCGGTCATTGGCCTGCTGCGCGCGCTGGCGATCCGACGCCGGGCCCGCAGTGGGCACCACCAGCTTGGCCTTGCCGCCCTGCAGGTCAGCCACCGTCACCGGCGCCTGGCTGCCCTTGGCTTCGCTGGCGGCTTCAACCTTGTTGTTCAGTGCGATCGCATCGGCGGTCAACTGGCGCGTATCGGCATTGAGGAACTCCTGGCTGTCCGGCACCTGGAACACGAACTCGCCGCCCTGCGAACCGGGCAGGCTGCCGAAGGCCGGGGTCTGGTGTGAAACGGCTGAGACGGCCGGCGCAACGTAGGCGGCCAGTTCGGTACCGGTGATCAGCCCATCGCCGTTGAGGTCGCCCTTGCCGGCCAATGCCTGCAGCAGCACCCAGGTGAACACCGAGTGGCCGTTCGGACCGGCGTCGGCCACCTGCTGGTCGGCACCGCCGGCGGTCAGCATCTGCCGCGCGCTGCGCCGCGCGTTCTCGCGCAGGAACGACGACGACGATGGACCGCCACGGGTCAGGCCCAG
The DNA here is from genome assembly GCF_059370655.1 of Stenotrophomonas sp. YJH_SMC_133. Taxonomy (NCBI): domain Bacteria; kingdom Pseudomonadati; phylum Pseudomonadota; class Gammaproteobacteria; order Lysobacterales; family Lysobacteraceae; genus Stenotrophomonas; species Stenotrophomonas sp. YJH_SMC_133. The sequence goes on along the minus strand of NZ_JCAFTW010000004.1, from coordinate 339,341 downwards.
GCCGCTGTAGCAGGCATCCATCACGAACATCACGTGCTTGGCCTGCATGCTCTCGGCGATGTTCTGGATGTCGGTCATCGCGATGGCGTCGGTAGCGAATTCCTTCGGGTCCGAATCGACCGGGATGATGTAGCCGAGGTCGCGCCCGGAGGCGAGCTGGCGGGTCGCGCCATGGCCGGCGAAGAACACGAACACGCGATCGTTCTTGCCAGTGCGGTCATCGGCCAGGCGGTCGTGGAAGGCAGCCAGGATGTTGTTGCGCGTGGCCTGCTCGTTCTTCAGCACGATCACCTGCGAGGACGGGAAGCCGAACTGCCCGGTCAGGGTATCGGCCACCGCCTGCGCATCGTGGCTGGCGTACTCCAGCTTCGGCCACTTGGCGTAGTTGTCGATGCCGACCACGATCGCCCAGGACTTCTCGTAGCCGGTGGTGACGGTGGCATCGTTGGTCGCGCCCTTGCGCGCACGGGCGACCGTGAAGTCGCGGCCGTTCCAGCCAGCGAACTGGTAGCCATCGGCGATCAGCCGGTCGAGGATCTGCGGCAGCGCCTTCACCGCACGATCGTGAATGTCGTGGAACAGGATGATGCCGCGCTGTTCCTTGTTCACCTGGTCGAGCACGCGCTGCACGATCGATTCCGGCACCGGGTCGGCCCAGTCCATCGAGTCGATGTTCCACATGATCGACTTCAGCCCGGCTTCGTTGAGCAGCTGCAGGCCTTCGGCATTGCGTGCGCCATAGGGGAAGCGGAACAGCGGCGCGCGCTTGCTGTCGACATCCTTCAGCAGCGTGTCGGTGTCCAGCACCTGCTGGCGCAGCGCGTCACCGGTGGTGCGCGACAGCTGGGCGTGGGTCAGGCTGTGATTGCCGACCGCATAGCCCTCTTCCATCAGGTTGCGGCTGATCTTCGCCATCGGGCCGAGGCTGACCTTGCCGTCGGCCTCGACCTTGCCGAGGTTGCGGCCCACTTCGAAGAACACGCCCGGCACATCGTAGCGCTTGAGGATGGCCACCACTTCATCGGTGTAGGCCTTGTGCGGGCCATCGTCGAAGGTGAGCACAACGGTCTTGGCCGGCAGGTCGCGGCCGAAGATCTCGCGGTCGCTGTCCTTCATCGACATCGGGTACGGCTCGATCACGCCATAGTCGCGCAGGATCGCTTCGCGGCTGTAGTCCTTGTGCAGGTGGGCGATGTAGTCGTCCCACTTCTCACGCTTCAGTTCGATGGCGCGGGTGCGCTCGAAGCGGCTGAAGATGCGGGTCAGTTCCTGGTTGTAGTTGCGCTCGATCTCATCAAGCGCCTCCAGGTCCTCACCGATGCGCTGGTGCAGCTTCACCGCCGGCAGCGACGAATCGGTGCCGACCCGTTCATGCAGGTCACGCAGCACTTCGCGGAAGGCCAGGCGGTCGGCGTCGAACAGTTCCGGCGCCGACTCGATGTAGTCCAGCACGGTGCCGAGGGTGGCGAAGCGCTGCGGACTGGAGCCGCGCAGCAGCGTGTCGAACTGCGCGGCGATGGCCGTGCGCTGTTCCAGGCCATCGTGGAACAGCTGCTGGCCCACGCGCGTGGAGGTACCGCGGTCGGCAGCCGACTGCTGTTCCTCGTCGGCCAGCAGCACGATGATGCGGCGGTAGCCGTCGAGCTGCTTCTGCAGCGCGGCCAGCAACGGTGCAGCGGCAGGATCGGCGGCGGCCGCGGCCTGCGCGCTGGGCTGGGTGACCGTGGTCGCCGGCGCCTTCGCGTCCTTGTCGCCACAGCCGGCAACGACCAGGGTCAACAACAGCGACGGCAGGAACAGGCGGAACGACGACGCACGCTGCATGGTGGACTCGAAGGTGGGAGGAACGGTGTGCCGGCGATTCTAACGCCGCATGCGAAAAGCCCGCCTTGCGGCGGGCTTCTCATCGACCGGGGCGGTAGTAGAGTCGAGTGTTGGTCGACTGCTCTACTGCCAGTCGACCAACAGTCGACTCTACAGGTCGGGATTACTTCTTTTTGACCGGGGCCGGCGCGGTGGTGGCCGGGACCGGCTCGCCGCCATGGCGCTTGGTCATCCACCACTGCTGCAGCAGGCCCAGGCCGCCGTTGACCACCCAGTACAGGACCAGGCCGGACGGCATGAAGGCCATCATGACGCCGAACACCAGCGGCATGAACTGCATCATCTTCTGCTGCATCGGGTCCATGCCCGGTGCCGGGGTCAGCTTCTGGGTGAACCACATCACTGCCACGTTGATGACCGGCAGGATGAAGTACGGGTCGCGTGCGGTCAGGTCCTGGATCCAGCCGAACCAGGGCGCCTGGCGCAGTTCGACCGATTCCACCAGCACCCAGTACAGGGCGAAGAAGATCGGCATCTGGATGAGGATCGGCAGGCAGCCCCCCATCGGATTGATCTTTTCCTTCTTGTACAGCTCCATCATCGCGGTCTGGAACTTCTGGCGGTCATCGCCATAGCGTTCCTTCAGCTGCGCGATGCGCGGCTGGAAACGACGCATCTTGGCGCCGCTCTTGTACTGGGTTGCCGACAGTGGGTACAGCACCAGCTTCAGCAGCACCACCAGGCCGACGATCGCCCAGCCCCAGTTGCCGACCAGCTTGTGCACCTGGTTCAGCACCCAGAACAGGCCCTGGCCGATCACCGCCATCATCGAGAAGCGGCTGTAGTCGACCACGCGGTCCAGGCCCGGCACGTCTTCCTTGGCGATCAGGTTGACCAGCTTCGGGCCGACCCACAGGCGGGCTTCGGTGCTGGTGGACTGGCCCGGGGCCACGGTGAAGGCCGGGCCACGCGCTTCGATCAGGTCACGACCGGCCACCTGCGACAGCACGTAGTGTGCGGTCTGGTCCTTCTGCGGGATCCAGGCGGTGAAGAAGTGGTGCTGCAGCATCGCCAGCCAGCCGCCGGTGATGTTCTGGTTCAGCGTGCCGTCTTCCAGGTAGTCCTTGAACGCACGACGCTGGTACTTCTTGTCGTTGTCGTACCAGGTGGCACCGTTGAAGCTGAAGGAATCCGGGTTGGTCATGCTCCGCGACAGGATGGTCGGGGTGCGGTCCAGGGTGCGGTAGACGTAGCCGTTCCACGGCGCGGCGCCAGCGTTGCTGACTTCGTCCTTGAAGCGCACGGCGTACTCGTTGCGCGAGACGGTCAGGGTGCGCTTGATGGTCACGCCGTTGTCGGCGGTCCACACGAACGGGATCTGCAGCTCGTTCTGGCCCTTGGCCAGCACGAAGTCCTTGGTGTCACCCACCAGCTTGAAGCCGTCGGCGCCGGGGACCGGGGTGTTCCTGTCTTCGCTGGCCCAGCCACTGATCGCGCTGTACGGGTGCGCGGGGTCTTCGGTCAGCAGGCGGACCGGCGGGCTGCCTTCGTCCTTGGTCTGCGGGAACTGCAGCAGCTCGGCATCGAGCACGCGACCGCCGTCGAGCACCAGGCGCAGCACGTCGGTGGTGACGGTCACGCGCTGGCTGGCCGGGGTAGCGCTGGCCTGGGCCTGTGCGGCGGCCTGGCCGGGGGCGCCCGGCACCTGGGCGCTGGGGATGGCGCCGGGGTTCGCGCCCGGAACACTCTGTGCGGCGGCCGGGGCCGACGTGGTGGTTGGTGCCGGGGTCGGAGCAGCCTTTTCACGGCTCCACTCCATCCACAGCAGCACGGCCACCATCAGCCAGGCAAAAATGAGGAATACGCGGGTCTGGTTCATCAGCGGACAGGCTCGGCGGGGCCGGGACGCGATGCCGGCTCGGTCAAAGAAGGAGTTGCGATGCCATCAGGCGGCGGCATTGTGCCGTCCACGCCCGGCGTGGGCAATGCACGCAGGCGACGCAGCAGGCGCAGGAAGGCCTGGCGGATCTCGTCGTTGCTGGCGGAACGCGCAGCACTACGAGCCACGACGACAAAGTCGCCTGGCTGGATGTCGGTACGTGTCTGACGCAGGATGTCGCGCAGGACGCGCTTGATCCGGTTACGCCCGACGGCGTTCGGATCAACCTTGCGGGAAACCGCCAGACCCAGCCTGGCCGGCCGGTCAGCCGGCAGCCAGTGCAGGGTCATCAGCGGATCGGACACACGGCGGGCGCCGTTGAAGACCGTTGAGTATTCGGCACGCGTGCGAACCCGCGCAGAGCGAGGGAATCGCTTGCGCGGGTCTGCAGTATTCACTGTCGAAGGGATTGCGTCTGCCGCGGAGTGCGGCATGGCAATCAGGCGCTCAGGACTTTGCGGCCCTTGGCGCGGCGACGCGACAGGATCTTGCGGCCGTCAGCGGTCTTCATACGGGCACGGAAGCCGTGGTCGCGCTTACGCTTGAGGTTGCTGGGCTGGTAGGTGCGCTTCGTGGCCATTGGGGGCCTCTCGTATGAATGGGACGGAAAGAACCGGAAATTCTAGAGAGGTACCCTGCCCCAAGTCAACCCCTGGCAGCTACGCGAATTCACCGGGCTGTGCAATAGCTGTGGATGTTTTTGTGAATAAGTAGGGGACAAGCATTCCGAAGGCGGGCGCTCGGTGGTAGTCTGAGCCATCCATTTCCCCCCTTTCAGGCCTGTGTTTGGGCGCCTTGTCGCGTCCATGCCCCGGCCACCGGACGATTATTGCTGATGGATGCTTGGTCCCGTAGTCTCGAGCGCCTCGAAGCGGAGTTCCCGCCGGAAGACGTTCATACCTGGCTGAAGCCACTGCAGGCCGATCTGCGCGTGGACAGCCTGGTGCTGTATGCACCGAATGCCTTCATCGTCGACCAGGTCCGCGAGCTGTACCTGGCCCGGATCCGCGAACTGCTGGCGCACTTCGCCGGTTTCAGCGACGTTTTTCTTGAAATCGGCTCGCGCCCGCGCCCTGTGGAGGCGCAGAACGCGCCGGTTTCCACGCCGTCGGCGCATGTGTCCAGCGAACCGCAGGTGCCGTTCGCCGGCAACCTGGACAACCACTACACGTTCGCCAACTTCGTCGAAGGCCGCAGCAACCAGCTGGGCCTGGCCGCCGCCTTCCAGGCGGCGCAGAAGCCGGGCGACCGCGCGCACAACCCGCTGCTGCTGTACGGGGGCACCGGCCTGGGCAAGACCCACCTGATGTTCGCCGCCGGCAACGCCATGCGCCAGGCCAATCCGGGCGCGAAGGTGCTGTACCTGCGTTCGGAACAGTTCTTCAGCGCGATGATCCGGGCCCTGCAGGAAAAGACCATGGATCAGTTCAAGCGCCAGTTCCAGCAGGTGGACGCGCTGCTGATCGATGACATCCAGTTCTTCGCCGGCAAGGACCGCACCCAGGAAGAGTTCTTCCACACCTTCAACGCGTTGTTCGATGGCAAGCAGCAGATCATCCTGACCTGCGACCGCTATCCGCGCGAAGTCGAGGGCCTGGAAGCGCGCCTGAAGTCGCGGCTTGCCTGGGGCCTGTCGGTCGCGATCGAACCGCCGGACTTCGAGACCCGCGCCGCGATCGTGCTGGCCAAGGCACGCGAACGCGGTGCCGAGATTCCCGATGATGTTGCGTTCCTGATCGCCAAGAAGATGCGCTCCAACGTGCGCGACCTCGAAGGCGCGCTCAATACCCTGACCGCCCGCGCCAATTTCACCGGCCGCGCGATCACCACCGAATTCGCCCAGGAAACCCTGCGCGACCTGCTGCGCGCCCAGCAGCAGGCGATCAGCATTCCCAACATCCAGAAAACCGTTGCCGACTACTACGGCCTGCAGATCAAGGATCTGCTGTCGAAGCGTCGGACCCGCTCGCTGGCACGCCCGCGCCAGGTCGCCATGGCCCTGACCAAGGAACTGACCGAGCACAGCCTGCCCGAGATCGGCGATGCCTTTGCCGGTCGCGATCACACCACGGTGCTGCATGCCTGCCGCCAGATCCGGACCCTGATGGAAACCGACGGCAAGCTCCGCGAGGACTGGGACAAGCTGATCCGGAAGCTGAGCGAATGATGCACGGATGCCGATGAGGCGTCATCGCACAAAACGGTGCAGAATCCGGTAGCAAGCGCGGGACACGTTGTGGATAAAAATGGCGTTTGAAATCGCGTCGGTTTTATCCACAGCTTTCCCCACCCCCTGGGGGTCGGTAATACAGAGGGTTTCGATGCCAGAAATCCTTTTATTTACAAAGACTTAGCGTTGTTTTCCAGCGATTCTGTCTCTACCAGCACCACCAAGCTTTTGATTTATTCCACATTTTTTAAAGCATAGGGGCACGGAACCACATGCGTTTCACACTGCAGCGCGAAGCCTTTCTCAAGCCGTTGGCACAGGTCGTCAACGTGGTCGAACGCCGCCAGACCCTTCCGGTTCTGGCCAATTTCCTGGTCCAGGTGCAGAACGGCCAGCTGTCGCTGACCGGTACCGACCTGGAAGTGGAAATGGTGTCGCGGATCGCGGTTGAAGATGCCCAGGACGGCGAAACCACCATTCCCGCCCGCAAGCTGTTCGAGATCATCCGCGCCCTGCCCGACGGCAGCCGGATTACCGTCTCGCAGACCGGTGACAAGATCACCGTGCAGGCCGGCCGTAGCCGCTTCACCCTGGCTACCCTGCCCTCCAACGACTTCCCGTCGGTGGACGAAGTGGAAGCTACCGAGCGTGTGGCGATCGGCGAAGCAACCCTGAAGGAACTGATCGAGCGCACTGCGTTCGCGATGGCCCAGCAGGACGTGCGCTACTACCTCAACGGCCTGCTGTTCGACCTGCGCGGCGATGCGCTGCGCACGGTCGCCACCGACGGCCATCGCCTGGCCCTGTGCGAAACCGATCTGGCCAAGCCCAGCGGTTCCAAGCGCCAGATCATCGTGCCGCGCAAGGGCGTGACCGAGCTGCAGCGCCTGCTGGAGAGCGGCGATCGCGAGATCGAACTGGAAGTCGGCCGCAGCCACGTGCGCGTCAAGCGCGACGATGTCACCTTCACCTCGAAGCTGATCGACGGTCGTTTCCCGGATTACGAAGCGGTGATTCCGATCGGTGCCGACCGCGAAGTGAAGGTTGATCGTGAAGCACTGCGTGCCTCGCTGCAGCGCGCCGCGATCCTGTCCAACGAGAAGTACCGCGGCATCCGCGTGGAAGTCTCGCCGGGCAACCTGAAGATCAGCGCGCACAATCCGGAACAGGAAGAAGCCCAGGAAGAGATCGAAGCCGACACCACGGTCAGTGATCTGGCCATTGGCTTCAACGTGAACTACCTGCTGGACGCCCTCTCCGCGCTGCGGGATGAGGAGGTCATCATCCAGCTGCGCGATTCCAACTCTTCTGCGCTGGTGCGTGAATCCAGCAGCGAGAAGTCGCGCCACGTGGTGATGCCGCTGCGTCTCTGACAGCAGCCTGTTCCACGTGGAACCGAAGGACGCCCGGGATCTCCCCGGGCGTTTTTTTTTTCAGGTTCCACGTGGAGCATCGGAGTTCGCGGAATCTCCAGGTCTGGACGAATGTCTTGCTCGAGATTGCTGCTTGCCGATTGTTCTTGGTTGGCCCTCCGATGCAATCGGCCCTGCGCGGTAGGAATCCAGGTTGCTGACCTGGGCGCTGCCCAGCCAACTTCGATCGAGTACGCAGTTCCGGGTCTTCAGCCTGATTGCAGGTGACCCAATCTGGTCGGATGGATGAAGCGGATCGCATCCGCTATCGCAGTGGTTGCTTCATCTGCAGACGTCACTGTCCACAGGCGTGGTTGGGGCCGGATCAGAGCTGGCCTAGCTTCTAAATCTGGGTATAAATCTAAAGCATGGTGGTGATGGTAGGCCCAGATTTCGTGGAAAAATGCATTATCCAATTGATTTTTAAGAGATTTATGCAGCTGAAACCCCCTGTATAGAGGCCCCTCAGGCTGGGGGGGAACCTGTGGATAGTTTCGCAGGTCGGGCAAAAGGGCTTTTTTATCCACAGTTTGCCCATACCTTGTGTATAAGTCATACAGACCCGCTGTGGACAGCGTGAAACGAATGGGCTGAATTCTTTGAAATCTGTGGAACCCTCCACGGCATCGCATCGTAGATTTCAAGAAATCCGCGCGCTGTTCGCGCAACCCGCCGTCGGGGGCACCTGGCGATGCTCGCGGAATGAGGCTGAAATCGATGAAATCTGAAGGCCTGTACCCTGCGCCGCCGCTCAGAATTCAAGGATTCCCGGGCATATCCAGACCCAGGCGAGCCCAGGTGAGGGAGCGCCACCACGTGGAACACGCGTAGGGTTGCCAGGCGGAGGCTTCAGCACAGTGGCGATGTCTGGCGCGCCACGGCTGGCTTGACCGATGCAGTAAGCTGATGGATTCCCTGCCCCACTACCGCCTCGTGCGGATGGTCCTTCGCGCCCCATGCTTATCCGCCGCCTCGCCCTGCACCAACTGCGTCGCTTCAGTGCGGTGGACCTGTCGCCCCAGCCTGGATTGAACCTGCTGACCGGCGACAACGGTGCCGGCAAGACCAGCGTGCTCGAAGCCCTGCACCTGATGGCCTACGGGCGCAGCTTCCGTGGCCGGGTCCGCGACGGATTGGTGCGCCAGGGCCAGGAAGCGTTGGAGATCTTCGTGGAATGGGACGAACAGCGTGCCGATCACCCGCCGCACCGCCGAAAGGCCGGGCTGCGCCACAGTGGCCAGGACTGGAAGGGGCGATTGGACGGCGAGGATGTCGCGCAGCTGGGCAATCTCTGCGCAGCGCTGGCCGTGGTGACGTTCGAGCCGGGGAGCCATGCACTGGTCAGTGGGGGGGGCGAACCCCGCCGGCGTTTCCTCGATTGGGGCTTGTTCCACGTGGAACCGGGTTTTCTCTCCCTGTGGCGCCGCTATTCCCGGGCGCTGAAGCAGCGCAATGCTCTGCTCAAGCAGGGCGGGCCGTCGCGGATGCTCGATACCTGGGATCACGAGCTGGCCGAGGCCGGGGAACCGCTGACCAGCCGCCGTCAGCACTACCTGGAGCGTCTGCAGCAGCGCACGGTGGCCTTGGCCGCCAGCCTGGCTCCGCAACTCGGCATCCAGGGGCTGGAACTGAGCCCCGGTTGGCGGCGGCATGAGCTTCCCTTGGCCGATGCCCTGCTTCTGGCCCGGGAACGCGACCGGCAGGCCGGCTATACCTCGGTCGGCCCACACCGGGCAGACTGGAGTGTGGATTTCCACAGCATTCCGGGCCGTGATGCGTTGTCCCGTGGCCAGGCCAAGCTGACGGCATTGGCCTGCCTGCTGGCGCAGGCCGAGGACTATGCAGAACAGCGCGGCGAATGGCCTGTGATCGCGCTGGACGATCTGGCCTCGGAGCTGGATCGCACCCATCAGGCGCGGGTGCTGGAGCGCCTGCTCAATGGGCCGGCACAGATCTTCATCACCGCTACCGAAACCCCGGCGGCGCTGCTGGACCTGACCCACATCGCCCGGTTCCACGTGGAACATGCACAAATCGTGGCTGTGCCATAGTGGGCACACCAGGGCCGCTCGACCCCGGCTGGTATAATTCGGGTTGGAATCCTTTCATTCTCGGCACATCGCTCCAAGCGGTGGCCGACCTGCGGAGCCTACGGCAAGCGCAATGAGCGACGAACAGAACACCCCGGCAAACAACGGCAATTACGACGCCAACAGCATTACCGCCCTGGAAGGCCTGGAGGCTGTCCGCAAGCGTCCCGGCATGTACATCGGTGACGTGCATGACGGCACCGGTCTGCACCACATGGTGTTCGAGGTCGTCGACAACTCGATCGACGAAGCGCTGGCCGGCCACGCCGACCACGTTGCGGTGACGATCCACGCCGACGGTTCGGTCTCGGTGTCCGACAACGGCCGTGGTATCCCGACTGGCAAGCACGAGCAGATGAGTGCCAAGCTCGGTCGCGAAGTGTCTGCAGCCGAAGTCGTCATGACCGTCCTGCACGCAGGCGGCAAGTTCGACGACAACAGCTACAAGGTTTCGGGCGGCCTGCACGGCGTCGGCGTCAGCGTGGTCAACGCGCTGTCGCAGAAGCTGCTGGTGGACGTGTTCCAGAACGGCTTCCACTACCAGCAGGAATTCAGCAACGGCGCCGCAGTGACCGCGCTGGCCAAGCTGGAAACCACCACCAAGCGCGGCACTACCGTGCGCTTCTGGCCGTCCACCGTCGCCTTCCACGACAACGTGGAGTTCCACTACGACATCCTGGCCCGCCGCCTGCGCGAACTGTCGTTCCTGAACTCCGGCGTCAAGATCGTCCTTGCCGACGAGCGTGGCGACGGCCGTCGCGATGACTTCCACTACGAGGGTGGCATCCGCAGCTTCGTGGAGCATCTGGCCCAGCTGAAGACGCCGCTGCACCCGAACGTCATTTCAGTCACCGGCGAGCACAACGGCATCGTCGTGGATGTGGCGCTGCAGTGGACCGACTCCTATCAGGAGACGATGTACTGCTTCACCAACAACATTCCGCAGAAGGACGGCGGTACCCACCTGGCCGGTTTCCGCGGTGCGCTGACCCGTGTGCTCAACAACTACATCGAGCAGAACGGCATCGCCAAGCAGGCCAAGATCAACCTGACCGGCGACGACATGCGAGAAGGCATGATCGCGGTGCTGTCGGTGAAGGTGCCGGACCCGAGCTTCTCCAGCCAGACCAAGGAAAAGCTGGTCAGCTCCGACGTGCGTCCGGCGGTGGAAAACGCCTTCGGTGCGCGCCTGGAAGAGTTCCTGCAGGAGAACCCGAACGAAGCCAAGGCGATCGCCGGCAAGATCGTCGACGCCGCGCGCGCACGTGAAGCGGCGCGAAAGGCCCGCGACCTGACCCGCCGCAAGGGCGCGCTGGATATCGCCGGCCTGCCGGGCAAGCTGGCCGACTGCCAGGAAAAGGATCCGGCGCTGTCCGAACTGTTCATCGTCGAGGGTGACTCGGCAGGTGGCTCGGCCAAGCAGGGCCGCAACCGCAAGAACCAGGCGGTGCTGCCGCTGCGCGGCAAGATCCTCAACGTGGAACGCGCGCGCTTCGACCGCATGCTGTCCTCCGACCAGGTCGGCACGCTGATCACGGCGCTGGGCACCGGCATCGGCCGAGACGAGTACAACCCGGACAAGCTGCGTTACCACAAGATCATCATCATGACCGACGCCGACGTCGACGGCGCCCACATCCGCACCCTGCTGCTGACGTTCTTCTACCGTCAGATGCCGGAGCTGATCGAGCGCGGTTACGTCTACATCGGCCTGCCGCCGTTGTACAAGATCAAGCAGGGCAAGCAGGAGCTGTACCTGAAGGACGACCCGGCGCTGGACAGCTACCTGGCCAGCAGCGCGGTGGAAAACGCTGCGCTGGTGCCGGCCACCGGCGAGCCTGGCATCGAAGGCCTTGCGCTGGAAAAGCTGCTGCTGGCCTACGCAGCCGCGCTGGATTCGATCGAGCGCAACGCACATCGCTACGACCGCAACCTGCTTGAAGCGCTGGTCGATTTCGTGCCGATGGACCTGGAAAGCCTGCGCGCTGCCGGCGAAGGCGAGGGCTTGGATGCACTGGCCAAGCGCCTCAACCAGGGCAGCCTGGGCAGCCCGCGTTTCACGCTGGAACTGCAGGAAGCCAACGACGAGCGCCCGGCCGCTGTGCTGGTGACCCGTCGCCACATGGGCGAACAGCACATCCAGGTGCTGCCGATGTCGGCCTTCGAAAGCGGCGAACTGCGCGCAATCCACCAGGCATCGAAGCTGCTGCACGGTCTGGTCCGCGAAGGCGCGACCATTTCCCGCGGTGCCAAGTCGATCGAAGTCGACAGCTTTGCCAAGGCACAGAACTGGCTGCTCGAGGAGGCCAAGCGCGGCCGCCAGATCCAGCGATTCAAGGGTCTGGGTGAAATGAATCCGGAGCAGCTGTGGGACACCACGGTGAACCCGGAAACCCGCCGACTGCTGCAGGTGCGTATCGAGGACGCTGTCGCAGCCGACCAGATCTTCAGCACCCTGATGGGCGATGTCGTCGAACCGCGTCGCGATTTCATCGAAGACAACGCGCTGAAGGTCGCAAACCTGGATATCTGACACAATCGGGACACGGCCGGCGCGCGGGGAGGCGCGCCGGCCTTCGACTCTTGAACACAGGTACCTGATGTCAGCATCCGCCCCGGTCTCTGCTCCGCCCCCGGTTCCGCCGGCTTCTGCCGCGCCGCGTGCCGTTTCGCCGTTGGCGGGGTTCTTCATCGACCTGGGCATCGCCGCTGTCACCCTGTTCGGCCTGAGCCTGGTCAGCGGCCTGCTGTGGGGCCTGTACCGTGGCGTGGTGGTTGGTTACGCGAACGCGCAGGCTGGCGCTGGCGCACCCGACGCCAGTTCGGTCGCGGCGTCACTGGGCCAGCCCGGCGCGCTTGCGCAGATTCTCATGGCACTGTTCGCCACCGGTGGCGCCGCGTTGCTGCTGTACTTCTGGCGACGGCCGGCCAACGCCGCCGAGCGCCACGCCTCGCGCCAGGCGCTGCGCCGCCCCTCCACCTGGGGCTGGACCCTGCTGGTGGCGACCCTGATCGTGCTCGGCAGCAACGGCATCGCCTTCCTGGCCAAGCAGGTCGGCGTCGAGCCGGTCCCCACCAATCTGGCGCTGATGCAGAGCGCGATCGCACGTTTCCCGCTGTTCCTGGTGCTGTTCGCGGTGGTCCTGGCGCCGGCCTACGAGGAACTGCTGTTCCGCCGCGTGCTGTTTGGCCGCCTGTGGCAGGCCGGGCGACCAGGGTTGGGCGTGGTACTGAGCAGCCTCGCGTTTGCCCTGATCCATGAGATCCCTGGCACCAGTGCCAATGGCCCGGCCGAAATCGCACAGCTGTGGCTGGTCTATGGTGGCATGGGAGCCGCGTTCTGCTGGCTCTACCGGCGCACCGGCACGTTGTGGGCGGCGGTCACCGCCCATGCGCTGAACAATGCGGTCGCCCTTGCCGCGATGGTGTTCCTGGGGTCAACGTAACGCCGCGTCCGCTTGACGAAAGATTAAGCCGCTACGCTACACACTCCGCATATGAACACGGGGGAGTTTCCATGAAACAACTGCTGCTGGCCCTTGTCATCACCACCCTGGTCAGCGCCTGCGCGACCACCACCTCCCCTACCGGTCGCCGGCAGATGGTGGGCGGCGTCTCGCAGGCGCAGCTGGACCAGCTCGGCGCACAGGCGTTCGCCGAAACCAAGCAGAAGGAAAAGATCAGCACCGACGGCCGCCAGAACGGTTACGTGCAGTGCGTGGTCAACGCCCTGGTCGCGCAGCTGCCAGCTCAATACCGTGGCGTACGGTGGGAGACGGCGGTATTCGTCGACAAGGAACCCAACGCCTTCGCCCTGCCCGGCGGCAAGGTCGGCGTGAACACCGGCATCTTCACCGTGGCCAAGAACCAGGATCAGCTGGCTGCCGTGATCGGCCATGAAATCGGCCATGTCATCGCCCGCCACCACGAAGAGCGCATCACCCGCCAGATGGGCGCACAGACCGGGCTGGCCGTGCTCGGCGCGCTGGCTGGCGCAGCCTACGGCGAAGGTGCTGCCAGCACCGTCAACCAGCTCGGTGGCATGGGCGCGCAGACTGCCTTCCTGCTGCCGGGCTCGCGGACGCAGGAAAGCGAGGCTGACGTGATCGGCCAGCGGCTGATGGCGCAGGCCGGATTCAATCCGGCGCAGGCGGTCGACCTGTGGCAGAACATGATGGCCGCCAGCGGCGGTCGCAGCCCGCAATGGCTGTCCACCCACCCGGATCCGGCCAACCGGATCCAGGAACTGCGACGTGATGCCCCGGGCCTGACGCCGGTCTATCAGCAGGCGCAGGCGGCCGGGCTACGGCCAAAGTGCGGATGAGTGCGCAGTTCTATGCTGTATTGCAGCACATAAAACGATTTCTCACGCCATCTGTTTCTGATACGTTTGGCGGCTCAGATTTTTCTGACAGTCCGACTTTGCCGCTAACCGGCGGTTCGATCGAGGTGAACGATGATTTTCCGTAACCACAAAGCTGTGCTTTCCGTCCTCGTCGCGACCGCCCTGACCGGCGCCGTGGTCACCGATGCCTTCGCGCAGTCCTCGCGTTCCTCCGAGCGCGGCAACCGCGGCGGCAAGCAGGCCAAGGCCGAGGCGCTGTACCCGAACGCGACCCGCCAGGAGCCGACGGTCAAGGCTTCGGCCAAGATGGGCAGCAAGCTGCAGAAAATGATCGACAGCTACAACAAGGAAAAGTTCCCGGAAACCCGCACCCAGGCCGACGCCATCCTGGCTGACAGCGCCGCGAACGAGTACGACAAGTCGCTGGCCGCGCAGCTGGCCTCGCAGGCTGCCTACCAGACCGATGACGCCCCGGCTGCCATCGCCTACCTGAAGCAGGTCCTGCAGTTCAACGGCCTGGACAACAACGGCCACTTCCAGTCGATGCTGATGCTGGGCCAGTTGCAGCTGCAGGAAGACCAGACAGCCGAAGGCCTGGCAACCCTCGACAAGTACTTCGCCGAGAGCAAGTCGACCAAGCCGGAAGAACTGATCGCCAAGGGCCAGGCGCTGTACCAGCTGGAGCGCTACCAGGAAGCGATTCCGGTGCTGAAGCAGGCCATCGCCGGCTCCGCCGAACCGAAGGACAACTGGAACCAGCTGCTGATGGCGGCCCTGTCCGAAGCCGGCCAGTCCGGCGAAGCAGTCAAGGAAGCCGAGGCGCTGGCCGCCAAGAACCCGAACGACAAGAAGGCCCAGCTGAACCTGGCCAGCATGTACATGCAGGCCGACCAGATGGACAAGGCGGCCGCGGTGATGGACAAGCTGCGCAGCAGCGGCCAGCTCACCGAAGAGCGCGAGTACAAGCAGCTGTACTCCATCTATGCCAACACCGACAAAAAGGAAAAGGACGTCATCGCGGTCATCAACGAAGGGTTGCAGAAGGGCATCCTGAAGCCGGACTACCAGGTTTACCTGGCGCTGGCCCAGTCCTACTACTACTCCGACCAGGTGCCGCAGGCGATCGATGCGTGGCAGAAGGCTGCCCCGCTGTCCAAGGACGGTGAGACCTACCTGAACCTGGCACGCGTCCTGCATGCCGAAGGTCGCATCCCGGAGGCCAAGCAGGCCGCCCAGCAGGCGCTGGCGAAGGGTGTGAAGAACCAGGCTGATGCCAAGAAAATCATCAACCTGAAGTAAGTAGGAATAACGCCTGAATGCCTGCCCAGTTGATGCGCAGGCGCTCAGGATTGGTATAAGCTTGGAGGTTCCTGCGGTGTCATGCACCGCTGATCAGGGATTCCGCCCCCGGCATCCCGGCCCCACTATTGAGCTCTTGGCGCATGACGGAACAACTAGTCGTTCACCGGTACGAACAACCCGATGACAAGGGGCTGAGCTGGCCTCGCATCGTCGGCATCGCGTTTGTAATTGCCCTGCATCTGGCCGCCTTCATGATGCTCCTCATTCCCGCCGTGGCTCCCAAGGCCGTGGCTGAGAAGGAGCGCAACGTCATGGTGACCATCGTCGATGCGCCGCCGCCGCCGCCCCCGCCGCCGCCGCCGCCGCCGCCGACCGATACTCCGCCGCCGCCGGTGAAGAATCTGTCGCCGCCGAAGCCGTCGCCGGTCCCGCCGCCGCCGCAGGCGCCGGTCGTGGACGTGCCGGAGCCGCGCCCGAGCGATATCGTCACCCCGCCGTCGCCCCCCGCGCCGCCGGCACCTGCGACCTCGATCGAGGCCAGCGTGGACATCTCGTCGAAGGCCATGAATCCGCCGCGCTACCCGCCGGCCGCCTTCCGCGCGGGTATCCAGGGCGAAGTGATCCTGATCATTGATGTCGATGCCAACGGCAACGTCACCAATGTCACGGTGGAAAAGTCCAGCCGTAACCGCGACCTGGACCGTGCCGCGATGGAAGCGGCTCGCAAGTGGCGCTTCAACGCCGCTGAATCTGGCGGTAAGAAGGCGGCAGGTCGCGTTCGCGTCCCGGTCAACTTTGCGCTGAACTGATGCGCCCGGGTGGCCGCATGGCCACCCCCGCTCCCGGTTCGATTGTTTAGCTTAGCTACACCCTTTATCACCACACACAACAAAGGTAAGCGTCATGCTGCAGGAAATTTTCATCGCCGCTGCTGCCGGGGGCAATCCGTCCAACGCCCTGTCGCAGATGGGCTTCGAGCACCTGATCCACGAAATGACCACCAAGCCGGGTGATTTCGCGGTTTCCTGGGTCGTGCTGCTGACCCTGATCGCCATGTCGGCCATGTCCTGGTACTGGACCGTCATCAACATCTTCCGTGCGACCCGCCTGAAGAGCGCTGCTGATCGCGTCGTCAGCCTGTTCTGGGATACCCCGAACGCGCAGGACGCCATCCGTGCCATGGAAGAGCAGCCGGCTTCGGAGCCGTTCTCGAAGATCGCCCTGGACGCTGCCCAGGCTGCTGCGCACCACCAGCGCGCTGAAGGCGGCGCCACCGGCGGCGTGGGTGAGAACCTGAGCCGTTCGGAGTTCGTCGACCGCGCCCTGCGCCAGGCCGTCACCCGCGAAAGCAACAAGCTGCAGTCGGGCATGACCCTGCTGGCCACCGTCGGCGCGACCGCTCCGTTCGTCGGTCTGCTGGGTACCGTGTGGGGCATCTACGGCGCCCTGATCAAGATCGGTGCCACCGGCTCCGCTTCGATCGACGCCGTTGCCGGCCCGGTGGGTGAAGCGCTGATCATGACCGCGATCGGTCTGTTCGTCGCGATCCCGGCCGTGTTCGCCTTCAACTTCTTCAGCAAGATCAACAGCGCGACCATCAGCAAGTTCGATACCTTCGCGCACGACCTGCACGACTTCTTCGCCACCGGCTCGCGCGTCCGCTAATTGCGGCGCGCGTCACCCAGCGACGAACGTAAGTAGTCACCAAGATCTAGACGGAGCCCGTTATGGCTTTCAGTAGTGGTAACAGCGGCGGCCCCATGGCCGACATCAACGTTACGCCCCTCGTGGACGTGATGCTGGTGCTGCTGATCATCTTCATCATCACGGCGCCCCTGATGTCCCACAAGGTCAAGGTGGATCTGCCGGAAGCCAACCTGATCCAGAAGCCGGAAGACGCTGAAAAGCGTTCCGGACCGATCACCCTGGCAGTCAAGGAAGACGGCTCGATCTACTGGAACGACGAAGAAATCAACAAGCAGACTCTCGAGTCGCGCTTGGCGACCGCCGCCCAGCAGACCCCGCAGCCGCCGCTGAACCTGCGTGGTGACCGCACCACCAAGATGCGCGTCATCAACGACCTGACCAAGGTCGCGCAGGAGCAGGGCATGCTGGACGTCGGCTTCGTCGCGACCAAAGAAAAGGGGCAATAAGCCATGGCATTCAGTAGTGGTGGTGGCAAGGGCCCCATGGCAGACATCAACGTCACGCCCCTCGTGGACGTGATGCTGGTTCTGCTGATCATCTTCATCGTGACCGCGCCGATCATGACGTACCCGATCGCCGTCGACCTGCCGCAGCGCGTGCTCAACCCACCGCCGCAGCTGGTCGAACCGCCGCCGCCGATCGAACTGAAGATCGACGCCAGCAACCAGGTCTCGTGGAACAACAGCCCGATCAATACCAGCGAGCTGCAGCAGCGGATGGAGCAGGAGGTCCAGCGTGACCCGACCAACCAGCCGGAACTGCGCATCGACGCCAGCCCGGATTCCGAGTACGACGTGATGGCCAAGGTTCTGGCCGCCGCGAAGAATGCTCAGATGAAGAAGATCGGTTTTGTGCAGCAGTAATCGCTACACCGCAACACAACAGTCATGACGCGACTGCAGACGCCCCTGGAGACAGGGGCGTTTTTTTTTATGCCTGCCGGCCTGGACCGCTATGATCGGCGGATGCTCGCCCTCTTCGACTCCCTGCGTCATTGGCTCGACGGCATCGCCCACCTTGGCTCGATCCTGGCGGTGGCCTACCTGCTGTATCTGTTCGCGCTGGCGGGCTGGATCATGCTGCAGAAGCGTGAGCCGGTCGCCACGCTGAGCTGGATCCTGTCGTTGGCGCTGCTGCCCTACCTCGGCTTGTTCATCTACTACCTGCTGGGCCCGCAGAAGGTGAAGCGGCAACGGCTGCGCCGCGGACGCGCACGATCGGGCATGGAGCACTACAGCGATGTCTGCCCACCGGATGCCGACTGCACCGAGCTGGCCAAGATCGCGCAGGCCACCACGGGCCTGGCGCCGAGCAGCGCGACCGAAGTGACCTGGCTGGTGGATGGTGCCGCTACCTACGCCGCTCTGTTGGAAGCGGTGGCGCAGGCTCGCGATCACGTGCACCTGGAGTACTACATCTTCAATCCGGACCATGCCGGCACCGCCCTGCGCGACGCCCTGGTCGAGCGCGCCCGTGCCGGCGTGCAGGTGCGCCTGCTGCTGGATGCAGTGGGTTCTTCCGCCCTGCCTCGTCGCTTCCTGCAGCCCCTGATCGATGCCGGTGGCGAGGCGGTCTGGTTCCATCCGCGGCAGCTGCTGAAGCCGTTCAAGCGGCCGTGGTTGAACCTGCGTACGCACCGCAAGCTGGTGATCGTCGATGGCCGGCTGGCCTTCACCGGTGGCATCAATATCACCGACGATGAAGACGAGAGCCGCAAGCCGAACGCCTACCGCGACCTGCACATGCGCATCCGCGGCCACGTCGTGCGAAGCCTGCAGCTGGTGTTCGCCGAGGACTGGCTCTATGCCAGTGGCCAGGATCCCTCGCGCATGGACATTGCCCGTCTGTGGCCGGCCGACATGCCGCTGCGCGGCGATGGTGCGATCAACGCCCAGGTGCTGGTCTCCGGCCCGGACTCGGGCTGGGAAACGATCCACCGCCTGCACGTGGCGGCCATCCAGGAAGCACACGAGCGCGTGTGGCTGGTGACGCCCTACTTCGTGCCGGGCGAAGCGGCGCGGATGGCGCTGACTTCGGCGGCACTGGGTGGACTGGACGTGCGCCTGCTGGTGCCGAAGATGAGCGACTCCTGGTTTGTCACCCAGGCCGCGCGCTCCTATTTCGACGAACTGCTGCACGCCGGGGTGAAGATCTACGAGTACGGCCCGCGCATGCTGCATACCAAGGCTTTCATCGCCGACGACGATGTCTGCATCGTCGGCAGCGCCAACTTCGACCACCGCAGCTTCCGCCTGAACTTCGAGCTGTCGATGATGATCAGCGACCGTGACCGTGTCGCCGCTCTGGCCGGGCTGCTGCAGGGAGAGTTCGACCGCGCCACCCGCGTGCACGACCAGGCCGGCCGTTCGCTGTGGCTGCACCGCCTGCCCGAGGCTTTCGCCCGGCTGGCCTCGCCGCTGCTCTGACGCAGCGCTACACTGCGGCGATCATCCGGGGAGCCCGACTATGTACTGGTTGTACCTGCTGCTGGCGCTGGGCTGTTTCGCCTTCGCCCTGAAGACCCCCAGCGCCGCATTGATGACCCTGTGCCTGCTGGCCGCCCTCGCCTTCCTGCTGGCCTGGGTGCGCGGTCGCTATGTAGCCCGCTTCGGCGACCTTCAGCGGGACCCTGCCACCCTTGTCGATGCCGAGGAGCTGCGCCGCCTGCGCGAGCAGGCCCAGGCCCGCCGCAATGTCGACGCCAACGACCACGATCCGTCCCCTCTTTCCAAGTAGTTCCGTTCCATGACCCAGCTCAGCGTCAACGTCAACAAGATCGCCGTCCTGCGCAATTCGCGCGGCGGCGCCGAACCGGACGTGGTGCGCGCCGCCCAGGCCTGCCTGGATGCCGGTGCACATGGCATCACCGTGCACCCGCGGCCGGACCGCCGCCATATCACCGCCGAGGACGTGCTGGCGCTGTCCACGCTGACCCGCGCGCGTGGCGTGGAATTCAACATCGAAGGCAACCCGTTCGCACCGCCGCGCGAGGGCTACCCAGGCCTGCTGCCGCTGTGCGCGCAGACCCGCCCGGCGCAGGCGACGCTGGTGCCGGATGGCGATGGACAGATCACCTCCGACCATGGCTTCGACTTCAAGCGGGATGCCGAGCGGCTGCGACCACTGATCGCCGAACTGAAGGCGAAGGGCTGCCGGGTCAGCCTGTTCGTCGATGCGGGCAACCCACTGCTGGAGCAGGCGGCCGACGTCGGTGCAGATCGTGTCGAGCTGTATACCGGCCCCTACGCCGAAGCACACGCGGCCGGCGACGCTGCGGCGATGCTGGAACTGTTCGCCACTGCGGCGCGGCGGGCGCAGGCGGTGGGCCTGGGCGTCAACGCCGGGCACGACCTGTCGCAGGACAACCTGCGCGATTTCCTGGCCCACGTGCCGGACGTGCTGGAGGTGTCGATCGGCCACGCGCTGATCGGTGAGGCGCTGTACGACGGCTTGGATGCCACCGTGCGCGGGTACCTGGCGTTGCTCTGACCGCTCTCCTGTAGCGTTGAGCCATGCTCGACGCAGCACCGCGCTGAACCCTTCAGGCAGCCGTCGCAGCCATTGAGACGGCTGCGGCGTAACCTGCCGCAATGGGTATCGCGATCAAGGGCCGAGGTTCCACGTCCCACCTTGCCGGGCGCTTTGAAAGCACCGTCAGCGAGGCGGTGGACGACGGCTGGGCGGTCGATGAGAGCGAGGAATTCCTCGCCCCGCGTCTGCGCACTGAAGTACGTGCCGAGACCGCACGCAGCATCATCAGCCGCAACACCTCACCGGACGTCGGCTTCAGCCAATCGGTGAATCCGTACCGCGGTTGTGAGCATGGCTGCTCCTACTGCTTCGCGCGCCCCTCGCACGCCTATCTGAACCTGTCGCCAGGCCTGGACTTCGAGACCAAGCTGTTCGCCAAGACCAATGCGCCGCAGCTGCTGCGCAAGGAGTTGTCGAAGCCGGGTTACGTGCCGCAACCGATCGCGCTGGGCATCAACACCGATGCGTACCAGCCGATCGAACGCAAGTTCAAGCTCACCCGCCAGCTGATCGAAGTGATGCTGGAAACCAAGCATCCGTTCTCGCTGATCACCAAGAACGCACTGGTCGAACGTGACATCGATCTGCTCGCACCGCTGGCGGCGGAGAACCTGGTCAGCGTGCATTTCTCGGTGACCTCGCTGGACCCGCATCTCTCCGCAAAGCTGGAGCCACGCGCGTCGGCGCCGCATGCACGGCTGCGTGCGATGAAGCGCCTGCATGAAGCGGGCATTCCGGTGGGTGTGATGGTGGCGCCGGTGATCCCGTGGATCAACGACAGCGAACTGGAAGCCGTGCTGGAGGCCGCGCACGATGCTGGCGCCAGCACCGCAGGCTACGTGCTGCTGCGCCTGCCGCTGGAAGTGGCCCCGCTGTTCCGCGACTGGTTGGACACCCACCATCCCGATCGCGCCGCGCACGTGATGAGCACCATCCAGCAGCTGCGCGGCGGCAAGGATTACGACAGCCAGTTCGGCACCCGCATGCGTGGCCAGGGCGTGTATGCCGATCTGTTGAACAACCGCTTCAAGCTGGCGCGAAAGCGTCTCGGCTTCAATGCGCAGAACAGCCATTGGCCGAAGCTGGATTGCAGCCGGTTCGTGAAGCCGCTGACGCCGAAGAAGGATTCGCCGCAGGGAAGTCTGTTCTAGAACGCTGGACCGCTGCCCGGCTTACCGGCAACAATCTGCGCTTGGCCGGATGGCCTGCAAGCCAGGGAGGGATGCAGATGGATGACCCAGGATCCGTGACAGTGCGATGCCGTTCGCTTGACGACGAATCGGTTCGCACATGAAGCGCTCACATGCCTTCAGCTGTGGTGCGTTTCTGCTTTTCTGTGGTACCGATGCAGAGGCTGCCCGTGCGTTTGTGGTTGAAGACGCTGCCATGCGCGACCCCACCTGCCTTACGGTCGAGCCGCGCCAGCGGCTCTTCGCTTGTCACCAGATCGTTGCCGGGGACAGCCGAGTGATCGGGCTGAGACGATTCCGCACGTCGTGGAGGACCGACCGTTCCACCTTCAGCAAGCTCACGATCCAGCTCCCCGCTGATGCGAAAGCAGGCGACCGGTTCTCTGTCCCAAATGATCGAGTACGGATGTTCCATAGCAGAGGGTCCAGCGCGTTTGCCGGAAAGACGGGCTGCTACGCAGTGCCGGTCGCAGGGCAGATTACCGTGGTTTCCGCAGGAGACTTCGGCATCGAGGTCCAGGTCGATGCAACGTTTCGCTCTGCAAGCCCACTGCAGTGGCCGGGAGAGTGCGAGGCACCGACCACAGTGTCAGAGCATCTGAGAGCCAAGCCATTGTCTCTGGAGCAGCTTGATGCATGGACGGGAGTGCATGATCCGGAGGCATCCCCCTTCGAACAGGCACACCCCTCCAGACGTTCGCGCAACTGAATCCGCACGAACGTGCTGTACATGATGAAACGCACTCACTGCTTCCACGCCAGTGGTCTCCTTCTCTACCTTGCGAGCGTGCAGGTGGAAGCTCGCTCCATTCACGAATGCATCATCGTTCCGCAGGCCGCGATCGTCACTGACATGCCGGCTGGCCTGGACGAGTTCGAACAGCGTCTGTGGGTGGCAGATACAGGTCAGAGGGTGCGCAAGGGCACCGATACCCTCCTTCTGCTGCGCCTCTTCTCGGAGTCGCCAGGCGTGATCGACTCCCAGCAGTACATCAAGATCACAGGCAGCTTGAAGCGATACGCGCCCTCGTCGGAAGGGACGCCGGAGGTAGTGGATGCACGCCTCACCAGTGGCGGCGCGGGCTTTGTGCACAAGGGAGACAACTGGCTGTCCGATTCAGTCGACGTAGAACTACATCAGCCGCATGAGCGCGATAATCGGATGGAAGTCAAAGTGACGGCTGTCGGGTGGAACAGTTATCGAAAAGAAGACCGTTCCTTCTATCTCCAGTTCACCTGTCAACTGAAGGAAATCCCTGTCGAGAAGCTCAGTGCCTGGCAAGGAGGAAACGACGATCTCTGGGGATCCTTTGGTCCCACCCGATAGCCGGGTGGAACTGCCTGCATGCAATCACTTCTGCGACGACTGGCAATGCTGAAAATAGAAATTCATTCCCTGAGGTTCTAATCACGACTGGACGAGGATGCGTTCTTCTCCAGGTTGAACCAGATTCCGGGCGTGGTGTCTGTCGAAGGGTTCCTCAGGACGATCAACGTCTCTGTTGATCCGTCGGCTGTGGATGACGAAGATATGAGAGAGTTGATTTCGCTGTTCCAGCGCTATGGAATAGACATGCGCCAGCTGCGGAAACTGGAGACGGGAGAATTCAGCTCATGGATGCGGAACAGATCCGCCTACTGGTTCAAGTCGATGTATCCGGACCCGTGAGCACATGACATGAAGATCATCTACTGGCTGGGCATCGCGTTCCTGTGGATGCTTCCGTTGAACCTTCTGTTGCTGACGGGCGGCAAGCCGATCTCCGGCGACGCGCTTGGAGAAGAAGAGCTCGTTGGTTTCGGTGTGGCGGTGTTCGGCGCTGTGGCAGGCGGGATTCTCTATCGCCGTCGCCCGCGGTAGCGTCGAGCCCGCCCGACTCTATCTGGAGCGAAGTCGAGCAAGCTGGACTCTATTTGCCACGGCCGCTTGCAACAGCCAATCTGAGGCTGATGGCTTTCGGGTTCTGGAAGCTGCAACAGCTAGCATGGAAAGCTTGGAGTTACGCGTACTGGCACCGCGTTCTGAGGGAAAATGCTGCCTCTTCTGACATCGATTCTCGGCGGTAGTACCGCGGAGGCAAGAGCGGAAAGAGGAACCTCATGCCGGTAATCCGTACATGCAAGAAGATCATGATGCCGCAGATGTCGGGACAGAGAGTCTAGACGGCCAGTTGTCGAGCATGGGTCCATGCATTGCACACGGGGGAATGATGAAGTTCATACTTTGGGCACCTGTAGTGATATTTGCCCTGTTGTCGTTGAGAGCAACTGTCTTCGTCGTCTATCAAGGGGTAAGTGGATCTCCTTTCGGGGAAGAGGAAATCACTGTCGCTGGGGTTGGGTTGGTCTGCGGCTGGATTGCCTGGGTCATGTACAAAACCCTGATCAGACCGTGGAGGAAGCCGAAGCCCTAATGTAGAGCTGGAGTTGGTGGAGGTATCAACTATTCCGCCGGCGGTGGAACTTCCACTGAAATTGGTATTGGAATTGGCGGCGGTGCATCACCGGGTGAGCTGTCTAAGAAGGATGGCGATTGGGGGAATGGTTGGTGAAGAAGAAATCATTGGCTCATTTGCTTCTATACGCTGTGATTGCGGCCCTGATAGGCGGTACCTATCTTTCAATGTTTGGATCCATTGGAGGTGGCGATTGGACCGGAAAGCCAACAGAATCAGAACTGCGCGCTGCTACCGAGACCTTTGAACTTCCTTCAGGGAGCCATCCCACGAACGTTAAGTTCTTACCGAAGGTCACGTTCCTGGGGGCCGTCTTCGACGCCGAACTCGAATCTGATCCAGAGCAGATCGCCGCTTTCTTCATCAAACAAGCCGCAGAGAAGCGGTGGCGACTGCAGAAAGACAAACGGCAGCGCCATTACAGATTGATGGTCTTCTGCGAGGATCGCCTGGCGCGCTCGGTAGAGCTGACGACAAGAGGCAGTACGGTGAAGCTCTATGGAGGAACCTACTGGGACTCGGACAGGGGCGGCGACTACTACTGCTCTCCTGAGGCCCGGTAAACCACCGACGGCATAACGAACTTGCCTGGATATCGGCTCCAATCGGGAGGAGTACGATGACCTCACCGTCCCCCAAATAACTTCTGCGCGCTCTGGAACAGGATCCAACTCGTCGCGATGAACTTGTCCCCCCCCTGCGGCCTGTTACCGCGATGGGTATGGGTAAACGCCGTCGGCGCAATCAGCAGGCTGCCGGTGCGTGGTGCGATCTTCCGCCCCTGGAACAGGAACTCGGTCTCGCCCTCTTCGAATTCCTCGTTGAGGTACAGCGTCCACAGCACGTGCCGGTGCAGGGTCTCGGCCTGCGCATCCTTGGGGTACAGCTCGCAGTGCCAGTACGGGTAACCGCCCTCGCCCGCCGCATACCACTGCAGGTTGATGGCGCCCGGGCGCAGGCAGGTGCGGGCCAGGTCGGCCAGCTGCTGCTGCGGCATGTCAGGGAAGTCCTCGGCAGACAGGCGTCGCGGTTGGCCCTTGCTGTCCTGGATCTGCAACATCAGCGGCGCGATCAATGCCTGTGGATAACGGCGTAGATAAGTCAGCAGGCCGTTGAACACCGCGTGCTGCAGCTGATGGTCCACATCCTGCCAGCCATCAAGGCCGCTGATGCGCAGATCCTTGCTGTGCTTGAGTTCCGGGAACACGCCACTGCCCACGGCACCGGGCTGCAGGCCACGCGCCGCCCGCATGCGCTCGACGATCGCCGCGCAGACCTCGCTGGGGACCGCGTTGTGGATGACCTCGATGAAATCGACCGGGCCCTGCTCGTGCATGCGTGCATTCCTTAGGCGGCAACGGCTTGATGGTGCCGTTTGCCGCCCTCGGTGTCACCCCACGGTCATGTCATCGATCTGCCATGACCGTCGTCAGGCAACCGCCAATCAGCCCTGCGCGTCGTCGTGCGCGCGGTGGTAGCGCACGGCTTCGGCCACTTCCTCGCGCGAACCCAGGAACACCGGCACGCGCTGGTGCAGCTGGTCGGGCTGGATGTCGAGGATGCGCTCGCGGCCGGTCCAGGCGGCGCCGCCGGCCTGTTCGACCAGCAGGCCCATCGGGTTGGCCTCGTACATCAGGCGCAGCTTGCCGGCCTTGGACGGATCCTTCTTGTCCCACGGGTAGATGAAGATGCCGCCGCGGGTCAGGATGCGGTGCACGTCGGCGACCATGCTGGCGATCCAGCGCATGTTGAAGTTCTTGCCGCGCGTGCCTTCCTTGCCCGCCAGCAGATCGCCGACATAGGCCTGCATCGGTGCTTCCCAGTGGCGCTGGTTGGACATGTTGATCGCGAACTCCTGGGTAGCCGCCGGAATCTGCATGTTCTCGGTGGTCAGCACGAACTCGCCCTTCTCACGGTCCAGGGTGAAGGCGTGGGTGCCATGGCCGACGGTCAGCACCAGCTGGGTGCTGGGCCCGTAGATGCAGTAGCCGGCGGCGATCTGCTTGCTGCCCGGCTGCAGGAAGGCGTCGTCGCCCGGCAGTTCGACATTGGTCGGGCAGCGCAGCACCGAGAAGATGGTGCCGACGGAGACGTTGACGTCGATGTTGGAGCTGCCGTCGAGGGGATCGAACAGCAGCAGGAAATCACCGCGCGGGTAGATGTCCGGCACCGGCTGGCTGTGGTCCATTTCCTCCGAGGCGCACGCGGCGAGGTGGCCACCCCAGGCGTTCGCTTCAAGCAGGATCTCGTTGCTGATGACGTCCAGCTTCTTCTGCGCCTCGCCCTGCACGTTACCGGTACCGGCATCGCCCAGCACGCCACCGAGGGCGCCCTTGCTGACGGCGATGGAGATGCTGGTGCAGGCGCGGGCGACGACCGCGATCAGCTGGCGCAGGTCGGCGTTGATGCGGCCGGCGTGCTGTTCCTGGATCAGGAAGCGGGTCAACGAAGTACGGGACATGAGCGGGCAGGTCTCGGCAGCGGGAAAACGCCTATTGTCGCCCGTATGGCGGGGCCGTGCGTGAGCGCGGGAAGGCGTAATCGTTTCCAGATGCGTTGCACTCGTGGCGCCTCCCCCTCCCACGCGCTTCAGGGTTCGCCGCGAGCGCGGTGGGGATGGCAAAGGCAAGAGCAAAAGCAAAAAAACAAAGGCGCCTTTCGGCGCCTTTGTCTTCAAGCTACTGGAGCGTTGTTTCAGCCCTTGGCGACGGTGGCCACGGCCTTGGCGACGTATTCCAGGTTGTTCTGGTTCAACGCCGCCACGCAGATGCGGCCGGTGCCGACGGCGTAGATGCCGAACTCGTCGCGCAGACGCTCGACCTGCTCGCGGCTCAGGCCGGAGTAGGAGAACATGCCGGCCTGTTCGTTGATGAAACCGAACTGCGGCGCGCCAGCGGCAGCCAGCTTCTCGACCAGGCCCTGGCGCAGGGCGTGGATGCGCTCGCGCATCTCGGTCAGCTCCTGCTCCCACATCGCACGCAGTTCCGGGTTGGTCAGCACGCCGGCCACCAGCGCAGCACCGTGGGTGGATGGGCTGGAGTAGATGGTGCGGATCACGCGCTTGACCTGCGACTGCACCGCCTTGGCGTCAGCGGCGGTCGGTGCCACCATCGACAGCGCACCCACGCGCTCGCCGTACAGCGAGAACGACTTGGAGTACGAGTTGGCGACGATGAAGCTGTCGATGCCGGCTTCGGCGATGATGCGCACGGCGGCGCCGTCCTGCTCGATGCCCTTGTCGAAGCCCTGGTAGGCCATGTCGATGAAGGGGAACAGCTGCTTGTCCTTCAGCAGCTGCGCGACCTGCTTCCACTGGGTGACCGTCAGGTCGGCACCGGTGGGGTTGTGGCAGCAGGCGTGCAGCAGCACCACGGTGCCGGCGTCCAGCTTGCCCAGGTCGGCCAGCATGCCGTCGAAATCGACGCCATGGGTGCTCGGGTCGAAGTAGGTGTAATCCAGCACGTCGAAACCAGCGGCGCTGAACACCGCACGGTGGTTTTCCCAGCTCGGGTTGCTCAGCGCAACGGTGGCGTGCGGCAGCAGCTTCTTCAGCACGTCGGCGCCGACGCGCAGCGCACCGCTGCCGCCGACGGTCTGTGCGGTGGTGACGCGGCCGGCGGCCAGCAGCGGCGAGTCCTTGCCGAACACCAGCTCACGCGTCGCCTGCGTGTACGCCGGCAGGCCATCGATCGGCAGGTAGCCGCGCGGTTTGGCCTCGGCGGCGAGCTGCTGCTCGATCTGCTTGACGGCGCGCAGCAGCGGAATGCGGCCGCTCTCGTCGTAGTAGATGCCCACACCCAGGTTGACCTTGGTCGGGCGGCTGTCGGCGTTGTACGCCTCGGTCAGGCCCAGGATCGGGTCGCCTGGGACCAGTTCCACGTTTGCAAAGAAGGACACGGCGGTACTCGTTCGGTAGACGGAAAGGGGGAGGAAGTGCGCTACGCGGTCCGCGGCTTTTCGGCCGGAAACAGCCCATCGTAACAAAGCCTGCCGGGGCTGGCCGCCGCCATCGTCATCCGCGGCCCCGTACCATGGCGTGCGTTGCCGCCTGATCCATCAACCTGAATCATGAATCCCGCCGCACGACGCCGTTGCCTGCCACTGTCCGCCCTGCTGCTGTCGCCCTGGGCGGCGGTGGCCGAGCCTGCGCCCACCGCCCTGCCTGCGGTGCAGGTACAGGCCGCCCGGGTGCCAGGCATCGATCCGTTCGCGCTGCCGGCCAGCCAGGACACGGTCTGGATCGACGCCAGCCGCGCGGGCACCGGTGCGCAGCTGTCTGAGGCCTTGGCCGGGGTCCCCGGACTGCTGGCACGTGACCGGCAGAACTTCGCCCAGGACACGCAGCTGTCGATTCGTGGCTTCGGCGCACGCTCGACCTTTGGCGTGCGCGGGGTGCGGGTGCTGATCGACGGGGTGACGGCGACCATGCCTGACGGCCAGGGTCAGCTGTCGCATGCCAGCCTGTTGGGCGCCGAGCGCATCGAGGTGCTGCGCGGGCCGTTCTCGGCGTTGTACGGCAATTCCTCCGGCGGCGTGCTGCAGGTCTGGAGCGCGCAGGGCCAGGCCGGCGACCCGTGGCGGTTGCGCGTGAATGCCGGCGCCGACAACACGCTCAGTGTCGGTGCGCAGCTGAAGGGTGCCGGTCAAGTGCTGGACTACAACATCGCCGCCAATCACTTCCGCACCGATGGCTGGCGGGACCATAGCCGCGCGCGCCGTGAATCGCTCAACGCACGCATCGGTGGAGAGCTGGGCGGTGGGCGGCTGGAGCTGCTGCTCAATGCGCTTGACGCCCCCGATGCGCAGGATCCGTTGGGCCTGACCCGTGCCCAGGTGGCGGCTGATCCGCGCCAGGCCACGGCAGTCGCGCACCAGTACAACACCCGCAAAACCGTGCGCCAGCAGCAGGCCGGCCTGCGCTGGACCCGTGAAACGGGAGCGCAGCGCTGGCAATTGATGGGCTATGCCGGCCAGCGCGCGGTACGCCAGTACCTGCCGATTCCGCCGGCACCCCAGACCAACAGCCCGCTGCATGCCGGCGGCGTGATCGATCTGCAGGGCGGCTATGGCGGGCTGGACGCGCGCTGGGGCTGGCACGGCGATCTGGCGGGTCGACCGCTGGATCTGGTGGCCGGGCTCAGCGCCGACCGCCAGCGCCAGCACCGCACCGGCTACGAGAACTTCATCGGCAGCGCCCTGGGCGTGCGGGGGCGGCTGCGTCGTGACCAGATCGACGTCGTGCAGAACGTGGATCAGTTCGCCCAGGCCTGGTGGCAATGGAGCCCGCGTTGGTCGCTGCTGGCCGGGCTGCGCCACAGCGCCGTGCGATTCGAATCGAATGACCGCTACATCGTCGGCGCCAACCCCGACGACAGTGGCCACCGGCGCTACCAGGCGATCACGCCTGTGGCAGGCGTCAGCTTCGAGGCCAGCCCGCAGTGGCGGCTGCATGCCGCCGTGGGGCGTGGATTCGAGACCCCCACCTTCAACGAGCTGGGGTATCGCGCCGATGGTCAGGCGGGTCTGGCGCTGGATCTGGCGGCCGCCCGCAGCCGCAGCCTGGAGCTAGGCAGCAAGTGGCACGCACAGGATGGAACCCAGCTCGATGTCAGCCTGTTCCGTGCAGATACCGACGACGAGCTGGCCGTTGCCAGCAATATCGGCGGACGCAGCACCTACCGCAACATTGGCCGCACCCGCCGCCAGGGGCTGGAGCTGCAGTACCGACAGCCGCTGGCCGAGCACCTGGAACTGCAGCTGGCGTGGACCTGGCTGCAGGCGCAGGTGCGCTCGCCGTACCTGACCTCGAACACCCTGGTCGCTGTAGGCAGCCGTCTGCCCGGCGTGCCGCGCCAGCAGGCCTTCGCCCGGCTGCAGTGGAGCCCTGCCGATTGGCAGTGGGCGCTGGAGGCAATGGCCAGCAGCGATACCGTGGTCAATGACGTGGCCACCGAGCGCGCGCCGGGCTACGCCCTGCTGTACCTGGAAGCCGGCCGTCGATGGACGCTGCCGGGCGGCGAGCTGCGCGCCTTCGCCAGGCTGGAGAACGTGCTGGACCAGGCCTACATCGGCTCGGTGATCGTCAATGACGGCAATGGTCGCTTCTACGAGCCGGGACCGGGACGGCGAGCCAACGTCGGCCTGCAATGGTCGTGGCGCTGAAAGGGGTAGTGCCGGCCGCTGGCCGGCATCGCTCTGTGTAGGGCAGCCCAGAGGTTGCCGGCCAGCGGCCGGCACTACCGGTCAGTCGGGGGCCTTGGCTGGCACGAACGGCGAGGTCGGGTCGCTGGCCGGGAAGGTCTCCTCCAGCGCCTCGTCCTGGTTGTCGCTGGCGCGCTGCTTGCGTTCACGGCGCTTGAGCGGGCTCTCCTGGCCACCGCGATGGCGGTCGCCGCCATCCTTGCGGTCCTGGGCCGCCTGTTCAGCCTCGTGCTTCACCGGCAGGTGGTCGTGCTCGGCATCGAAGAACGGCGCGCCGGTGCCGCGGTAGTCGGCGTTGTCGGCATCGCGCTTGCCGCGCTGCTCGCCGGGAATGGGCGGGTGGTTCTCCCGCAGCGGGTCTCGCGAGGTCTCTCGGCTCATGGTCTGGTACCTGCCCTTGGGGGATTCCACTACACCGCCCCGCAGGTAAAGCCGTTGCGAACCTGGCGTCATGAACATCTCGCTCACCCCCCGGTAACGGCACCGCGCGTATTCCTGCCCACCCGCCCCCGCTGCAGGAGCCGGCCATGCCCCGTCTTGAACGACCCGCACCGTCCGTGTTCAACGCCCTGCTCGATCCGCTCGGCCAGCGCAGCGCGCAGCGCCGTACGCGTCGCCATGAAGACCCCCAGGCGGTGGCGCAGGACTACCTGCAGTACATGCTCAGCGACTACGAGGAGCGCCGCGGGCAGAGCCACCGGAACTGGCGCGACCTGTGCCCGGTGTATGCCTTCGCGTTGACCACGCATGCTGCGGATTGGCCACGCGGTGATGCCGCCGATACCTGCGAGGAACTGGCCGAGCACTGGGAACAGATGCGCGGGCAGTCACGCTTGGGCTGGTCGCAGGCGCGGCCGGTGGTGGAAGACGCCTGGCGCGCGCTGGACCATATTCCGGCGGCGGCGGTGAGGCCGTTGCTGCAGTAGTGCCGGCCGCTGGCCGGCAACCCCAGCAAACTTCAGGCCGCGAGCTCTGCCGGCCAGCGGCCGGCACTACCGCATCTGCGTAGAACCCACGTGCACGGTATCGACACGGGTGGTTTACACCGCCCATCCGAAGCTGGATGCCCTGTTCCGCCAAAGGTACGCCCATGGCCCGCCCGATCTGGACCGGCACGCTGTCGTTTGGCCTGCTCAACGTGCCGGTGTCGCTGATGTCCGGCGAACGCAAGGTCGACCTGCAGTTCCGCATGCTCGATTCCCGCGACCGCAAGCCGATACGTTTCGAACGGGTCAACGCCGACACCGGCGAGGAGGTGCCCTGGAAGGACATCGTCAAAGCCTATGAGTACGACAAGGGAAGCTATGTCGTGCTGGAGGAAGGTGATATCCGCTCGGCCGCGCCTGAAAGCCACGAAGCGGTGGAGGTGGAATCATTCGTGGATGCGGCGCAGATCGACCCGCGCTATTACGAGAAACCGTATCTGCTGGTGCCCGGCAAGAAGGCCGAGAAGGGCTATGTGCTGCTG
The DNA here is from genome assembly GCF_059370655.1 of Stenotrophomonas sp. YJH_SMC_133. Lineage (NCBI taxonomy): Bacteria > Pseudomonadati > Pseudomonadota > Gammaproteobacteria > Lysobacterales > Lysobacteraceae > Stenotrophomonas > Stenotrophomonas sp. YJH_SMC_133. The sequence continues at coordinate 307,706 of NZ_JCAFTW010000004.1, read as the reverse complement.
CGCGAAACGTTGCGCAGCACCGGCAAGGTGGGCATCGCGCGGGTGGTGGTGCGTACGCGCGAATACCTGTGTGCGGTGATGCCGCATGAGGACGCGCTGGTGCTGATGATCCTGCGCTATCCGCAGGAACTGGTGGATCCCGAGGACTACAAGCTGCCCACCGGCAAGCTGTCCGACTATCGCATCACCAGCAAGGAAACGGCGATGGCCGAGCAGTTGATCGAGTCGATGGCCGGCGATTGGGATCCGTCGCAGTACCACGATGAATTCCGCGAGCGCCTGCAGCAGGTGTTGAACAAGCGCATCAAGTCCAAGGGCGGCACCACGCGGGTGGACGATGAGCCGGCACCGCGCGAGGACGCCAGTACCAATGTGGTCGACTTCATGGCGCTGCTGCAGAAGAGCCTGGATGCGAACAAGCGAACGCCAGCGAAGAAGGCCGCAACGCGCAAAGCAACCGCCAAGTCGCCAGTGAAGAAGGCCGCAAAGAAGACAACGAAGAAGGCTGCAAAGAAGACCGCACCCCGACGCAAGGCGGGGTGAGCCATGTCGTTGCACCAGTATCGGCGCAAACGCCGGCTTGGCGGTGGCGCCGGGCAGACAACGGAGCCCGACGACACGCCCGCACCGGGCGACCCGAAGCAGCGGCCGACCTTTGTCATCCAGCTGCACCATGCCAGCTCGCGTCACTATGACTTCCGCCTGGAAATGGACGGCGTATTGAAGAGCTGGGCGGTGCCCAAGGGGCCTTCCCTGCGCGTCGGTGAAATGCGGCTGGCCGTGGAAGTGGAAGACCATCCGCTCTCCTACGCCGGTTTCGAGGGAGACATTCCTGAAGGCCACTATGGTGCGGGCCACGTGGAAGTCTTCGATCACGGCACCTGGGCCTGTGAAGGCGATCCACTGCAGGCACTGGCGGCGGGCAAGATCGACTTCGTGCTGCATGGACAACGCCTGGCCGGTGGCTGGAAGCTGGTGCGGACCGCGATGAAAGGACGCCAGGTGCAGTGGCTGTTGATCAAGCGCGGTGACGGGGAAGCGCGCGACGCGGAGGCGGATGACCTGCTGACGGCACCGATGCCGAAACGAACACCTGCGGCGAAGAAGCGTTCCGCGGACAAGACGGCGCGAGCTGCACCCGTCGCACGCACGACCACACGCAAGGCCGATGTGCGCTGGCATGCACGCGCGCTGCAACTGCACGGCGCACGTGACGCACCCTACCCGCATGCATTCAAACCGCAGTTGACCGATCATCGCGACAGTGCGCCGGACGGCGACCGCTGGCTTCACGAGATCAAGTGGGATGGCTATCGCCTGCTGGCTGATCTGCACGATGGCGAGGTCAAGCTGCGCTCCCGCAATGGTCTGGATTGGACCGATGATTTTCCCGAAGTGGTGCAGGCCGTGCAGGCGCTGCCGGTGCGCGATGCACGCCTGGACGGCGAACTGGTGGTGCTGGACAAGGAAGGACGCAGTGACTTCGCAGCGTTGCAGCGGGTGATCGACGGCAGTTCGAAGCAACCGCTGCGCTACATCGTGTTCGATCTTCCGGGCGTGGCTGGAGCGGATATCAGTCGTGCGCCGTTGCTGGAGCGCAAAGCACTCCTGAAAGAGCTCATTGGGCCCGCGCCTGGCACCCTGGCCTTCAGTGAGCACGTGATCGACCATGGCCCGCAGGTGTTCGATGCCAGTGGCAAGGCCGGATTCGAAGGCACCGTCAGCAAGCAGGTGGATGCCCCGTACGTGAATACCCGCGCGCGCAGCTGGGTGAAGGTGAAGCACGAAGACACCGACGAGTTCCTGATCGTCGGCTACACGGCACCCAAGGGTTCACGGGTGGGGTTCGGCTCGCTGCTGCTGGCGACGCCGGACAAGGGCGGCTTGCGCTATGTGGGCCGCGTTGGCACCGGTTTCGACGACCAAAGCCTGCGCGCGCTGCTCAAGGCACTGCAGCCATTGGCGGTGAAGACGCCCGTGCTGCAGCTGCCGGCGCATGTGCCGTTCCGCGCTGCCAGCGTACGCTGGGTGAAGCCGGTGGCGGTGGCCGAGGTGGCCTTCCGTGGCTGGGGCAAGGAAGGCCTGCTGCGCCAGGCCAGTTTCAAGCGACTGCGCAGCGACAAGCAGAAGGAGGACCTGGGAATGAGCACCGCAGATACCGAGACCGGAGGCGAGGTCGAGATCACTCATCCGGAGCGGGTGGTGTTTCCAAGGCAGAAACTGCGCAAGGGTGACGTGGCCGACTACTACCAGCGCATGGCGCGCTGGATCCTGCCCGAGATTGCCGGACGTCCGCTGTCACTGCTGCGCTGCCCGGACGGCGTGGGCAAGGCCTGCTTCTTCCAGAAGCACCATGGCCCCGGTCTGGGGGACGCGGTACATGCGGTACCCCTGCAGCAGAAGAGCGGCCGCGAGGATTACGTCTACGTCGACGATGCGCGGGGCCTGCTGCAGCTGGTGCAGATGAACACCCTGGAACTGCATCCGTGGGGCGCGACCGTGGCCGATCCCGAGCACCCGGATCGTCTGGTGTTCGATCTCGACCCCGGCGAAGGGGTGAGCTGGGCACAGGTGAAGGCCGCTGCGCGCGATGTCCGTGACCGCCTGCAGGAGGTGGGCCTGCAGAGCTTCGTGCGGCTGTCCGGTGGCAAGGGCGTGCACGTGGTGGTGCCGCTGCAGCCCAAGGCTGGCTGGGACGAGGCCAAGGCGTTCTGCGAGGCGTTCGCGCAGGCAATGGCGCTGGAGCAGCCTGATCGCTACGTGGCGACGATGAGCAAGGCCAAGCGCGGCGGCGTGATCTTCATCGATTGGCTGCGCAACACACGCGGTGCCACCAGCGTGTGTTCGTGGTCGCTGCGCGCGCGCGATGCTGCCGGCGTGGCGGTGCCGCTGCGCTGGGAAGAACTGGCCCGGGTGAGCGCGGCCGACGCGTTTCCGATGGCCAAGGCGCTGGCGCGCGCCAAGCGGCTGAAGGGTGACCCATGGCAGGGCATCGCGCGGTTGAAGCAGAGGCTGCCGTCGCTGAAGCGGTAGTGCCGGCCGCTGGCCGGCAACCTCGGCCATCCTGCAGTTGCCGGCCCGCGGCCGGCACTACCTGCATGCGCTCAGCGCAGATCGCGCGAGGGGCGGCGCCCGAACCACCAACCGACCAGCAGTTGCAACGGCAGCGATGCCAACAGCGAAATGACGAACCAGAACGGGAAGTCCGCACCCGCCGTCCACATCGCGTAGCCACAGCCCAGCGCGATCAGCGACCAGATCGAGAAGCCATGTGAACGCGGCCAGCACGGTGCGTAATAGGTGGCGAAGGAAATGCCGGCGACGCCACCGAGTACGCTGAAGGCCAGGTCCCACCCCAACTGCACGCTGTTGCTGTCCGGCGACAGGCCCAGCAACGGCGGCAGCCAGCCGGCGACGCTGCTGACCAGCGCAAGCGACAGCACGCCGCCGATCAGGGCGACGATGGACAGGAACAGGGTCTTGAGCAGGCCAGGCATGCGCGTATTGTACGGCTGCCACAGAGTGCCCGCGTTGCCGGCCAGCGGCCGGCACTACCGATGGATCGGCATGGCCGCCGTGCCCGTGGGAGAGGGGTACGGAGCAGCGGCGGCCATGCACAGGCAGTCAGGCGGCGAAGTCGAGCACCACGCGGCCTTCGATGGTGCCCGCGTGCATGCGCGCGAACACGTCGTTGATGTTTTCCAGGCGGTCGGTGCTGACCGTGGCTGCGACCTTGCCTTCGGCGGCGAACTGCAGTGACTCCTGCAGATCCAGCCGGGTGCCGACGATCGAGCCGCGCACGGTGATGCCGTTGAGGACCATGCCGAAGATGTCCAGCGGGAAGTTGCCGGGCGGCAGGCCATTGAGCGACACGGTGCCACCGCGGCGGACCATGCCCAGAGCCTGTTCGAACGCCTTCGGCGAAACCGCCGTGACCAGGGCGCCGTGCGCACCGCCGATCTCCTTCTTCAGGAATGCGGCCGGATCGGTGGTACGCGCGTTCACGGTGATCTGCGCGCCGAGCTGCCGGGCCAATGCCAGCTTGTTGTCGTCCACGTCCACCGCAGCCACATTCAGGCCCATCGCACGGGCGTACTGCACCGCCATGTGGCCCAGGCCACCGATGCCGGAAATCACCACCCAGTCCCCGGGCTTGGTGTCGGTCACCTTCAGGCCCTTGTAGACGGTCACGCCGGCGCACAACACCGGCGCGATCTCGACGAAGCCCACTTCCTTCGGAAGCAGGCCGACATAGTTGGCATCGGCCAGTGCGTACTCGGCGAAGCCGCCGTTGACCGAGTAACCGGTGTTGCGCTGCGTCTCGCACAGCGTTTCCCAGCCACCCAGGCAGTGTTCGCAATGGCCACACGCCGAGTACAACCAGGGGATGCCGACCCTGTCGCCTTCCTTGACGTGCCCTACCCCGCCTCCCACGGCCACGACGTGCCCCACGCCCTCGTGGCCGGGGATGAATGGCGGGTTCGGTTTCACCGGCCAGTCGCCCTCGGCGGCGTGCAGGTCGGTGTGGCAGACGCCACAGGCCTCGATCCTGACCAGCACCTCGCCCGCCCCCGGGCGCGGTACCGAGACTTCCTCGATGACCAGCGGCTTGCCGAACTCGCGTACGACGGCGGCCTTCATGGTGGATTGCATGTTCGGATCTCCGCAGTGCGCTTGCCCACAGAATGACGCCGGCTCGAGGCCGGCGCTTTGATCACGATCAAACCTTTGAAGATCCGTGCAGCAGGTTCAGCTGGCCAGTACCGATGCTTCGCGCGCCAGTCGTTCGATGGCGTCCCAGTCACGGGTCTGCAGCAGCGCCGGGGTGGTCAGCCACGAGCCGCCCACGCACAGCACGTTGGGCAGGTGCAGGAACTGCGGCGCGGTCTGCGCGCTGATGCCGCCGGTCGGGCAGAAGCGCACGTCGGCAAACGGGCCGTGCCAGGCCGCCAGCAGCGCAGCGCCACCGGCCTGCACCGCCGGGAAGAACTTGAAGGTGTCCGTGCCGTGCTCCACGCCCAGGATCAGGTCCGAGGCGGTGGCGGCACCGGGCAGGTACGGCAGGTCGGCATCGCGCGCGGCGGCATACAGCGCCGGCGTTGCACCGGGCGACACCGCGAAGCGCGCGCCGGCCTGCTTCGCCGCCTGCATCTGCGCGGCGTTGAGCACGGTGCCGGCGCCGATGACGGCATCGGGCACGGCCTCGACCATGGCCTTGATCGCATCCAGCGCCTGCGGCGTGCGCAGCGTCACTTCGATCACCGGCAGGCCGCCGCGGAACAGCGCCTGGGCCACTTCGACCGCCTCATTCACATCTTCGGGGGTGTACACCGGAATCACCGGTGCCAGCTTCAACAGCGCGCGCAGGCGCGGATCAGCGCTGGACATGGTCTTGCTCCTTGCCCGATGGGGCATCGCGGATCGCCGCCGGGTCCGGCAGCGCAGCGGCGCATGATGCCATGCACGCTGCGAAGGTGCTGGTACCCTGCCCTGCGGCGGATTCAGACTGCGTCGGCCTGCAGTGCCTGGATGCGGCGTTGGTACCAGTCACCCCCAAGCGGGTCGAACACCGCCGAACGTTCCATCGGCGCTTCGTATACATGCACCGAAATGGCCAGGGCTTCATCGCTGGCATTGCGCAGGGTGTGGTATTCGTGAGGTGGAATGAGGCTGCCGGCGCTGCCGCAGCCGCCGCGCAGCGCGGCGTGGCGTCGGAAGCGCCAGCGTTCGCCGGCGCATTCCAGCAGCTCGTAACGGGTGATCTCCAGTTCCCCCAACCACACGCCCTCCACACACCACATGGCATCGTGGTCGTGCAGCGGCGTGCCCTGCCCTGGGCCCCAGCTCATGGCAATCACGCTGTAGCCGTGTTCCTGGCTGTGGTACAGCGGGCGTCGCGCGTAATGATCACTGACCGGACGGTGCACGCATTCGGGTAGCTCGATGCGGCTGTCCGCGATGGCTTCCTGCAGCGCCAGCTGCAGGTCGGCGGTGATGCGCCCGGCATCACCGGAGGTCATCGCCGCGTCGACTGCGGCGATCAACCGGTCGCGGCCACGGAACGCCGGAAACGGAGAAGTCTGCAGGTCCATGCCCCGACTGTAGCGGAGCATGGTTAAGGGAATGTTGGTGTTCGCGCGCGTGGCACCCGCATTCATGGCAAGCACGCGTGAAAAACGGTTCAGATGCAAACGCAGTAGAGCGATCACAATGGAACCTCACGCGGTGGAACGTGTCGAACACGGTCTGTGCCGCTCCAGCTGCGACATTCCGCAACTTCGCGCCCGACGGGCGCAAGGCTAGAATTCTCCGACTTACCTGGTTCTATACATGTCAGTGCGAAATATGAGCGATGCCGCGTTGCCGGCATCGAAAGGCAAGGCTGCCACGATCAACGACATCGCACGACTGTCGGGAGTTTCCAAGAAAACGGTTTCAAGAATCATCAACAACTCGCCGCTGGTGCGCAAAGACACCCGCGACAAGGTCGAGGCGTTGATGCGCGAGGTCGGTTACGTGCCCGACCCCCTGGCGCGCGGACTCGCGTTCCGCCGCTCCTTCCTGATCGGGCTGGTGTACGACGACCCCGGCGCCCAATGCATTGTCGACCTGCAGCACGGCGCGCTGGAAGCGCTGCGCGGCACCGGCTATGAGCTGGTGGTGCATCCCTGCGACAGTCAGGACCCGGAGTGCGCGCAGGGCGTGCGCCGCTTCGTGCAGCAGCAGAAGCTGCATGGGGTGATCCTCGGCCCGCGTGCATCCGAATCGGTTGCACTCGCGCAGATGCTGGACGACATCGACTGCCGCTACGTGCGGATCAACGCGCATGCGTCGGAAGAAGACGTGCAGGCGGTGGTCACCCACGATCGCGATGGCGCGGCAGCAGCAGCGGGCTACCTGCTCTCGCTCGGCCACCGCGACATCGCGGTGATCGCCGGACCGGGTGACCGGCGCGCGGCGCGTGAGCGTACCCATGGCTTCCTTGACCGGTTGGCCCAGGTGGGGCTGACCTTGCCGGGCGAGCGCGTGCTGGAAGCGGGCGACACCTTCGAATCCGGCGTGCATGCCGCCGAACGGTTGCTGCTGGGGGAACGCCGCCCCAGTGCGATCTTCGCCGGCAACGACGAGATGGCGGCCGGTGTCTACCAGGTCGCGCTGCGTGCGGGTATTGCCGTGCCACAGCAGCTGTCGATCGTCAGCTACGACGACAGCCCGCTGGCCTCGCGGCTGTGGCCGCCGCTGACCTCGGTGCGCCGCCACGTGTCCGACATCGGCCGCATGGCCGCAGCGATGCTGGTGCAGACCGATCTGCCGGATGCGCCGACCGCAGCCAGCGTGCATCCGCAGTTGATGGTGCGTGGTTCCTGCCGCGCCGTGGACGCCTGAGTGCCCTGCCCTCGCCTGCACCGCCGCGAAGGCATCAGGCATCAGGTATCAACGAGAACGGCGCATCGAGGTGCGCCGTTTTCAGTGCAAAGCGGTGTGCGCCGTGCGCTTACACGTCGCCGCCGTCGGCCCCCAGCTCTCTAGTGTTGCGAAACCAGTATTTCTTACGAGTCGAAGACCAAAAAATCGCCGGATCTTCGCAGTATCTCCTCGATGACATCGTTTTCGTCGAATTTGCGAAATTCAGGGAGATTGTCGTACTGGCCGAACTTGGCGGCCGGAATGAAGTGACCCTGAAAGACGACCATCCTGACATCCGGTCGTATCGCGGCAACCTGCTTCCTGGGTGGGGCCCATGCGGAGGCATCGTCCTCGAATGGCACATTGCCGACGCGTGGCCATCTGCCCTCCCTGATCGCCTCCTGAAACAGGAACACGTCCAATACGCTGTTTAAGGTAGAAATCTGCGTGATGGAGAGAATGCGTCCTTTGGACAAAACAGGAAGGACGGCGATGTCAACGTCCCGATATGCACGAATATAGCCAAAGCTCTGATGCTCAGCATCCAATGGAACAGCATAGACGTCTCCAGCGATGACGCGGACCCTCTTCCTGGGCTTGGTCTCAACGCTCATCTGCGGGTGAAATCATCTCTAATGAATGGCTGGTAGCTTGGGGTAGCAGTCGGTGCAGCACAGCCCTTGCGGTATGACTGTCTCTCGATCGAGCGCGGCCTCGATCAATTTTGGTCAATCAGATAGGACAGTGCGTAGAGGATGATTCGACCTCGAACCGAAGTTCAAGGCCGATTGCGACAGAGTGTCACGCATTGCATAACGGCAGTCATCTTCCATCGGTCGCGCAGCACTCATACACCTTACACGTCGCCGCCGTCGGCCCAGCCTTCACCGGTGCCCTTCTGGAACACGCGGTCATCGCCCTGCACATCGCCTGCCGGCAGATGCGCCTGGCTGGCCAGTGCCGCGTAGATCGGGGTGAAGTCCGGCGACGTCGCCTGCATCAGCTGTTCGAAGCTGTCGATGACGAAGTAGGTCTTCTGGAAGGTGTCGATGCGGTACTTCGTGCGCATGATCCGCTGCAGGTCGAAGCCGATGCGGTTGGGCGCGGCCGATTCCAGCGAGTACAGCGACTCGCCCTTCGACGACACGATGCCGGCGCCGTAGATGCGCAGGCCCTCGGGCGTGTCGATCAGGCCGAATTCCACCGTGTACCAGTACAGGCGCGTGAGGTTCTGCAGCGCGTCCGGGCCGATCGCGTGGGCTTTGACGCCGCCACGGCCGTACGCCTCCATGTAGTCGGCGAACACCGGGTTCATCAGCAGCGGCACGTGGCCGAACAGATCGTGGAACAGGTCCGGCTCGGCGATGTAATCAATCTGGTCCGGGCGACGGATCCACCAGGTCACCGGAAAACGGCGATTGGCCAGATGGTCGAAGAAATCCAGTTCCGGCAGCAGGCCTTCAACGCCGACCAGGGTCCAGCCGGTGGCGGCGCCCAGTACTTCGTTGAGCTGCTCGAAGCGCGGAATCATGTGCGCGCTCATGCCCATCTCGTCCTGTGCATCCAGGAACTCCTGGCAGGCGCGGCCGACCAGCAGCTCGCGCTGGCGCTGGTACAGCGTGCTCCAGGTGGCGTGGTCGTCGGTGGTATAGGTGTCCCACGGCTGCTCGACGAGCGCGGTGGTGTACACCGGCACGTAGCCCTTGTCGGTCTGCTGGTGTTCGACGCGGCGGGGCTGGGCGAGGTCCATGGGGCACTCCTTGACGGGATGCCTACGATGCTAGGGCAGAGCACGCGCAACAGGGTTGCAAAAGTTGCGCCCGTTGGCCCTGTTGGCGCAATATCCTTGCGTACTCACCATGTTGCGGGGCAACAATGGCCGGAGAAGTCCAGTTTGATCGCACGGATATACGCCTGCTGGCTGAAATCCAGCGGGATGGGCGCGCCACCAACGCCGAACTGGCGGCGCGGGTGAATCTTTCGCCTTCGGCTTGCCTGCGGCGGTTGCAGCGGCTGGAAAGCGAGGGTGTGATCGTCGGCTATGGCGCGCGGCTGGAGCCGCGGCAGCTGCGGCTGGGCCTGCAGGCCTTCGTGCGCGTGCAGCTGGAAAAGCACGACCAGGCCGCCATCGGCCACTTCGTGGACAGCGTGCAAGCGTGGGACGAGGTGGTGGCCTGCCATGCGCTGACCGGCGACATGGACTACCTGCTGCACGTCTACGTGCGCGACCTGGAGCACTTCTCTCGCTTCCTGCTGGACCGGTTGCTCAACGCCGGTGGCGTGGCCGATGCCAATTCCAGCTTCGTGCTGCGCACGGTGAAGGGCTTCCAGGCATTGCCGCTTTCGCAGCTGGAGTCGTGATCATCCGGCGGATGTGGGAGAGCGTGACTTGCTTTGCATCCTGGGCGACGCAAGGCATTTTCCTACGGCGAGACGGATGAACCTCTGACAGAGTGACGCAATCAGCCTTCCTAGACTCACTGGACAACCCTGTCCGGAGAGATCGACATGAAAGTCTGCCTTGCTCCAGTCATTGCCCTGCTTGTCGCTGGCCTGATGCCGGCCGCTGCGGGTGCTTCCCCCCAGATCGCCAACGCCCAACCTCTGGCGCTGAGTTGCGGTACCACTGAATTCGTCGGCATGACCAGCAACTCGTCGACGCTGGCCAAGCGCCAGTGCAATGGTAGCTATGTCTATGGAATCGGCGTCTCGGTCAATGAAGCGGTGGAGAACCTCAACGGCTTCATGGCGGTGCTGCAGGCCGGCGTGAGCTGCAGCGCGGATGCCAGCAGCATCGTCAGTGGTGCCTACGGCAAGGGTGTTTTCGCCCAGTTTGTCTGCAATGGCTGGTCGATCGCCGGCGTGGGCAACTCACCCACCACCGCGGCGCGCAACTCGCTGGCCATCGCGACGGAAATGGCGGCCACGGGTACCCATTGCGCAGCGCCGCTGCAGGGTTCGTACTATCCGGAATCCTGGGGGTTCCGTTTCCGCTACGACTGCGGCAACACGCAGACCCTGAAGAGCTGGTCCATCAGTGGGCTCGGTGCCAGCATCGATGACGCCAACGTCATCGCCATGCGACTGATGCGTTACTCCACAGCGGCAGGCCAGAGCTGCAACTTCGAGAAGGCCGAAATCAATGGCGTCATTCTGCACGCCACGCTGGTCTGCAACGGCTCGTACATCCATGGCTACGGCAGCTCGGTGACGGCCGCAGCCAACGACGCACTGGCCCAGATCGGCGCCTGACCCGTCGTGAGGCCCCTGGGGGTGACCCGCATGGAGCGGGTTGCCCTCAGCACTTGTCCTTGCGGCCCATCAGCTTGCCCAGGCGCGAGGCTTCCTCGCACTTGGGAGCAGCCACCGGCGCCGGTGCAGCGGCCGCAGCACGCGCACGCTGCAGCTGCTGGATCCTGGCGCGGATCTGCGGCATTGCAGCCATCGCGGCCTTTTCGCCTTCCAGGATCGCCGTGCCGCGCTGGCTGAAATCGGCAGCGCCGATGTCCAGCACCTTCGGCCGGATGACGATGTCGGCGCGTGCCAGTTCCTGTTCGCCCAGGCGCTGGCCCATGATCGAGATGGACTGGTTGACGATGCCCAGCATGTCGGTCGGCGCCTTGCCGCTGGCCTTGCTGGAGATGTCCACGGCGATCACGAAGTCGGCGCCGAGCTGGCGCGCGGCATCCACCGGCACCGGGCTGACCACGCCGCCATCGATGTAGTTGCGACCACCGATCTTCACCGGTTCGAACACGCCGGGAATGCTGCTCGACGCGCGCACCGCCTGGCCGACGTTGCCGCGCACGAAGATCGCCCGCTCGCCGGTTTCCAGCTGGGTGGCGACGGCGGCGAACGGCTTCTTCAGGCGTTCGGCCGGACGGTTGGCAACCTGTTCGTTGACGTAGTCCTGCAGCTTCTGGCCCTGCACCAGGCCACCGGAGAACAGCCGCACGTCGCGGATGCTGGCTTCATCCAGCGCCACCGCCTTGCTCTGCATCTGGAACGCGTCCATGCCGCTGGCGTACAGCGCGCCGACCACGCTGCCGGCACTGGTGCCGGACACCACCGCGGGCTCGAAGCCATTGGCCTCCAGCATCTTGATCACGCCGATGTGGGCAAAGCCCTTGGCCGCGCCACCGCCGAGTGCGATGCCGATCTTCACCGGCTTGGCCTGTGGCACCACGGTCGGCGCCGGCGGCGGCGTAGGGCGGACCGGATCGCCACCGCAGCCGGCCAGCAGGCCGATCAGGGCGACGGACAGCAGCATGCGGGGGCGGAACAGGCTCATCGGCAGTGCGCTCGCGGCGCCGGATTCAGGAAAGGGCGCCAGCATACCGAAGCCGTGGCGGGGCGGGCAGGGTGGGAAATATCGCCCATTCATAAAGGTAGTGCCAAGGTCCATGGGGCTGCCTGCCAGCGGCCGGCACTACCGGGATGCGCGCCAAGGTCCATGGGGTTGCCGGCCAGCGGCCGGCACTACCGGGATGCGCGCCAAGGTCCATGGGGTTGCCGGCCAGCGGCCGGCACTACCGGGATGCGTGCCAAGGTCCATGGGGTTGCCGGCCAGCGGCCGGCACTACCGGGATGCGCGCCAAGGTCCATGGGGCTGCCGGCCAGCGGCCGGCACTACCGGGATGCGCGCCAAGGTCGATGGGGTTGCCGGCCAGCGCCGACACGACCGGAGGCGGTCAGAAGCGGTTGTCGCCGTCCAGCATCCGGCCCAGGCCGCCCAGTACCGAACCCTCGCCGCGGTTCTGGCCACCGCCCTGCGGCGCGGCCATCCACATGCGGCCGGCCAGGCGCGAGAACGGCAGCGACTGCAGCCAGACCTTGCCTGGGCCGGTCAGCGTGGCCAGGAACACGCCCTCGCCGCCGAACAGCATGCTCTTGATGCCCGCAACACGGCGCACGTCCATGTCCACGGTCGGGTGGTAGGCCACCACGCAGCCGGTATCCACGTCCAGGCGCTCGCCGGCAGCCAGCTCGCGTTCCACCACGCAGCCGCCGGCGTGGATGAACACCCAGCCGTCGCCTTCCAGCTTCTGCATGATGAAACCCTCACCACCGAACAGGCCGGTCATGATCTTGCGCTGGAACTGCACGCCGATCTGCACGCCGCGCGCACCGGCCAGGAAGCTGTCCTTCTGGCAGATCAGGCGGCCGCCGTGCTGGTCCAGTTTCATCGCCAGCACCGTGCCCGGGTAGGGCGCGGCGAAGGCGACCTTGCCCTTGCCGTGCCCGCTCTGCGTGTAGACGGTGGCGAACAGGCTCTCGCCGGTCAGCACGCGCTTGCCGGCGGCCATCACCTTGCCCATGAAGCCGCCGCCCTGGTCGCCGTTGGCGGCGCCGAACACCGTGTCCATCTGTACCGTGGCGTCCTTGAACATCAATGCACCGGCCTCGGCGATCGCGCTCTCGCCGGGGTCGAGCTCGATCTCCACGAACTGCATTTCATGGCCGACGATGCGGAACTCGATGTCGTCGGCGCGGCCGCTGGCGCCGACGGGGACCGGCGGTGGGGTGTTGGGCATGCCCGGGGCCACCGCCTGCAGCTCGGCCACCTCGGCGATCGGTGTCCACCCGCTCATGCCCTGGCACCAGGCCAGCGCGCGCGGATTGGCCTGCGCGTAGCGGCGCGCGGCCTCGTCATCAAGCGGGCCGATGCGCTCGGCCTGGGCGGAGGCATGGAAGTACCACTGGGTCATGGCGGCGGGTCCGTCGCGTTGGAAACCCCGAGTCTAGCGAGCGCCCGGGGCGCCGGCGACGGGGCCATGAACGGCGGGCATTTGCGGCGTAGGTGCTGTATTGCAACAATTATCTGGTAGCGCCGTTTTACCACCCCTCCAAACACAGCCTACCGCCATGTCCCCGACCCGTACTTCCCGTGGCCGCCTTCCGGTCGCGCGCCCCCTCGTTGCCGCTCTTTCCGCCCTGCTGCCGCTGGTAGCAGCCGCTCAGGAAACCCCCGCCGCCAAGGATCCGGTTGCCCTCGATGCCCTGCAGGTGACCGCGCAGCGCCGCGTCGAGAACGCCAAGGACGTACCGGTCGCACTGAGCGCGATCCAGGGCGAGAAGCTGGATGTGCTCGGCTCGGCCGGCGATGACATCCGCTTCCTGGCCGCGCGCGTGCCCAGCCTCAACATCGAGTCGTCCTACGGCCGTGCCTTCCCGCGCTTCTACATCCGCGGCCTGGGCAACACCGATTTCGACCTCAATGCTTCGCAGCCGGTGTCGCTGGTGTATGACGACGTGGTGCAGGAAAGCCCGCTGCTGAAGGGCTTCCCGCTGTTCGACCTGGCCAACGTGGAAGTGCTGCGTGGCCCGCAGGGCACGCTGTTCGGCCGCAACACCCCGGCCGGCGTGGTCAAGTTCGATTCGGCGCGACCGTCGCAGGATGCCGACGGCTACGTGCGCGTGGGCTACGGCAGCTACAACAGCTGGAACGTGCAGGGCGCCTACGGCGGCCCGCTGACCGACCGCTGGTCGGCACGTGTCTCGGCGATCTACCAGCGCCGCGATGACTGGGTCGACAACACCCGCGCCGGTGCCCCCAACAGTGGTTTCGAAGGCTATGACGAAGCCGCCGGCCGCGTGCAGTTCCTGTACGAAGGCGACGACTTCGAAGCGCTGTTCAACCTGCACAAGCGCAAGCTCAACGGCACCGCCCGCCTGTTCCGCGCCAACATCATCCAGAAGGGTGGCAATTCGCTGGTCGAGAACTTCGACCGCGACAAGGTGGCCAACGACGGCGTCAACTTCTCCGACCTGGAAACCTGGGGCGGCAGCGCGCGCCTGCAGTGGAACCTCGGCTCGGTGACGTTGCATTCGATCACCGGCTACGAGACCGCCGAATCGCTCAACCGTGGCGACATCGACGGCGGCTACGGTGCGGCCTTCCTCGGTGCCGGCAACTACGGCCCGGGCCTGATTCCATTCTCGTCGGAGTCGGCCGACGGCCTGCCGCACCACCGCCAGTGGACGCAGGAAGTGCGGATCGAGTCCAACGAGTGGGGCCGCTTCGACTGGCAGGCCGGCGTCTTCTACTTCGATGAAGACGTGACCATCAACAACTTCAACTACGACTCGCTGACCCCGGGCAATCCACAGACCGGCCACGTGGTGCAGAACCAGCGCAACAAGGCGTGGGCGGTGTTCGCTTCGGGCGACTTCGATGTCACCGATCGCTTCAAGCTGCGCGCCGGCGTGCGCTACACCCAGGACAAGAAGGACTTCAGCGCCAGCGTGCTGCAGGCCGTTCCGTTCGGCACCCCGGTCAGCGGCCCGTACCTGGCCAACACCGACGTCAACGACGTCAGCTGGGATGTCAGCGGCGTCTACAAGCTGACCGACGACATCAACGCCTACGCCCGCGTGGCCAAGGGTTTCCGCGCACCGTCGATCCAGGGCCGCCTAGCCTTCGCGCCGGGCCTGTCGCAGGCCGACTCGGAGAAGGTCCTCTCGTATGAAGCCGGCATCAAGGCCGACCTGTTCGAGCGCCGCGCGCGCCTGGGCCTGAGCGTGTTCCGCTACAACGTCGATGGCCAGCAGCTGATCGCGGTGGGTGGCAGCAACAACACCGCCACCCTGCTCAACGCCGACAAGACCATCGGCCAGGGCGTGGAACTGGACCTGGAAGCCTACCTGGCCGACAACGTCCTGCTGACCTTCGGCAGCAGCTACAACGACACCGAGATCAAGGACAAGGATCTGGCGGTGGCGATCTGCGGCGGTGGCTGCACCATCAACGACCCGACCACGGTGATCAACGGCCAGACCTATGCGCTGGTGAACGGCAACCCGCTGCCGCAGGCGCCGAAGTGGATCCACAACGCGACCCTGCGCGTGGGCTTCCCGCTCAGCGATGGCAGCGAGCTGTACGCCTACACCGATTGGGCCTACCGCAGTGCGGTGAACTTCTTCATCTACGAGTCGCCGGAATTCCGCGGCCGTAGTTCGCTGGAAGGCGGCCTGCGCCTGGGCTACAACTGGGATTACGGCCAGTACGACGTGGCCGTGTTCGGCCGCAACCTGACCAACCAGACCCGCGTGGTCGGCGCGATCGACTTCAACAACCTGACCGGCTTCCTCAACGAGCCGCGTACCTGGGGCGTGGAGTTCACCGCGAAGTTCTGATGCGGTGGCTGCGTTGATGCAATGAAAAAGGGCCGGCGCAATGCCGGCCCTTTTTCCTTACGCCCATTGTAGTGCCGGCCGCTGGCCGGCAACGAGTGATCCGGCGCGCGCTTACAGCGCGCTCTGCGGGCGCACCTTCAGCACCGCGTTCTCGGTAGTGCAATCGCGGCTGGAGTGCAGGCCGGCCTTGCGTGCGGCCGCGATTTCCTTGCGTGCGGCCAGCAGGTCCTTGTTGAATGCAGCGTTGTCGTGCAGGCGGGCCACCGCGGCGGCGCCCATGAAGCGGCCTTCGAGGATGTCGCTCTGCCAGTGCACGTTGCAGACCAGGCGGCTCTCGCCGTAGTTGCGGCCACGGGCCTGGATGGCATCGGCGCGGTCCGGCGCGATCTCGGACAGGATCAGTGCCCAGGCCCAACCGATCGAGGTGTGGCCGGACGGGTAGGAACCGTTCTTGCGCAGGCCTTCCTCGTCCTTCGGCGAGCAGGTCGGTTCACCATTGACCATGAACGGGCGCGGGCGCTGGTAGTGGTTCTTGGCCGCCTTGGTCGCCGCACTGGCGTCGATCCGGCTGCGCTCCAGCAGGCGATACAGCGCCGGGGTCTTCACCGCATCGACGTCGATGTCGGCGGCGCAGGAGAAGTGGTTGGCGCCTTCGGGGAAACCGAGTTCCGCATCGACACCGGCCTGGGCGAAGCGCGGGCTGCCACGCAGCGCGCGGGCTTCACGGCTGACCTGCTCGTCCAGGGCGAGCGCGGCCGAACCGGCCACCGGTGGTGCCGGTACCAGGTCGAGGCTGGCCGGAACCGCGCTCTTGTCCAGATAGCCCACCGCCTTGGTGGTGATGTTGGCTTCGACGGCGGTCGGCTTGGTGGCGGTGGCGGCACAACCGGCCAGGGCCGCGACGACGGCAAGGCCGAGCAGCGGGCGGGCAGGGTGGGAAATCAGCGACATGGACAGGCTCCGGGAGAGAAAACAACGCGCCATGATCGCAGCCCCCATACGACACTGCAGTGGCCATCGGTCATACGGCCAGACCCGGCATGGTCATTGTCGCGATATGAAAAGCGTCATCGTTTGACGTCAGTCTCCTGATTCCGGGCGCAGCGCACGGACTTTCACGCCGCTGCACCGCGAGCATCGGCACAACGGCAAGCGCCAGGGCCGTCCAGTTCCAGCCGGGTCGGGGGGGATCCGAAGACAGAGGGAGAGAAGCGATGCGCAGCACCGCAACAGGAAGTACCGTCCTGGCCCTGCTCCTCGGGCTTGCAACAGCGCCGGCGCAGGCCGCCGACGTGGTCGGCGTGGCCTTCGTGCATGGCACCGGCGCGCAGACCAACGCCACCCAGGACTACTGGCAGCCGGCGATCATCGACACCGTGCGCCAGGGCCTGCCGAACAGCAGCAACTACGTGGTCATCAACTGTGACTTCACCCAGTACATGTGGAAGCCCGAAGCTGCCGGTTGCCTGGCCAACCAGCTGACCAGCTTCATCGACAGCCGTGGCATCACCCAGCTGGTGGTGATCACCCATTCCAACGGCGGCAATGTGGTGCGCTGGATCCTGTCCAACCCGACCTACGACAGCCGCTATCCGAAGATCATCCGCACGGTGCGCAAGGTCACCGCGCTGGCACCTTCCTCGGCGGGTACGCCGTTGGCCGATGCGGTACTCAACGGCAACACCTTTGAAACCTCGCTGGGCTGGCTGCTGGGCTACAAGAACGACGCGGTGCGCCAGCAGCAGGTGGCGAGCATGGCCACCTACAACGCGCAGAACCTGTATGGCACGGCCGGTCGCCCAGCGCTGCCCAAGCCGTTCCGCGCGGTGGTCGGTAGCGACGTGGAATCGGCGGTGTGGGACAGCAACAGTTACTGCGGCGGCTATGCCGCCAACGTCGGCCTGGAGTTCACCCAGAACTGGCTGTCGTCCTGCTCCGATGGCTTCCTGGAGTGCAGCAGCCAGAAGGCCGCCGGCACCACCTGGTTCACCGACAAGGCGCGTACCCAGGGCGCAGAACCGCTCAGCCACAACCAGAGCCGCCGCGAGTGCTTCGGCCTCGGCACCCTGCTGCGCAACGACCTGACCCAGTGAGGGAGACGACCATGACGATTCAATCCACCCTGCTGGCCGGCGCCGTGCTGGCAGCACTGTCCCTTTCCGCAGCGCAGGCCGCGCAGCCGCTGCAGGCCGCCCGCGCAGGCGACCAGGTGCCCGCGGCGCTGGTTGCCGCGCCGTTGCCGGCCGATGACAGCGAACGCGCACCGCTGTCCTTCGCCTGGGCCTTGGACCCGGCGCAATCGTTGCAGGCGGCGACTCCGTATGCCTCGGTCAGCCGCAGCTACTGGCAGCAGGTCGATGGCACGCAACTGCAGCGCGGCCTCGATCTACCGCTGACGGCCGCCGATGCGGTGATCCAGCTGAGCCCGGCAGAAGGCGCGCGTGCAGTGCCGGCCAACTCGCTGCAGGTGCGCGACCCGGCAGGCCGCAGCAGCGTGGCCCGCAGTGTCGACGCGCGCGCGCTGCAGGAGGCCGGTATGCCGGTGAGTGATGGCAGCAGCATGCTGCGTACCGGCGCGACCAGTGCGGCCGGTGCGTACACGCTGCAGAGCGCGCAGGCACAGGGCCGCTACGTGGTGCAGGTACTGGAGCCGAACAGTCCGCTGCGGCTGGAGGTGCAGGCCAACCAAGGGCAGGTGCTGGCCGGTGGCAACCTGCAGCTGCAGGCGCGCCTGCTGGAAGACGGCGCTACTCCCGCAACGCTGGCCTCACGCCGCAGCAGCCTGGGCGGTGAAGCGTTGCTGGTTGCGCCGGACGGCCGCAGCTGGCCGCAGCGCCTGCTGCGCACCACCGATGGTGCCCTGCGTGCGCAGGTGCGGATTCCGGCTGATGTCGGCAACGCGCAGGGGTTGTGGGAGCTGCAGGTGTTCGCCCAGGCCGATGGTGTGTTGCGCGATGGCAAGGTCGCCTTCGCGGTGGCGCGTCCGACCGCGCGCTTCAGTGGCCAGGCGGCGCCGGACCCGGCCAGTCGACAGGTCGCACTGCCATTGCAGGTAGCCGCCGCTGGCCGCTACGAGGCGCGTGGCACGCTGTATGCCACCGGCCGCGATGGCCAGCTGAAGCCGGTCGCGCAGGCGCATGCGGCCGCGTGGTTCGATGGTCCGGGGCGTGGCCAGCTGGTGCTGCCGTTCGACCAGGCCGCATTGCCGGCCGGTTTCGGTGCGCCGTATGAGCTGCGCGACCTGCAGCTGCAGGATCAGAGCCGGATGGCACCGATCGAGTCACGCGCGCTGGCGTTGAGGTTCTGAGCAAGGCGGTGGCGGGCCGGAACATCCGGCCCGCTGCACCGGCATGGCGACGGAATGGCATCGCGACGGGAATGGCGTGACGGCGGGAATGACATCACGACGGGAATGACACCACGACGGGGTAGAGTCGGTCTCCCAGGCCTGTCGGTTTCCAGGCTCCTTGTTTCCCCCGAGGGCTCCGCCTCACCCCGCGTACGCGGTCAGCCGGCCTTCCTGCTCGCACACGGTGATCGGGCCACCGAACACCGCCGACAGCGGCGCGCTGCGCAGCAGTTCGGCGCGGGTGCCATCAGCCAGCACACGGCCGTCGCGCAGCAGCACCACGCGTTCGATCTCGGGAATGATCTCTTCGATGTGGTGGGTCACCAGCACCAGGGTGATGCCCTGCTGCGCCAGCACCCGCATGGTCGCCACCAGCTGCTCGCGGGCGACCAGGTCCAGCCCGGTGGAGGGTTCGTCCAGCAGCAGTGCCTGCGGCCGATTGACCAGCGCGCGGGCGATCAGCACGCGGCGGGTCTCGCCGGCCGACAGCTCGGCATAGGCGCGTTCGCGCAGGGACAGGGCGCCGGTCATCGCCAGTGTCTCGCCGACGCGCGTGCGCATGTCGGCGGTCACTTCGCGGAAGGCCGGCACCACGTAGCTGGCGAAGAAGCCGGACAGCACCGCCTGTTCCACGGTCAGCCCGGGCATGTCGGCCAGATTGCTGCTGAGGTCGCCGGTGACGATGCCCAGCTGCGAACGCAGCCGGTCCACCTGCCAGCGGTTCTGGCCCAGCACCTTCACCGCCACCGAGCCGTCTCCCTGTGCAAGGGGATACAGTTCGCGGGTGATCAGCTTGATGAAGGTCGACTTGCCGCAGCCGTTGGGGCCGAGCAGGGCGGTGTGCTGGCCCTGCGCGATGCGCAGGCTGAGCCCGTGCAGCACCTTCACCTGGCCGCGCACCACGGTGGCGCGGTCCAGTTCGATCAAGGGGGGCAGCTCCGCAACGGACGGGGCGGCAGTCATGGTGCTGGCGCGTGGATCAAGGCTCGACAACTCAGGTCCCCAACTGTGAACGGTGCCACGGATGACGGTGGCAATCACCGCCGCAGGGATGCAGTTTGCAACGCAAGCGCCCATGATGTCTGCCATCCCCGCGTCGATACGGAGAGCCGCCATGCCCGATGCCCTGATGTCCCTGTTGACCGGTGGTGTGCTCGGCCTCGGCTGGTGGGCCATGCTGGGCGTGCTGCTGGTCTTCACCCAGATCACCATCTTCTCGGTGACCCTGTACCTGCACCGCAGCCAGGCCCATCGCGGCGTCGATTTCCACCCGGCGCTGGCCCACGTGTTCCGTTTCTGGCTCTGGCTGACCACCTCGATGATCACCCGCGAATGGGTGGCCATCCACCGCAAGCACCACGCCAAGGTGGAGACCGAGGACGACCCGCACAGCCCGGTCACCCGCGGCATCGGCACGGTGTTCTGGCATGGCGTGGAGCTGTACCGGGAGGCACGCGGCATGCGCGCGGACATCGAGCAGTACGGGCGCGGCACCCCGGATGATGCGATCGAGCGCCACCTGTATACCCCGCACGCCACGCTGGGCCCGGTGCTGCTGCTGGCGATCAACAGCGTGCTGTTCGGCCTGCCCGGCGTGGCCCTGTGGGCGATCCAGATGGCGTGGATCCCGTTCTGGGCCGCGGGCGTGGTCAATGGCCTGGGCCACTGGTGGGGCTACCGCAACTACGAATCGGCCGATACCTCCACGAACCTGACGCCGTGGGGGTTCTGGATCGGTGGTGAGGAGCTGCACAACAACCATCATGCCTTCCCCAGTTCGGCGCGCTTTGCGATGCGGCGCTGGGAATTCGACATCGGCTGGAGTGCGATCCGCCTGCTGCAGGCGCTGCGCCTGGCCAAGGTGCTTCGCGTTGCACCGGCCATGGACGTACGCCCGAACATCGCCGTGCCCGATGCCGAGACCCTGAAGGCGCTGCTCTCGCACCGCTTCCAGGCGATGACCGACTACCAGCGCAACGTGTTCATGCCGGCCCTGCGCGAGGAAGCCGCCCACGCTGGGGCCAAGCTGCGGCGCCTGCTGCCGCGCCGGCTGCGCCGTGGCCTGGTCAACGATGGCCGCTGGCTGAAGCCGGACAGTCGTGCCCAGCTCAGCGCATGGGTGGCACAGCGCCCGCGCATCCGCACCCTGGTCGAGTACCGCGCGCGATTGGCCGCGTTGCTGGAAGCCCGAGGCCACGACGCCGCCGAGCGCCTGCACCAGCTGCAGGCCTGGTGCCGCGAGGCTGAGGAAAGCGGAATCGCGGCGCTGCAGGCCTACGCTGCGCGATTGAAGGGCTACAGCCTGGTGGGCGCGTGAGGGCAGGGTACGGCGTTCTGCTGGCGGTGCTGCTGCCGGGTGCGGCGCTGGCCCAGGTCACCGATACCACCAGCTACCTGCAGCGGATGGACAGCGATGGCGACGGCAAGGTCAGCGAGGCCGAGTACGTGCAGTGGATGCTGTATGCCTTCGACCGCATGGACCGCAATGGCGATGGCGTGCTGAGCGCCGAGGAGCTGCCCGGTGGCAAGGGCAGGGCGATCCGCCGCGAGCAGCAGCGGCAGGTGATCGTGCAGCGCTTCCACAAGCAGGATGCCAACGGTGATGGCGTCCTGGATGCCCGTGAACTGGCGGCGCCGCCACGCTGAGCGGGCGTAGAATCGGTTCATGCCTGAACTGCCCGAAGTCGAAACCACCCGCCGCGGCCTGGCGCCGCACCTGCAGGGCCGCCGCGTGCATGGCGTGATCCTGCGCCGCGCCGACCTGCGCTGGCCGATTCCGCCGGAAGTGGCCGAGCTGCTGCCGGGGCAGCGCATCGAGGACATCCGCCGTCGCGCCAAGTACCTGCTGCTGGACACCGCCATCGGCAGCGCCGTGCTGCACCTGGGCATGTCCGGCAGCCTGCGCGTGCTGCCCGGCGACACCCCGCTGCGCGCGCACGACCATGTGGATATCAGCCTGGACAACGGCCGCCTGCTGCGCTTCAACGACCCGCGCCGCTTCGGCAGCCTGCTGTGGCAGCCGGCCGGCGAAGTCCACCCGCTGCTGCAGGGGCTGGGCCCGGAGCCGCTGGACGATGCCTTCGAGGGGGACTACCTGTTCGCCCGCAGCCGTGGCCGCAGCGCGCCGGTGAAGACCTTCCTGATGGACCAGGCGGTGGTGGTGGGCGTGGGCAACATCTACGCCGCCGAGAGCCTGTTCAAGGCCGGCATCAGCCCGCTGCGCGAGGCCGGGAAGATCTCGCGCGAGCGCTACCAGCGGCTGGCCGATGCGGTGAAGGAGATCCTCGGCTACGCCATCACCCGTGGTGGCACCACCCTGCGTGACTTCATCAGCCCCGATGGCGCGCCGGGCTACTTCGAGCAGGAACTGCTGGTGTACGGCCGTGACGGGCTGCCCTGCCCGAACTGTGGCCGCGCGTTGAAGCACGCCACCATCGGCCAGCGCGCCAGCGTCTGGTGCAGCCACTGCCAGCGCTGAGGCAGGTGGCCAGCGGCAGCTGAACGGGCAGGGCACGTCTCCGCTGCCCGTTAACGTTTGTCTGCCTATGATGGCCGACCTTCCCCTCTGTGCCTGACGCGCCTGCATGCAACGACGCGACTTCATCCGCAATGCCTCCCTCGCCCTGGCTGCATTCGGCCTGCCGTCCCTGCCCGCGTGCGCGGCCAGCAGGAGCGGCCAGATGGGCCTGCGCCGCCTCGGCCAACCGCAGCCGTTCGACTTCGCCACCCTGAAGGGCCAGGCGCGCGCGCTGGCACAGGCGCCCTACAAGAGCCACAAGCGGGTGCTGCCGGGCCGCCTGGAAGGGCTGGACTGGGACCAGTACCAGTCGATCGGTTACCGCCAGGACCATGCGCTGTGGGCCGACCAGCCGGGCAAGTTCCAGGCCAAGTTCTTCCACCTGGGCCTGTACTTCCATTCGCCGGTGCGCATGTTCGACGTGGTCGACGGCAAGGCGCAGGAGCTGGCCTATGACGGCGCGGCCTTCAACTACGGCAAGAGCGGCATCAAGGACGGCGAGCTGCCGGCCGATCTCGGCTTCGCCGGTTTCCGCCTGAACACCCGCAAGGACACCGATCGCGATTTCGCCGCCTTCCTCGGCGCCAGCTACTTCCGCGCGGTCGGCAAGGAAGGCCAGTACGGCCAGTCCGCGCGTGGCCTGGCAATCGATACCGGCATGGGCAAGCCGGAGGAATTCCCGGACTTCATCGCCTATTACCTGGAACAACCCTCGGCTGATTCGGACACGATCGTGGTCTACGGCCTGCTGGATTCGCCCAGCGTGGCCGGCGCCTATCGCTTCGCGATCACCAATGGCGACGTGCTGCTGATGGACATCGACAGCGCGCTGTACCCGCGCAAGGCGATCGAGCGGTTGGGCATCGCCCCGTGCACCAGCATGTACCAGGTGGGCGAGAACGACCGCCGCATGGCCTGGGACTGGCGCCCGGAGATCCACGACACCGACGGCCTGTCGCTGTGGACCGGTGCCGGCGAATGGATCTGGAGGCCGCTGCTGAACCCGCGCAACCTGCGCTTCAACATGTTCGTGGACCGCAACCCCCGCGGCTTCGGCCTGCTGCAGCGCGACCGCAACTTCGACCATTACCAGGACGACGGCGTGTTCTACGAGAAGCGCCCGTGCCTGTGGGTGGAGCCGAAGGGCGAATGGGGCGAGGGCTCGGTGCAGCTGGTGGAGATCCCCACCGTGGATGAAACCTTCGACAACATCGTGGCGTTCTGGAACCCGAAGGAAAAACCGCAGCCGGGCCAGGAACTGCTGGTCGGCTACCGCCTGTACTGGGGTGCCGAACCGCCGGCACGGCCGCCGCTGGCGCACTGCGTGGCCAGCCGCACCGGCCTGGGTGGCGTGGTCGGCAAGAAGCGCGAGTACTTCAGCTGGCGCTTCGCGGTGGACTTCGAAGGTGGCGAGCTGGCCAGGCTGATCGACAAGGGCGAGGTCGAGGCGGTGGTGGAAGCCAGCCGCGGCCGGGTCGAGATCGTGTCGGCGCGTCCGCTGCGCGAGATCAACGGCTACCGCGCGATGTTCGACCTGGTGCCGCCGGAGGGCAGTACCGAGCAGATCGACATCCGCCTGTTCCTGCGCAGTGGCGGCAAGACCCTGACCGAGACCTGGCTGTACCAGTACACCCCGCCGCCGGCGGGTGCGCCGGAGCGCACGCTGTACTGAGTGGTTTGGGATTGCAGGGCTTGCAGCCCTGCACCTGCAGAGGCCAGAGCCGAAGCAACGGCAGAAGCTGGTTTCCTGTGGGGAGGCGGGGTGGGTCCGGTGGCGGGAGACGCCGTAAACCCGTCCATGGGGGCTTGGCCGCGGCATCCATGCCGCGGACACTCCCGCCACCGGACCCGCCCCGCCTTCGACAGACCTCCGCGATCTGTCGGAGCACGGGGTCGGAACCCGTTGCTGCGCAACGGGCTCTGATCCCAGATGAATTTCGATAGATGAATTTCGATATCTGACAGATGTGCCGACCAACGGTCGGCACCCACCAACAGCCGCGGGGATCTGTCAGAGGTGGGGCGGTGTGGGTGGGCAGGACCGTTGGCGCCATGGATGGCGCCATCGAGCCCCCAGGGACGGGTTTACGGCGTGTCCTGCCCACCCACACCGGCCCGCCATCCCACGCAATGTCAGCTCTTGCTGTTGCTGTTGCTGTTGCTGTTGCCGGCCAGCGGCCGGCACTACCGCGGGTGCAGGGCTGCAAGCCCTGCAAAAGAACACCCCTTACAGCGGCAGGGGCGCCTGCGCCGGATCGATCCGCCCTTCACCGCGGGTGATCTTCTTGAACTCGGCACGGCTGACCGACACGTAGCGGTCGTTGCCACCGATCTCCACCTGCGGGCCGTCCTGCACCGCGTGCCCATGCTCGTCCACGCGCACGGTCATCGTCGCCTTCTTCCCGCTGTGGCAGATGGTCTTGATCTCCTGCATCTCGTCGGCCCAGGCCAGCAGGTACTGGCTGCCCTCGAACAGCTCGCCGCGGAAATCGGTGCGCAGGCCGTAGCACAGCACCGGAATGCGCAGCTGGTCGACCACCTCGCTGAGCTGCCAGACCTGGGCGCGCGTGAGGAACTGCGCTTCATCCACCAGCACGCAGCCCATCGGGCCGTTGGCGGCCAGGTCCTGTTCGACCCAGTGCTGCAGGTCGGTGTCACGGTCGAAGGCCATGCCGTCCGCACGCAGGCCGATACGCGAGGCCACCACGCCGGCGCCGGCACGATCATCCAGGCGCGGGGTCAGGATCGCCACCCGCATGCCGCGTTCGCGGTAGTTGTGCGCGCTCTGCAGCAGGGTCGTGGTCTTGCCGGCGTTCATCGCCGAATAGTAGAAATAGAGCTTGGCCATCGGCCAATTCTAGTCGTCCACCGCCTTGTCGTCGCGGACCGCGTCCGGCCGTCCTATCTCGACGCTGGGGGTCAGCGCGGGGCGCCAGTAGTTGTCCTGCAGGCACCAGTAGTCGGCGGCGCGCCAGTAGTCGTTGTCGTAGACGATGCTGCCCGGCGTCACGATGCTGCGCCAGAACAGGTCCGGATGGGCATCGAAGAAGCCTCCGGTCAGGACGGTAGGCGGGATCTGCCGCGGGGCCTCCACCGGGCATTCCCTGGCGGTCACGGCAGCGGCCATCGACAGGCCCAGCAGCAGGCAGAAGCGTGGAGCGTGCTTCGCTTTCATACTTGATCGCCCTCCTGGCAATGACCATGGAATACGAACGTCAGCGCCCCGCGCCTCCCACGGGGCTGAGTGGGCCGACCTCGACGCTGCGGCCGCGGAACTCCTGTTCCCAGATGCGGTCCTGCATGCACCAGTACGCTGCAGGGTCCCAGTACGCATCCCGATAATAGTCATCGCCGCGGGTCGGCCAGCCGGCTTCGGGGCCGTCGGACAGCTCCACCTGCAGCATCGAGCTGACCCAGCCGGTACGGCTGCCGGTCATGCGGCTGCGGTCCACGCGCATGGCAGCCTCCATGCGCGGCTTGGCCGTGGCATCGCCGTAGGCCGCATACAGCGCCGTTCCTTCGGCGAGCACCCGTTGCCGCTGCGCGGCATCCAGGCGGTTCCAGTAGCGCTCGCGCTCCAGCAGCAGGTCGCGGTAGCCGCGTTCGGCGGCCAGGTCCATCCAGATGTAGGCCAGCACCGGATCAGGGGCGGTACCCGTGCCTTCCTGGTACATGCGCGCGACCAGCGACTGCGACAGCTTGTCGGCGTGCGCGGCCGCCCGCTTGAAACGCACCAGCGCATGATCGGGCCGGCCCTGGCGCCACGACTGCAGGCCCAGCTCGCGCCAGTGCAGGTCAGGATGAGCCTGCAGGAAGCCCGGGGTCATCAGCGCCGACCGCAACGATGCGCCAGCATCGGGCGCGCAGTCCGCACTGCGGGCAGCCAACGGCGCCAGCAGCAACAGCAGGGTGCCCAGCAGGGCGGCAAAGGCGGTCGGGCGCATGCACCTGGCTCCAGTGCTCCGGTGGCGAATCAATAGCTTAGGAACGGTGTGCATGCAAGTCAGGTCCGCCCGCTGCGGCCCCGCTACAATCCCATTCCCATGCACGGTCTCAATCCCCCTCAAGCCGCCGCCGTCCTGCACATCGAAGGTCCGTTGCTGGTGCTCGCCGGCGCGGGCAGCGGCAAGACGCGCGTGATCGTGGAAAAGATCGCCCACCTGATCGGCAGCGGCCGCTATCCGGCGCGCCGCATCGCAGCGATCACCTTCACCAACAAGTCGGCCAAGGAAATGCGCGAGCGTGTGGCCAAGCGCCTGCGCGAGCAGGACGCCGACGAGGTGACCATCTGCACTTTCCATGCGCTGGGCCTGAAGTTCCTGCAGATCGAACACGCGGCCGTGGGCCTGAAGCGTGGCTTCTCGATCTTCGATGCCGATGATGCCGCTGCGCAGATCAAGGACCTGATGTACGGGGCCAAGCCCGACGACATCGAGGACATGAAGAACCTGGTGTCGCGCGCCAAGAACGCCGGCCTGTCGCCCGAGCAGGCGATGGCCGCCGCGCGCAGCAACCGCGAGAAGGAAGCGGCCAGCGTCTACGAGCGCTACCAGCTGCGCCTGACGGCTTTCAATGCGGTCGACTTCGATGACCTGATCCGTTTGCCGGTGCAGATCCTGGAGGAAAATCCGGAGATCGCGCTGGCCTGGCGCGAGCGCATCGGCTACCTGCTGGTGGACGAATGCCAGGATACCAACGACGCGCAGTACCGCCTGCTCAAGCAGCTGGCCGGTGACAAGGGCAACTTCACCTGCGTGGGTGACGATGACCAGTCGATCTACGCCTGGCGCGGTGCCAACCCGGAAAACCTGCAGCAGATGGGGCGCGACTACCCTGCGCTGGAAATCATCAAGCTGGAGCAGAACTACCGCTGCTCCAACCGCGTGCTGCGCGCGGCCAACGCGCTGATCGCCAACAACCCGCATGAGCACCTGAAGAAGCTGTGGAGCGACCAGGCCGACGGTGAACGCATCCGCGTATGGGAATGCCGCAACAGCGAGCACGAAGCGGAAAAGGTCGCGGCCGAGATCGCCTTCGTGGCGCAGTCGCGCAACGTGCCGTGGAGTGATTTCTGCATCCTGTTCCGCGGCAACTTCCAGTCACGGCCGCTGGAAAAGGCGATGCAGCTGCTGCGCATCCCTTACCACCTGACCGGCGGCACCATGTTCCTGGAGCGCCAGGAAGTGAAGGACACGCTGGCATGGCTGCGGCTGCTGGTGAACCCGGACGACGACACCGCGTTCATGCGGGCGGTGCAGTCGCCCAAGCGTGACGTCGGTGCCGGCACGCTGGCCAGGCTGGCCGAACTGGCGCAGGAAAAGGACATGCCGATGGCGCAGGCCGCCGAGGCGATCGGCGCCCTGCAGCAGCTGCCGCCGCGCGCCGCCAACAGCCTGGCGCGCTTCACCGACATCCTGCGCGACCTGCGCGCGCAGATGCGTCAGGTCACCTCGGGCGACATGATCCGCAAGGTCGCCAAGGAATCCGGCCTGCTCAGCGAACTGCGCCAGCAGGCCAAGGAAGAGGCCAGCTACCAGCGCCGCGCCAACAACATCGAGGAACTGGCGCAGTGGTTCGAGGGCGGCCCGCGCGGCGCCACTGCCGCTGACCTGGCCGGCCAGCTGGCGCTGCTGTCACGCAGCGACAAGGACGAGGGTGGCAATCAGGTGCGCATGATGACCATGCACGCCTCCAAGGGCCTGGAGTTCCCGTATGTGTTCATCGTTGGCTGCGAGGACGGCGTGCTGCCGCACCAGGTGAGCCTGGACGAGGGCAACCTGCAGGAAGAGCGGCGGCTGCTGTACGTGGGCATCACCCGCGCCAAGATCCAGCTGTGGATGAGCTACAGCAAGCTGACGCGCAAGTTCGGCGAGCATGTGCGGCTGAAGCCGAGCCGGTTCTTCGAGGAGATTCCGGCCGAGGAGATCCAGCGCGATGGCGCTGATCCGGTGGCCGATGCGGCGCGCAAGAAGGAACGGGCGAGTGCGGGGTTGGCGGCGATCGAGGCGTTGTTCGACTAGGGCGCTCCAACGGCGCCGCCCCTCCGTGGTGGAGCACGCGTTGGTTCCGCAGTGTGGCTGATCGGGGTGGGTTCGCGGGGGACGCCGTGAACCCGTCCCTGGGGGCTTAGCCGCGCCATCCATGGCGCGGATACCCCCGCGAACCCACCCCGATCGGCCTCTGACAGATGCCGGGCGCTTCCTTCCACGGCAATGCAAAGAAAATCAAAAGCAGCAGCCGGGGTTGAGGCAGAATCGGGGTTTCGGCTGGAGGTCCACCTGTGCAACCGATCGAGAGTGAACGCCTGCGCCTGCGTGCCATCGAGCCTGATCGCGATGCGGCGCCGATGCTGGCGCTGTTGAATGATCCGGGCTTCGTGCGCTTCATTGGCGACCGCAATGTGCGCAGTGAGGAGCAGGCGCGGGACTACATCGCGCTGCGTGTGCTGCACAGCTATGCGTTGAATGGCTTTGGCATGTATGCCATCGAGCGGTTGTCCGACGGTGCCTGGCTGGGCAATGCCGGGCTGGTACGGCGTGATGGGCTGCCGGGTCCGGACATCGGCTATGCGGTGCTGTCGGAATTCGCCGGGCAGGGCTATGCCGGTGAGGCGGCGCGGGCAGTGTTCGCGCATGCGCGCGCTGGGCTGGGCCTGCAGGATCTGTATGGCATCACCGATCTGGACAACGTGGTGTCCGGGAAGATCCTGCTGGGGTTGGGCATGCAGGAGCGGGGGGTGATCCAGCTGCCGGGCGTGGACAGCCCGAGCCGGTTGTATGCGACGCCGGGTGCGGCGCAGGTCTGACCCCTGATGTTGGTAGGTGCCGACCGTTGGTCGGCACGATTCAGATGCAGTGCCGACCAACGGTCGGCACCCACCCCCTCAGCCGCGCAGTTCGGCCAGCTGCGCCTGCAGCTCGGCCACGGCCGCTTCCAGCTGGGCCACGCGCTCGGCCAGGCCCGGGTCGGCTGCATCGCTGTTGCCACCGCCGCTGCTGGCGTACCTGGCCGCCAGCGCCGCACCGTCCACTTCACCGCACAGCAGGTGCATGTAGCGGTCTTCGCGCTGCCCACTGGCGCGCGGCAGCACCACCAGCAGCGCGCGCTGCTGCAGGCGTTCGATGGCGTGGCGGGCGTCATCGGCGTCGGCGAAGCGGTGCAGGCGCTCGCTGCGCGTGATCAGTTCGCCCAGCGTCTGCGGCCCACGCAGCAGCAGCAGCGCCAGCAGCACGGTCTGCTGCCGGGTCAGGTCCAGCGCGGCCTGCAGGCGGTGCTCGTAGCGGTCCGCGCGCGAGGAGAAGTGCTGGCGGGCCAGGCCCAACGCCTCCAGCTGGCGCAGCGCGTGCTGCACGCTGCCGGCATCGATGTTCATCACCGGCTCGCGGGCAGTCTTCTGGTTGGCAGCCGACTGGGCGGCATTGACCGTCAGTGGATAGGTGTCCGGCGTGGTCGCCTCCTTTTCCACCAGGCAGCCCAGCAGGCGGGCCTGCACGGCGTCGAGCAGGGGGACGTCGGGGGTCTGGACGGAATCGGTCATGGCGGCCTCCGGAAGGGCAACGGGTCAACCGCCAAGCATAGCCGTCCCGGGGCCGCCTTTGCCGGTAAAATGCGCCGGTATATCTGATTGCCGGTGAATCCATGCGTCGTCCCGTTTCCCTGTCCCTGACCCTGCTCGCCACTGCGGCGCTGGGCCTGTCCGCCTGCAAGCGCGTGGATGCGCCTGCTGCCGAAGCCGCTGCCCCGGAGGCCCCGGCCGCCGCTGCCAAGGCTGATGGCGCGCTTGATGCGACCGCCAACGACAATCTCAACGCCGTGCTGTGGATGCAGCGCGCGCAGGAGTACAAGGCAATCACCGAGCAGACCTACCGCGCCGCCGCCGACCACCTGGACGCCGCGCTGAAGGAAGCGCACTGGGATGCGCTGGTGCCGGAGGAACGCGGCAACGAGGCCAAGGGCCTGAAGCCGGCCGTGGTGCTGGACGTGGATGAGACCGTGCTGGACAACTCGCCCTACCAGGCGCGCCTGGTGCGCGACGGCAAGGAATACGACGAGCTGAGCTGGGACCAGTGGGTGGCCGAAAAGAAGGCCAAGGCCATTCCGGGCGTGGTCGATTTCGCCAAGGCCGCCAACGCCAAGGGCGTAACCCTGCTGTACATCTCCAACCGCGCCGTGCACCTGAAGGACGCGACCCTGGCCAACCTGCGCGAGCAGGGCCTGCCGGTGGCCGATGACAGCGTGTTCCTGGGCCTGGGCACCGTGGTCGAAGGCTGCGAGCAGGCCGGCAGCGAGAAGAACTGCCGCCGCCGCCTGGCCGGGCAGAAGTACCGCGTGCTGATGCAGTTCGGCGACCAGCTGGGCGACTTCGTGGAAGTGACCGCCAACACCAACGAAGGCCGTGACGCCCTGCTGCAGCAGTACCACGACTGGTTCGGCGAGCGCTGGTGGATGCTGCCGAACCCGACCTACGGCGGTTTCGAGCCGGCGCAGTTCAACAATGACTACAGCCAGTCGCGCCAGGCCCGCCACGACGCCAAGCGCGCTGCCCTGGACTACGCGCCGTGAGCCGCGCGCCGCTGCCGCTGCGCGATGACGAGCGCCTGATCTTCGCGCTGGACGTGCCTGATCGCGCGCAGGCGCTGGAGTGGGTCGACCGCCTCGGCGACAGCGTGGCGTTCTACAAGATCGGCATGGAACTGCTGGCGTCGGGCGAGTACTTCCAGGTGCTGGACGAGCTGGCCCGCCGCGACAAGCGCGTGTTCGTCGACCTGAAGTTCTTCGATATCCCGGCCACTGCCGCGGCGGTGATCAAGCGCCTGTCGCAGTGGCCGGTCAGCTACGCCACCATCCACGGCTGGCACCCGGCGATGATGGAAGCCTGCGCCGCCGCCAACAGCAGCGACATGCGCCTGCTGGCGGTGACCGTGCTGACCTCGATGGGCCGCCCGGACCTGGCGCAGATGGGCATCGACCGTGAACCGGTGGACGTAGTGGTCGAACGCGCGCTGGCCGCGCAGGCGGCCGGTATCGATGGCGTGATCGCCTCGGGCCAGGAAGCCGGCCCGATCCGCGCCGCTACCGGCGCCGGGTTCTCGATCGTCTGCCCGGGCATCCGCCCCGGTGGCCCGGTCGGCGATGACCAGAAGCGTACCGTTGGCGTGGCCCAGGCCTTTGCCGATGGCGCCGATGCCATCGTGGTTGGTCGCCCGATCCGCCTGGCCACCGATCCGCAGGCCGCGGCGCGGGCCATCCAGCAGGAAATCGCGTCGGCGCTGGCTGCGCGCTGAGATTCCGTTGCGCAGGCTGCAGGCCCGAACGCCATCCCGACCCGCGCGGGATGGCGTTTCTGCATCCGTCCACCGAGCGGTTGTGCCCGAATCGCCGCAAAACCTGCCGTAGATTTCATGGCCTCCATGCCAGGCATCAGGATGATCAATAAAATCAATAATTTAGGCCGAACTACGTGAAGTGTTGCCTTAACTTGAGCGGCAGCGTAGGATCGCCGCCATCCGGTCCTCGGACCGGACATGTGCCACAACACTGTCCACCGGCCCTGCGCCGGTTTGAAGAGCCTGTGATCCCCGTGATCCCGGCTCTTTTTTTATTCCCATCAGTGACTTGCACAAGCAACAGCGGAAACCGTGACGTCCCGGCTTGCCGCTGTCACGTCACAGGCCGCAAGATGCGGACCGGTCCGGGGAGTCCGAGTGCATGAGCGTGGCAGTGCGAGGAAGGTCTGCGCGTGGATGGGGGCTGGCAGCCATGCTGCTGCTGGCCGTGGCGGCGTGTCGTGAATCGGCCCAGGACCCGGCCAAGCCGGCGGCCGAGCCGGTCGCGGCGGTGCAGGCCATGGCGCTGCGCCTGGCCGAGGACGATCTGGTCGGCTATGCAAAGCTGTCGGTACCGCCCAGCCAGTACCAGCGCCTGCAACAGGCCTGGACCGAAGGCCACAGCCAATGGCCGCTGACCGAACTGCCGCTGGGTGACCAGCTGCTGCCGATGCTGGCCGCACTGCGCAAGCCCAATGCCAGCGCCGAACTGCAGCGCAGCTTCGATCGCCAGCTGGCCGGACAGGCCGGCGCCGTTCGCCAGGCCGCACAATCGATGGGCAACTTCGGTGTGCAGTACCTGCGCCACCAGAAGGGTTATACGCCTGGCCAACAGGCGCATTACATCGCGCTGGTCGAAACCCTGGCCAGCTGGGCGCAGGGTGCCCCGATCAGTGACCGGGCCCGCGCACGCAGCACCATCGCCGCGCTGGTCGGCGCCGCCAACAAGGTCGGTTTCGACGACGAAGCCGGCCTGCAGGCCGCGGGCATGGAAGGCAGCCTGGCGCAGCTGGCGCCGTTCATCCACACCCTCAAGGCGGTGCTGGGCAGCTACGGGCTGGGCGTGGACGACGCGTTGCGCAGCGTGCGCGGCGAACTGCTGTCGGTGGAAGGTGACAACGCCCTGGTACGCCTGCGCTACGACCTCGCCGGTCGCGAGATGAGCCTGCAGCTGCCGCTGAGCCGCCGCGAAGGCCACTGGTACCTGACCCGCACCCTGGCCGACACCGACGCGCTGCTGCGCAAGGCCGAGGCGGCCCGCGCCGCTGCGTCGCCGTCGCCGGCTGAAGCCCCCGCCGAGGGTGGGGAAGCGGCAACGCCGCCGCCTAAGCCATAATGGCGCCGATGTCGAAACAGAACCCGCTGCCGTTCCCCGGCGAAGAATCCCAGTCGACGCCCGCCGATACGGTGCCGGCGTCCCCCTCGACCGGTACCGGCCCGAACCCGGTACCGCCGCCCGTGCACGCGCGTCCGGCCGGCCGACGCCCACTGTGGGCACGGTTGCTGGGCCGCCTGGTCGAGCCGTGGCTGTCGCTGAAGATCGAGCCGGAAGACCCGGGCCAGTACAACGATGGCCGCCCGGTCATGTACGTGCTGGAAGACTACGGCCTGTCCAACGCGCTGATCCTGGACAAGGCCTGCCGCCAGGCCGGCCTGCCGTCGCCGCTGGTGCCGCTGGCCGGTGACCCGACCGGCCGCAAGCGCGCCTACCTGGCGCTGTCGCGGCGCAGCTCCAGCAATTCGCTGATCCCCGAGCAGCGCGGTGCCAAGACCCATTCCGACTCGCTGGCCAAGGTCCTGCAGGCACATCGCGTGCGCGATGACCTGGACGTGCACCTGGTGCCGGTGTCGATCTTCGTCGGCCGCGCGCCGGACAAGCAGAGCGGCTGGTTCGCGGTGCTGTTCTCGGAAAACTGGGCGCTGGTCGGCCGCTTCCGCCGCCTGCTGGCGGTGCTGCTCAATGGCCGCAGCACCATCGTCCGCTTCGCGCCGCCGATCTCGCTGCGTTCCATCATCGACGAAGGCCTGGAGCCGGAACGCACGGTACGCAAGCTGCAGCGCGTGCTGCGCACCCATTTCCGCCGCATCCGTGAATCGGTGATCGGCCCCGACCTGTCGACCCGTCGCCTGCTGGTGGACCAGGTGCTGGCCGCCGAACCGGTGCGCGAAGCGATCGCCGCGCAGGCCAAGCGCGACAATTCGAAGACGGCCGATGCCTGGAAGAAGGCACACGCCTACGCCTGGGAAATCGCCGCGGACTATTCCAGCCCGGTGGTGCGCTCGGCCAGCTTCATGCTCAGCCACGTGTGGAACCGCATCTATGCGGGCGTGCTGGTGCACCATCTGGACAAGTTCAAGGCCGCCGCGCCGGGTCACGAAGTGGTCTACGTGCCCAGCCACCGCAGCCACATGGACTACCTGCTGCTGTCCTACCTGCTGTACGACCGTGGCATCGTGCCGCCGCACATCGTGGCCGGCATCAACCTGAACCTGCCGGTGGTCGGCACCCTGCTGCGCAAGGGCGGTGCGTTCTTCATCCGCCGCTCGATCCGTGGCAACGCGCTGTACTCGGCCGTGCTCAGTGAGTACGTCGCGCAGCTGGTGGCCGGCGGCTACTCGCTGGAGTACTTCGTCGAAGGCGGCCGCTCGCGTACCGGCCGACTGCTGCAGCCCAAGGGCGGCATGATCTCGATGACGCTGCGTGCGTTCCTGCGCCAGCCGCGCAAGCCGGTGCTGTTCCAGCCCATCTACATCGGCTACGAGAAGCTGATGGAAGGCGGCAGCTACCTGGACGAACTGTCCGGCCGGCCGAAGGAAAAGGAATCGATCTGGTCGCTGCTGTGGGGCATCCCGAAGGTGCTCAAGCAGAACTACGGCCAGGTGGTGGTGAACTTCGGCGAACCGATCGCACTGAACGACGTACTGGCCGAGAAGGCGCCGGAGTGGAAGGGCGAGGCGGTGTCCGAGGACGAGAAGCCAGCCTGGCTGTCGACCACGGTGGACACGCTGGCCGAACGCATCCAGGTGCGCATCAACGGCGCAGCTGACGTCAATCCGATCAACCTGCTGGCGCTGGCCCTGCTGTCCACGCCGAAGCACGCGATGGGCGAGGCCGACCTGATCGCGCAGATCGAGCTGTGCAAGACGCTGCTGGTCGAGATGCCGTATTCGGACCGGGTGACGGTGACCCCGCACTCGCCGGAGCGGATCATCGCCCACGCCGAGGAAATCAACGTCCTCACCCGCATCAAGCACCCGCTGGGCGACGTGCTCAGCGTCAGCGGCGATACCGCGGTGCTGCTGAGCTACTTCCGCAACAACGTGCTGCACCTGTTCACCGCCTCGTCGTGGGTGGCCTGCTGCTTCCAGAACAACCGCCGCATGAGCCGTACCGGCCTGGTCCAGCTGGGCCGCACGGTGTACCCGTTCCTGCAGGCCGAGCTGTTCCTGCCGTGGAGCGAGGACGAATTCGCACAGCGCATCGACCAGACCATCAACGTGTTCGTGCGTGAGGGCCTGCTGCAGAACGTCAATGACGACGACGGCGGCATCTTGGCGCGCAACACCGGGCAGACCGACGAGGTGTTCCGCCTGCGTGCGATCGGCCACTCGCTGCAGCAGGCCTTCGAGCGCTACTACATCGCCATTTCGGTGCTGGTGAAGAACGGCCCGGGCGTGCTGGGCGCGGCCGAGCTGGAAAGCCTGTGCCAGCAGGCGGCGCAGCGTCTGAGTCTGCTCTATGCACCGGCCGCGCCGGAGTTCTTCGACCGCACCCTGTTCCGCGGCTTCATCCAGAAGCTGCGCGAACTGCGCCTGGTGTGGCCGGACGAGAACAGCAAGCTGCTGTTCGACGAGCGCCTGGATGCCTGGGCCAAGGACGCCAAGTTCATCCTCGGCCGCGAGCTGCGCCACACCATCGAACGGGTCAGCCCGGAAGCAGCGCGCCCGGACGAGCCGGCGCCGCAGGATTGAAGGCAGCGCCGGGCCATGCGGTGGGTGTGGACCTTGGTCCACACCTTCCAGCCGTGCCAACCAGGGTTGGCACCCACCAGGACGGTCCTTAGGCCGGTTCGTCGGGAATCTGCAGGCTTTCCAGCCTGGCAATGCAGTCCTTCAACTGCAGCTTGCGCCGCTTCAGGCGCTTGGCTTCCAGCTCGTCCTCGCCGTTGGCGGCCATGCGGGTGATCTGTTCATCCAGCAGGCGGTGCTCGGCGCGCAGGGCGGCGAGGCGTTCGACAATCTCGGCGGGGTCGTAGGTATCCACGGCTTCGAGGATACACAGCGATGATGACCGCCGGGAGAGGGGAATCCCGACCCCCGGCCGTGGCCGCTCCGAGCCGTTAGAATGGAGCCCATGAGTGCCGTGATTTCCCTCCCTGATCCCCAGCCACGCGCCGCCCGCGATCCGCGCGTGGCCGAGCGCGAGCAGCACAAGCTGGCCAAGCGCCTGCGCCGCCAGGTCGGCGAGGCGATTGCCGACTTCGGCATGATCGAGGCCGGCGACAAGGTGATGGTCTGCCTGTCCGGCGGCAAGGACAGCTACACCCTGCTGGACGTGCTGCTGCAGCTGCAGAAGAAGGCGCCGGTGCCGTTCGAGCTGGTGGCGGTGAACCTGGACCAGAAGCAGCCGGACTTCCCCGAGCACGTGCTGCCGGAGTACCTGGCCGGGCTGGGCGTGCCGTACCACATCATCGAGCAGGACACCTATTCGGTGGTCAGCCGGGTCATCCCGGAAGGCAAGACCATGTGTTCGCTGTGCTCGCGCCTGCGTCGTGGCGCGCTGTACAACTACGCCGAGACCCACGGCTTCACCAAGATCGCGCTGGGCCACCACCGCGACGACATGGTGGCCACGTTCTTCATGAACCTGTTCCACCACGCCAAGCTGTCGGGCATGCCGCCGAAGCTGCGCAGCGATGACGGCAAGCATGTGGTGATCCGGCCGCTGGCCTACGTGCGCGAGAGCGACATCGTCGACTACGCGCAGGCACGCCAGTTCCCGATCATTCCCTGCAACCTGTGCGGCAGCCAGGAGAACCTGCAGCGCCGCCAGGTCGGCCTGATGCTGAAGCAGTGGGAGAAGGACCACCCGGGCCGCATCGAGCAGATCGCGCGCGCCATGGGCGAAGTCCGGCCCTCGCAGCTGGCCGACACCACCCTGTTCGACTTCATGGCGCTGGGCCGTCGCGACGACGCGCCGCTGCCCGACGCCCATGCCTGGCTGGCCGGTTCCCCGGCCGACGCCGACGCAGATCCCGAGACGCCCACCGTTTAAGGTCGGTCGCCCTTCCTCTTTGCCATCCGGAATTCCATGTTCTTTCGCAACCTGACGTTCTTCCGTTTCCCGACCACCACCGATTTTTCCGAAGTCGACACGCTGCTGCCGCACGCCCTGCTGAAGCCGGTCGGCGCACTGGAAATGAATTCGCGCGGCTTCATCTCGCCGTTCGGCCGCGAGGAGAAGGAACTGCTCTCCCACCGCATCGCCGAACACCTGTGGCTGACCGTGGGCGGCGAGGACAAGATCCTGCCGGCGGCGGTGGTCAACGACCTGCTCGAGCGCAAGCTGGAGGAGATCGAGGAGAAGGAAGGCCGCCGCCCGGGTGGCCGCGAACGCAAGCGGATGAAGGACGACCTGCTGCATGAACTGCTGCCGCGCGCCTTCGTGAAGTCCTCGCGCAACGACGCCTTCATCGACCTGCAGCACGGCTACGTCGCGGTGGATACCTCCAGCCGCAAGACCGGCGAGTACTTCATGTCCGACATCCGCGGCCTGCTCGGCAGCTTCCCGGCGATGCCGCTGAACGCCGAAGTCGCGCCGCGTTCGATCCTGACCGGCTGGATCGCCGGCGAGCCGCTGCCGACCGGGCTGAGCCTGGGCGAAGAGTGCGAGATGAAGGACCCGGTGGAAGGCGGCGCGGTGGTCAAGTGCCAGCACCAGGAACTGCGCTGCGATGAGATCGACAAGCACCTGGATGCCGGCAAGCAGGTGACCAAGCTGGCGCTGATCTTCGAGGACAACCTGTCCTTCGTCATCGGCGACGACCTGATCGTGCGCAAGCTGAAGTTCCTCGACGGTGCCCTGGACCAGCTGGAGCATGCCGACGAAGACGGCCGCCGCGCCGAGTTCGACGCCCGCTTCGCCCTGCAGAGCGCCGAGATCCGCCGTCTGTTCCTGTTGCTGGAAGAAGCCTTCAAGCTCAGCAAGGCTGACTGAACAGGCAGCCCGACGGCCGCCGGTCATCCGGCGGCCCGAAGCGGCGCTATGCTGGGCGCATGAGCCGTCTGCTGCGCCGCCTGATCAGCCCGACCCCGCCCGCCACCGTACAGCGCGACACCGTTCGCCTGCGCCTGGAGGATGCCGAGATCGAGGTACTGCGCGTGCGCGATCCGCGTGCGCGCCGCATCAAGCTGAGCGTGGACGAACGCGGCGCGCGCCTGACCCTGCCGCCGCGCGCAAGCCTGGTGATGGGCGAACGCTTCCTGGAACAGCACCGCGACTGGCTGGCACTGCAGCTGCGCCAGTACCAGGGCCAGCGCCTGCCGGCACCGCTGCAGCCGGGCGAAGACGGCGTGCTGCCCCTGCGCGGCGAACTGTTGCCGCTGCGCTGGCAGGAAGGCCGCTACGCGCGCCTGGAGATCGACGCGCATGGTGCCTGCGTGCAGTGGCCGACACGTGGTGGTGACGCCACCCTGCGTCGCCTGCTGCGCGAGTTCTACGAAGCACAGACCCGCGCCGACGTCGGCCGCTGGCTGCCGAAGTACCTGCCCACACTGCCGCGCGCACCCAGCCGCCTGCGATTGAAGGTGATGTCCTCGCAATGGGGCTCGCTCGCCCCCGATGGCAGCATGGCACTGGACCTGGCGCTGGTACTGGGCCGGCCTGAGGCGTTCGAGTACGTGCTGGTGCACGAGCTCTGCCACCTGATCCAGCCCAACCACTCGCCCGCGTTCTGGCACGAAGTGGAACAACGTTTCCCCGCGTGGCGCGAGCAGCGCGACTACTTCCAGCTGGAAGGCCGCAGGCTGAAGGCGATGCTTCGCCAGCTGCTGTAGAGCCGAGCCGATGCTCGGCTGACGCGCGTGGCGCAGATATCCAGCCCTCGCGATCAACAGCAGCCGAGCATGGCTCGGCTCTACAAAAGCGCGCGCAGCGCGCGACCCGCTCCTGCTCTTCCTTCTTTCTTCCGTGATGGGCACACAGGAAACTGTCCGTGGCCGGGCGGGGTGGGTTGCGCAGGGGCGTGAGCCGCATGGATGCGGCGACCGAGCTTACAAGGACGTACTTGCAGCGACCCCTGCGCAATCCACCCCGCCCGGCCTAGCACGGCTTCTGATTTGAACGACCCACCACGAGGGGCTCAGCCGTTGGCTGAAACCCTCACCCCGCCCGCAACGCCGCCGCCGCCGCCCAGCGCGCCGCCACCCGCGGCGCCGTAATGCACACCGCCTGGTCGGTCACCGTCGTCACCGCGCGCTCCAGCAGCTGGATATCCGCCTCATGCTGGCGCGCTACGTGCGGATCCTCGAAGAAGATCGCGCGCTGGCAGCGCCCTTCCAGTACCCGGTCGGCAATCTGCGCATCGCCGCCCATCGGGCCGCTCTGGTAGCGCGTCACCCAGGGCGTATCGCTGGGCCAGCCACGGCTCCACGCCAGCTCGTTCAAGCGCTGGCCGGTGGTTCCGGTTGCCACCCGCTCACCGAACCGCGCCAGCACATCGAAGTGCTCATCGGCGAAGGCCAGCATCGCCGGCTTCATCGCGTCGTGCGCGATCAGCGCCAGCGTCTGTCCTTCGAACGCATGCAGGTCGTCGGCGCCAGCATCGGCAGCCAGTCCGGCATGGATGCGTTCCACCTCGATCCAGTCGCGCGCGGTGGCCACGGTGGAAATGAAAGGCTTGCCGTGGATCACGCACTGCCGCTTCAGCGCCGTGGCTTCCGGAAACACCGAGGATGGATCGACCGGATCGATCAGGTAGACCGCGCCATCCAGTGTCCGATCCGGCCCCATGCCAACCACCTCGGCCACCAGCTTCATCAAGCCACCCTCGCGACCATAGGGGTAGCGATGCAGGCCCGCGTATCCGGTCAGGAAGCCCTGACGCTGTATCGCGTCATGGGTGCGGCCGACTGCGTGCAGCGACACGCCCAGCTCGCGCAGGCCGGGTTCGCTGACGCGCAGCCAGCGGAACAGGGCGGCGCGCGCGTCGTGGTGATGGAGACGGTTGGCAGCCAGGCCGATGCGCATCGAATGCTCCGCAGATACGGGTGAAAGCGGCAGTGTATGTCGCCATTCACCTATCTTGGTGTTTTTACAACTTTCTTCATTGCGCTTCGTCCACGCGCCGCTAGCGTAAGAGGCAGCGGTACCGCTGCGCGGCCGTTCATTCCGCCCGCCAGAAGAGGATGCCCATCGTGAACGCCGCTGGCCTGCGTGCCGCCACCGCGGTCGTGGCCGGCCTGCTGTTGCCTGCCCTGGCCGCCGCTGCGGATTGCAGGACGCCGCTGCGCATTGCCTGGCCCGCCGACCGCGCGCCGTTGTCCTCCAGCGAGCAGGGCCAGCCGCGCGGGCTCAGCGCGCAGTACCTGAAGCTGCTGGGCGCGCAGCGACCACTGCAGATGCAGCCATTGCCAACCGCCGCCATCGCCGAGGGAACGGTGCCGCCCGACGTCCAGGCGCTGCTGGGCTGGTCGCGCTCGCAGTTGCCGACGGGGTGGGTGGCCAGTGCGCCCTACGTGCAGCTGCCACAGGTCATTGTGCGGCGCCGGGATGCATCGCCGGTGCTGGGCCTGGAGGCGTTGCGCGGAGGCACCGTGGCCAGTCCCGACCCGCTGTCGCTGGTCGGGGCGCTGACGGAACAGGCGTCTGGCGTGCAGCTGTTGCCCCCCGCCCCCATCGACGACGCCCTGTCACTGCTGGGCACGGGCCTGGTCGATGCCGTGGTC
This sequence comes from Stenotrophomonas sp. YJH_SMC_133, assembly GCF_059370655.1. Taxonomy (NCBI): domain Bacteria; kingdom Pseudomonadati; phylum Pseudomonadota; class Gammaproteobacteria; order Lysobacterales; family Lysobacteraceae; genus Stenotrophomonas; species Stenotrophomonas sp. YJH_SMC_133. The sequence goes on along the minus strand of NZ_JCAFTW010000004.1, from coordinate 267,025 downwards.
GCCAATCTTGGAGAGGTCGAGGCCGCGTTGCGCCACTATCAGGGCGAGCCGCTGGTAATCGCTGCGCCCGCCGGAATCGACGACGCGCCGGTGCTGGCCACCGTGCCCGCCTGCGCCGACGTCATCCCGGTGTTCGAGCGGGCCGTGTCGCAGCTGACCGCGAACGAACGCGAGGCGATCCGCACGGCCTGGCTGCCGAACCAGCCGCGACACCCGCCCTCTGCGTCCCCCCTGCGCTGGCTGGTGCCGGCCTCGCTGACCCTGCTGGCGCTCATGCTGGTGTACGCCTTCGGCTACTGGCGCGTGCATCGCGAGAGCGAGCGTCGCCGCGTGGCTGCGCAACGCCTGCAGGAGGTGACCTCGAACCTGCCAGCGGTGGTCTATCAGGTGCGTCGCTCTGCCACCGGCCACTACAGCTTTCCCCAGATCGCAGGCGACGTGCAGGCGTTGTTCGGAATCAGCGTGGAAACCGCCCTGATCGATCATCAGCGCCTGCTGGCAGCGGTTCATCCCGACGATCGCTCGCGGCTGATGGACACCGTCGACGCCGCTGCCCTGGCGCGGGGCCCGATCGATGTCACCTTCCGCACGCGCTCGCCACAAGGCTGGCGCTGGGTCCACTCGCATGGACGGCCGCTGTCCCTGGACAGCGGCGACGTCGAGTGGAGTGGCTACTGGATCGACGTAAGCGGAGTGCAGGCGCGCACCCATGCGCTGGCCGAGGCGCGCCGTGCGGCCGAGCAGGCAGCGCTGGCCAAGGCCCACTTCCTGGCGACCATGAGCCACGAGATCCGCACGCCGATGAGCACCCTGCTGGGCATGCTCGAGCGGTTGGAGGGCAGCGATCTGGATCATCGCCAGCAACAGGTGCTGGTGACCGTGGGTGATGCTGCCCAGATGCTGCGGCAGATCCTGGACGACGTGCTGCACAGCCAACGGCTGCAGGCACTGCCGCCGCAGCTGCGACCCACGAGCGTGGCGGCACTGGTGCGCGCGGTGCAGCAGTTGCTGATGCCGGTGGCGGCCAGCCGGGGCCTGCATCTGCGTATCCAACTTGATCCGGAATTGCAGGCCGGATCGCTGGCCGACGGCCTGCGCCTGCGCCAGATCCTGTTCAACCTTGCCGGCAACGCGCTCAAGTTCACCGAGCATGGCGGCGTGGATCTGCAGGTGCAGGTGCTGCAGCAGCACGATCGCGGCCAACGTCTTCGCCTGCAGGTCAGTGACAGCGGGGTGGGCATCAGCCCGGAACGGCAACAGGCGGTGTTCGCTGCCTACACCCAGGCCGAGGCATCGACAACGCGCCGTTTCGGCGGCAGCGGCCTGGGCCTGGCGATCTGCCGTGAACTGGCTGCATCGATGGAAGCAGAACTGTGCCTGCGCAGCGCGCCAGGCAAGGGCACCACCGTGTGGCTGGAACTGGATCTGGACGCCTGTGAGTTGCCTGCCGAGGCATTGCCGCTTCCGGCAGAGGCGGCGCGGCCACTGTCGTCGGCCCGGGTGCTAGTAGCTGAAGATCACCCCACCAACCTGCACCTGCTGGAGCAGCGCCTGCATGATCTGGGTCTGCAGGTGCACGCCTGCACCGATGGTCGCCAGGCCTTCGAGGCCTGGCAGGCGCGGGCGTTCGACCTGGTCATCACCGACTGCCACATGCCGCACATGGATGGCTTTGCCTTGGCACGGGCCATCCGCGCCGACGCCTGCGCGGTTCGCGCGCAGGTCCCGATCATCGCGCTCACGGCCAGCGCGCTGGGTCGCACCCGCGAGGCCTGCCGCGAAGCGGGCATCGATCATTTCCTGGCCAAGCCGGTGGCGGCGCAGGAACTGCGGGGCTTGCTGGCCGTGCTGCTGGCGCCGGAATCAATGCGCCAGTAGGCGGATGATGCTGGCGGCGGCGTCGCGGCCTTCGGCCACGGCGGTCACCACCAGGTCGGCGCCACGCACTGCGTCACCGCCGGCGAACAGGCGCGGGTGCGCGGTCTGGAATGGCAGGCGGTCCTTGCCGCCAGCCACGATGCGGCCGTTGGACCGGCCTTCCACGCCGTGCTCGGCCAGCCACGCCGGCACGGTTGGCGAGAAGCCGAAGGCGATGATCACCACGTCGGCCTCCAGCAGCGATTCGCTGCCTTCGATCGGCACCGCATTCTGGCGGCCATTGGCATCGGGCTCACCCAGCCGGGTTTCGACCACGGTCACGCCGATCACCTCATCGTCGGCGCCGGCTTCGATCGACAGCGGCTGGCGGTTGAACAGGAAGCGCACGCCTTCCTCGCGCGCATTGGCCACTTCGCGCGCGCTGCCGGGCATGTTGGCTTCGTCGCGGCGGTAGGCACAGGTGACCTTGGCCGCGCCCAGCCGCACCGCGCTGCGCACGCAGTCCATGCCGGTATCACCGCCGCCCAGCACCACCACGCGCTTGCCGTTGAGGTCGGGCAGGGCGATGCTGTCTTCCCAGCCGGCAATCGGCCGGCCCTTCGGATCATCGCCGCCGACGATGCGGCTGTTCTGCACCAGGAACGGCAGTGCCGGCAGCACGCCCTTCAGGTCCTGGCCGTCGAGGCCACCGTCGGTATAGCGGTAGGCGCCGGTACCGACGAACACCGCATCGTGGCTGTCCAGCAGCTGCTGCACGCTGAGGTCACGGCCGATCTCCACACCGAGGCGGAACTGCACGCCCATGCCCTCGAGCACTTCGCGGCGGCGGTGGATCACATCCTTGTCCAGCTTGAAGCTGGGAATGCCGAACTGCAGCAGGCCGCCGATCTGCTCATAGCGGTCGTAGACCACGGCGGCAATGCCGGCGCGCGCCAGACGGTCGGCACAGGCCAGCCCGGCCGGGCCGGCGCCGATCACAGCCACGCTGCGGCCGGTCGGCTGCACCGCGCCCAGGTCCGGGCGCCAGCCCGTGGCCAGCGCGGTATCAACGATGTACTTCTCGACCGCGCCGATGGTGACCGCACCGAACTCTTCCAGCGTGCAGCTGCCCTCGCACAGCCGGTCCTGCGGGCAGACCCGGCCGCACACTTCCGGCAGCGGGTTGGTGCTGTGGCACAGCGTGGCCGCTTCGTGGATGCGGTTTTCCTGCACCAGCTGCAGCCACTGTGGAATGGCGTTGTGCACCGGGCACTTCCAGCTGCAGTAGGGGTTGCCGCAGTCCAGGCAGCGACCGGCCTGGTACTGGGCATCTTCCTTACCGAACTTGCCGTACAACTCACCCCAGTCGCCGGACGTGCGCAGTTCCACCGGAATGCGCTGCGGCATGGTGCGGGGCAGGTCGAGGAACTGGAAGGCGTGCTTGCGGCTCATGGCGGGCTCTGTGGTGTTTTGCGGTCGCCGGCCAGCGGCCGGCACTACGTGGTCCTGGGTTGCCGGCAGCGGCCGGCACTACCGTTACGCGGCGCGTCGCAGGGTTTCGGTCAGCGACTCGATGCTGGCGGCCTTCGGTTTGACCAGCCAGAACTTGCCGATGTAATCGCGGAACTCGTCCAGGATCTGCTGCGCCCAGATGCTGCCGGTCAGCTCGCGGTGGCGGCCGATCAGGCGGTGCAGGTGCTGGCGGTAGTTCTCGAAGCCCTCGGCGGAGACGCGATGGATGTCGATCAGCTCGTGGTTGTAGCGGTCGACGAAATCGCGGTCGACGTCCAGCACGTAGGCCAGGCCACCGGTGAAGCCGGCACCGAAGTTCAGGCCGACCTTGCCCAGTACCAGCACCACGCCATCGGTCATGTACTCGCAGCAGTGGTCACCGGCACCTTCCACCACCGCCAGCGCGCCGGAATTGCGTACCGCGAAACGCTCGCCGGCGCGGCCAGCGGCGAACAGCTCGCCACCGGTGGCGCCGTACAGGCAGGTGTTGCCGATGATCGCGGTGCTGCGCGCTTCAAAGCGCGCGCCACGCGGCGGGCGCACCACCAGGCGGCCGCCGGCCATGCCCTTGCCGACGTAGTCGTTGGCTTCACCCTCCACTTCCAGGTGCAGGCCACCGACATTGAAGGCACCAAAGCTCTGCCCGGCGCTGCCACGGAAGCGCAGTTCCAGCGGTGCCTCGGCCATGCCCTGGTTGCCGTGCGCGCGCGCCACCGCACCGGCCAGGCGCGTGCCGATGCTGCGGTCGGTGTTGTGGATCAGGAAGCGATGCTCGCCACCGCGCTTGTGTTCGATGGCCGGCGCCAGCAGGCCATCCATCTGCGTGGCCAGGCCGTCCGGCGATTCGTACAGGCGCTGGGCGGCGCAGTGGCTGCCTTCGTAGCGGGCATCGGCCAGCAGGCGCGACAGGTCCACGCGCACGCCGTCACGCGGCGCGGCCTCGATCTGCCGCAGCAGGTCGGTACGGCCGACGATCTCTTCCAGCGAACGTGCACCCAGGTACGCCAGCCAGCCGCGCACTTCCTCGGCCAGCAGGCGGAAGAAGTTCTCCACGCGCTCGGGCTGGCCGGTGAAGTGGTTCTCGCGCAGGCGCTCGTCCTGGGTGGCCACGCCGGTGGCGCAGTTGTTGAGGTGGCAGATACGCAGGTACTTGCAGCCCAGCACGATCATCGGCGCGGTACCGAAGCCGAAGCTGTCCGCGCCCAGCAGCGCGGCCTTGACCACGTCCAGGCCGGTCTTCAGGCCACCATCGGTCTGCAGCAGGGTGCGCCCGCGCAGGTCGTTGGCCAGCAGCGCCTGGTGCGCTTCGGCCACGCCCAGTTCCCACGGCACGCCGGCATAGCGGATCGAGCTGACCGGCGAAGCACCGGTCCCGCCGTCGTGGCCGGAGATGGTGATCAGGTCGGCACCGGCCTTGACCACGCCGGCGGCGATCGTACCCACGCCGGCATGGCTGACCAGCTTCACCGACACCAGCGCGGTCGGGTTGACCTGCTTGAGGTCGTAGATCAGCTGCGCCAGGTCTTCGATCGAATAGATGTCGTGGTGCGGCGGCGGCGAGATCAGGCCGATCCCGGGCCGGGCATAGCGCAGGCGCGCGATCAGTTCGTTCACCTTGTGGCCCGGCAGCTGGCCGCCCTCGCCGGGTTTGGCGCCCTGCGCGACCTTGATCTGCAGCACTTCGGCGTTGACCAGGTATTCGGCGGTGACGCCGAAGCGGCCCGAGGCGACCTGCTTGATCTTGCTGCGCTTTGCGGTGCCATAGCGGGCGGGATCCTCACCGCCTTCGCCGGAATTGCTGCGGCCGCCGAGGCGGTTCATGGCAATGGCCAATGCTTCATGTGCTTCCGGCGACAGTGCGCCCAGGCTGATCGCCGCGGTATCGAAGCGCGGGAACAGGGTACTGGCCGGAGCCACCTCGTCCAGCGCTACCGGCGTGGCCGCCGGCACCAGTTCCAGCAGGTCGCGCAGCGCCGACGGCGGCCGTGCATGCACGGCATCGCAGTACTGCTGCCACGCACGCGGGTCACCGCTGCGCGCCGCGCGCTGCAGGGTGGTGACCACGTCCGGGTTGTACATGTGGTACTCGCCGCCGTGCACGTACTTCAGCAGGCCGCCTACGTCCACGTCCTGCTGCGCGTCCCAGGCCTGCGCGCACAGCTCGCGTGCGTCGGCATCCAGGCGCGCGAAGCCAGCGCCACCGATGCGCGAGGCCGTATCCGGGAAGCACAGGTCCACCACTTCCGGTTCCAGGCCGATGATCTCGAACAGCTGCGCGCCGCGGTAGCTGGCCACGGTGCAGATGCCCATCTTCGAGATGATCTTCGACAGGCCCTTGTAGACGCCCTTGCGGTAGCGGCGGCCGATCTGCGACTGCTCACCGCCCTTGCTGAGCTTGAGGATGCCGCGACGGCCGAGGTCGAACAGGGTCTGATAGGCCAGGTACGGGTACACCGCGGTGGCACCGAAGCCGAGCAGGCAGGCCATGTGGTGCGGATCGCGCGCAGTGCCGGTCTCGACGATCAGGTTGACGTCGCAGCGCAGGCCCAGCCGCGACAGGTGGTGGTGGATGGCGCTGGTGGCGAGCAGGGCATGCACCATCGGGCGTCCGGCCACCGGGTAGCGGTCGGACAGCAGCAGCATCACCATGCCATCGCGCGCGGCCTGTTCGGCCTCGGCACAGATGCGCTCGATGCCGGCGCGCAGGCCCTCGTCTTCGCTGTAGGACAGATCGAGCAGGCGGTTGGCCTGCACGTACTGCTCCATCTTCAGCAGCTGGCGCAGCTTGCGCTGGCTCAGCACCGGCGAATTGAGGATGACGTGGTTCACCGTCTCCGGGCCAGCATGGAAGATGTTGGTCTCCTTGCCGAGCTGGGTGGACAGGGACATCGCGCAGTCTTCGCGCAGCGGATCGATCGGCGGGTTGGTGACCTGCGCGAAGGCCTGGCGGAAATAGTCGTACAGCGGGCGGCTGCGCTGGCTCAGCACCGCCATCGGCGTGTCATCGCCCATCGAGCCAGTGGCTTCCTGCTCGGTCTCGGCCAGCGGACGCAGCACCTGCTCCACTTCCTCGCTGCTGAGCTGGTAGAGCTTGTGGTAGCTGCGCAGGGTGCCTTCGTCGAAGGGTTCCTCCACCAGCGACGGGTCGATCAGTTCGGTCTGCAGGTAGGTCACGCCCTGCTGCAGCCACTGCTTGTACGGCGCACGGCCACGGTTGATGCGGTCGACCGCGTCGGAGTCGAGCAGGTCGCCGCGCTTGAGGTCGATCGCGATCATCTCGCCGGGGCCGAGCTTGCCCTTGCGCACCACGCGCTCGGTCGGCACTTCCCAGACGCCGGCCTCGGAGGCGACCAGGAAGTGGCGGTCGGCGGTCAGCATCCAGCGCGCCGGGCGCAGGCCGTTGCGGTCCAGCGTACACACCGCATAGCGGCTGTCGCAGGCGACGATGCCGGCCGGGCCATCCCACGGCTCGCTGTTCAGGCCGTGGAACTCGTAGAACGCGGCCAGGTCCGGGTCCTTGAACTCCAGCGACTGGGTGGCGGGCGGCACCAGGATGCGCAGCGCCTGGATCAGCTCCATGCCACCGGCGACCATCAGCTCCAGCATGTTGTCCAGGCTCTGCGAATCCGAACCGTGCATGGAGATGACCGGGTCGAATTCACCAATATCGAAGCGCGGCGTCTTCCACACCTTGCTGCGCGCCTGCGCCCAGCGACGATTGCCCTCGATGGTGTTGATCTCGCCGTTGTGGGCGAGCATGCGGAACGGGTGGGCGAGCGGCCAGCGCGGCAGCGTGTTGGTCGAGAAGCGCTGGTGGAACACGATCGCGCTGGAGGCCAGCTCGCGGCGCTGCAGGTCCGGGAAGAAGCGGCTGAGCTTGTCCGGCAGCACCATGCCCTTGTAGCTGATCGCATCCGGGGTGAGGGTGGTGACGTAGAAGTCGGCGTGTTCGCGCAGCTGCTGTTCGCTGCGGCGACGGGCCAGGAACAGCGCCAGTGCGAAGCCGGCATCATCCTGGCCAACCCCGGCATCGACGAACACCTGCTCGATGCGCGGCAGCGTGTCGCGCGCCAGTTGGCCGCAGACGCTGTCGTCGGTCGGTACCTCGCGCCAGCCAGCGACCTTGCAGCCCACCGCTTCCACCTGCGCCTGCAGCTGCGCGCGGCAGGCCTGCGCAGCGTCGGCGTCATGCGGCAGGAATACCAGGCCGGCGGCGAAACGCGCGGCGGTGGTGATGCCGGCTTCGCTGGCCAGCAGTTTCAGGAACGCATCGGGGCGGCGCAGCAGCAGGCCGCAGCCATCACCGGTCAGGCCATCGGCGGCGACACCGCCACGGTGGGTCATGCGCGAAAGCGCGGCGATGGCGGTATCAACCAACAGGCGCGATGGTTGATCGTCGAGCTGGGCGACCATGCCAAATCCACAGGCATCGCGCTCGGAGCGCGGGTCGTAAAGCCCTTGGCGGTTGCGGGGGGCCATCTCTACCTCGATGCGTATAGGGTTGGCGGCGACACTCGTCCCCGCTCATTCCCTGGAGCGCATCGTGAGGCCACCGGATGCCTCGACTAGATCACAGGTTGCTGCAACGCCGCAATACACGGTTGCAGGTGCAACGGAACGCGCCGGCAACCCAGTGCCGGCGCGGGGCGGGACTCAGCCGCAACGCACGCCGCTGACGGCGCCCTTGTCGTCCACTTCGATGTTCAGGCGGTCGCCGAGGAACTCCATCGTGGCCACATCATTGGGCTTGAGCACGCGCACCTGGCTGGCACCTGCATCTTCCTGTGCCTGCTTGCCGAGGGCATCGGTGTAGGCCTGGCCGACCAGGCTCTGTACCTGGCTGGCATCGCAGGTGCCGACCGGCGGAGCCTCGGTGGCCTTGCCGGCGTCGTCGGCCGGCGCCTTGGCTGCTTCGGCGGCCTGCTGGGCGTGGGCGGTGGCCGAATCCTGTTCATCCAGCGCCGGTGCCTGGCAGGCGGTCAGGGCCAGCACGGCCGGCAGCAACAGGGCGGAGAGCGAACGGGCGCGAATCGGGAACGACATCATGACTCCGGAAGGGGTTGTGAAGACCCGAGCATAGCGGCGAACCGGCCCTCACGTGTTTGTCTTGTGTTATCGACAGGATCGCGGCATGGCGACGGCGACACTGGAGACATGCCAACTCCCTCCACCCCCGAACGACAGGCAGCGCGCGCGGCCGGCCTGCGCTATGTCGACGACACCCAGCCGGGCATCAGCCGGCGCCGCGCCGGCAAGGGCTTCAGCTACCGCGATGCTGATGGCCACGCGATACGCGACGCCACCACCCTGCAACGCATCCGCGCACTGGCGATCCCACCGGCCTACACCGCGGTGTGGATCTGCGCCCATGCCAACGGCCACCTGCAGGCCACCGGTCGTGATGCGCGCGGTCGCAAGCAGTACCGTTACCACCCCGATTGGGCCAGGGAGCGCGATGCCGGCAAGTTCGATCGCATCATCGCCTTTGGCGAGGCATTGCCTACTCTGCGGCGGCGGCTGTCGCGGGATCTCAAGCGCCCCGGTTTCCCGAAGGAGAAGGTGCTGGCCATGGTGGTCGCACTGTTGGCGGACACGCTGGTGCGGGTCGGCAATGAGACCTATGCGCAGCAGAACCGTTCGTTCGGACTGACCACACTGCGAAACCGGCATCTGGAGCTGCTGCGCGGTGGCCGCGTGCGCATGCGCTTCCGCGGCAAGTCCGGGCAGCTGCAGGAGGTCACCGTGGGCGACCGCAGGCTGGGGCTGCTGGTGCGGCGCCTGCAGCAGCTGCCGGGGCAGGCCCTGTTCCAGTACCGCGATGACGACGGTGCGCTGCAGCCGGTCGACTCCGGCGCGGTGAACGACTACCTGCGCGAGGTGATGGGCGAGGACTTCACTGCCAAGGATTTCCGCACCTGGGGCGGGACGGTTGCGGCGGTGCAGGCGTTTGCCGCCACCGAACTGCCGGAACCGGCCAGCCAGCGCGCACTGGCGCAGGCGCAGCGCGCGGTGGTGTGCGAAGTGGCGTCGCTGTTGGGCAATACCCCGGCGGTGTGCCGCAAGGCCTATATCGACCCCTGCGTGTTCGCCGGCTGGGAGCGCGGCGAACTGGCCACGCTGGCCGGCCTGCGTGGGCCGCGCCAGTGGGAACAGGCGACCCTGCGCGTGCTGCGCAGGGCGCGCCGGCTCAGCCGCAGTAGATCGCGGTGATGTTGTTGGTGCGGCCCTTTTCGATGGTCAGGCGGTCGCCGCCTTCGCTGGCCGGCGGCACCCGCGGGCCGTCGTGGCGCAGTACCCGTACGTGCAGGCTGTCGCTGTCCACCCGTGCGCGTGCGACGGTGGCGTCCGACGCGGCCAGGCCAAGTGCGCCGCGCACCCTGTCGCTGTGGCACTGGCCGGAAATCACACCGTCGATCGGCTGTACCTGGGCCACCGGTGTGCTGCTGCAGGCGGCGAGGGCAAAGCAGACGGCGGCGGTGGCGATGGCGTGTTTCATGGAGGCGTTCCTTGTGTGATTGCGTGCAGGGTGCGACGGCGCACGTGGTGGCGGAATGAATGCCGTGCACATCATGGACACGGCGCGCTCACTGCCGCCAACAGCAGGGGTGGAGACACTGCAGGAGCGGCGGATGCCGCCCCCGGTACTGCGGCGCATGCGCCCGGTAGTGCCGGCCGCTGGCCGGCAATCCCATTCCCCCCGAGGAGACCTGCATGGCCACCACCAGGAAAACCCCCGCCCGCCGCAAAGCCTCACCCAAGGTGCGCAAAGGCAGCACTGCAACCAGGACCATCGCCGACCCCGATCGCCCGCGCGTGGTGAAGACTGCAACCCGCAAGGCCGCCGCCAGCGATCCCCGCGCCGCCCGCGTTGCGGCACGGCAGCGGCGCCTGCAGGACCAGGAGAAGGCCAAGGACGCCCGCGCGGCCAAGAAGGCAACCAAGAAGGCAACAAAGAAGACCGCGACCCAGGCCGGAGCACGACGCCAGCCGGAGGCGATGCCGGCGCAGCAGCTGGCCAAGCCCGGGCACGAACACGAACTGGAGCTGGCGCCGCGTTTCCTTGCACCCGACTACACCGGCAGCGGCAAACTGCAGGGCATGCGTGCGATCGTCACCGGTGGCGATTCCGGCATCGGCCGCGCGGTGGCGGTGCTGTTCGCACGCGAAGGTGCCGACGTGGCCGTGCTGCACCTGGACGAGGCCGAGGACGCGGACATCACCCGCCAGCACGTGGAGCGCGAAGGCGGTCGCTGCGTGGTGATCGCCGGTGACGTGCGCGATCCGCGCTTCTGCGACAAAGCGGTGAAGCAGGTGGCCAAGGCGTTCGGCGGCATCGATATCCTGGTCAACAACGCCGCGTTCCAGCTGCACTGCGAGCGGCTGGAAGACCTGGAAGACGCGCACCTGCAGGAGACCCTGCAGACCAACATCGGCGGGTACATCCAGATGGCGCGCGCGGTGCTGCCGCATCTGGGCGAGGGCGCCAGCATCATCAACACCGGTTCGGAAACGGGAATCTTCGGCAGCAAGGCGCTGATCGATTACTCGGCGACCAAGGGTGCGATCCACGCGTTCACCAAATCGCTGGCCAGCCAGCTGCTGCCGCGCGGCATCCGGGTCAACTGCGTGGCGCCGGGGCCGGTATGGACGCCGCTCAACCCGGCCGACAAGCCGGCGCAGGACGTGGCGGAATTTGGCAAGGACAGCGACATGGGCCGGCCTGCACAGCCCGAGGAACTGTCGCCGGCCTACGTGTTCCTGGCCTCGCCGGCCTGTGCCAGTTACATCAGCGGGGTGATCCTGCCGGTGATGGGCGGGCCACGCGGGTGAACAGCACTACGGCGTGGCGTCTGCTGAACGGGGCTTCGCGCAGGTGTGTGGCGTGTGTCAACGGCTGCGCCGGTGCGGTGGGGTAGGCTGGACTCCCATACCGATCACGTTCAGGGAAAGATCATGCCGGAGATGGATATCAGCGCAGCGGCCGATGAAGTCGTCGCCCTGTTGCGGCAGAACGATGCCCGTGGCGCGGCCGCCCGCCTGGAGGCCCTGCACAACGGCCAGCGTGCGGTGGTGCAGGAATCGCTGGATCGCTACATCGCGGCGCGGGGCGCCACCGAGCTTGAGGCGCTGCGACGGAGCGGTGGCGTATCCGCCACCGACGCGGCCACGGTCAAGCCGATGCTGGATCGCCTGAGCGACGCGACGCGCCCACCGCGCATGCCCGACGCCGCGGAGACTGCGGGCCTGAGCCAGGCCCAGCAGTACGACGTGTATGGCAGTATCGTGGCCCAGCGCGGCAACGCCGCGGCGAACGATGCGATGGCCACGCAGGATCGCGTGGTGCTGGGGCTGCGCGACGAGAACCGCACCACCGAGGCGCGAGGACGTGGTGTCTACGACGACCGCATCGTGGTGCTGTGGAAGGATGCGCAGGGCCACGGCCATGTGCGCGAGTTCAACCAGGCCACGACAGAACCGACCGCCCAGTACGACGGACACGCCAAGACCACGCCACGCAGCCCTGGCTTCGGCAACGTGGCGCCGCGTACCAAGACCGAGGGCGAGGACGTCAATGGCGACCGGGTCAAGGATCTTGGACGGTTGGGCGAAGGCACCACCGAGATGCGCGCGACCACGCATCCGCGCAACGGCCATCCCGATGAGTTCGCGTTGCGCCCTTCGCAGGCGGCGATCACCGCCGGCGCTGGACGGGTGGAGCGCGACAGCAATGGCGATGGCTGGTTCGATGCGCGCGATACCCAGGGCGTGCAGCACCTCAACGACACCTTCAAGATCCATCGTGGCAGCCGGTCCAATACCGATTCGGCGGGCTGCCAGACCATCGGCGGCGGTGAGTACGACGACTTCGTGGCGACGGTACGCGGCACCCCCGGGCAGAACCGCTGGCAGTATGTGCTGACCTCGGTTGCGCCGGGCCAGGCGCGCGGGCTGGGACAGGACACGCCGCTCGCGGCCAATGACGATCCCCGGCAGCCGCAGCATCGCGACCATGCCCTGCAGCAGCAGATCAGCACGCACCTGCAGGCCTTGGGCGGGCGCTACGCCGAGCATGCCGATGACTACAGTCTGGTCTTGCTGCGCGAAGCGAAGGCCGCAGGCATCACCCGGGTCGACCAGATCGTGGCCAGCAATCCCAGTGGCGGCCGCGCTGCGGGTGAGACACTGTTCCTGGTGCAGGGCAATCCGGGCGATCCGGCGGCCGTGCGCGCAGGCGTCAACGCAGCCGAGGTGCGCGAGACTGCGGTGGAAACCAGCCTGCGCCAGCTGCAGCAGCAAGCGCGCGAACAGGGTGCACCCGTGCCCGCGCCGGCACAGCAGCACGAAGCACCCGCGATGGGAGGACGTTGAAGGATGGTCCGTCTACCCTTGATGTCCGGTTTGCCGTGGGTGTTGCTGCTGGCGTGCAGCGCATGCGCACCCGCCGGGGAGCACACCGTGCCGGTCGCACCTGCTGCGAAGCCTGAGGCGAAACCGGAGACCTTGCCTGCGCAGGCAGGACCCACTGAACGCGGATTGCCTGCATTGCCGGAAGCTTCCGGCAGCGCCCATTCCGGCGGCCGCTACGCTGCGCTGCCCGAACCGGCCAGGCGGGTGCTGGCGCAGTTGAAGTGCAACGTGGAGAGTGCCGGCAATGCGCAGGTGCTTTCCATTCCCGCGCAGGGTGGCCAGCAGGATTTCATGGTCACCGATCGCAGCGGACCGCGTTTCCGCTACTGGATGCGCTCGTTCTCCAGCAATGGCGGTACCACCGGGTATCTCGTGCAGCTGCAGGACTGCCCAGCAACCACCACGGGCATGCGCGCCTACATCGCACAGGGAGCCGCACCGCTGCAGGATGTCACCGCGTCGTTGCTGGCGCAGGCCGAGCTGCCTGATACGGCGACGATGACGGCTTACCAGGACAGGGGCGCGGGCGATCTGTTCGCCTTCATCGGGCAGCTGGACAAGGTGCCGGTGGTGCGCTGGGTGGCCGAAGCCGACCCCGAGCAGCCATTGGCCGACGCTGCGCGCAGCTTCGACCATGGCAATGCCATCCACGGCGGTTTCCTGCGCTGGAACCAGGATCACTTCGAAGTGGCCAGGACCGTGCCGGCCGGGCTATGGCCCTGCGATGACAGCCCGTTACTGCCGTGCAGGGGCGACCCGTTCGTGACTGGGCGTTGAGGCATCGCGCGCATAGAAATCGGCAATGCGTGGAATGAACTGCTGCGGATTGGCACCGACAAGATTGGTCAGCACCACCACCGCCACGCCGCGCTCGGGATAGACCACGAACGCCGAGCGCGCACCGCCGATACCGGCCACCTGAAGGTCGGGCGATGCGCGCAGTACCGGCCAGCCCCCCGCCCACGGGCCGGCACGGCCATCCGCCAGGCGCTCCGCGCTCCACATCCGCCGCAGGGCGGTCTCCGGCAGCAGGCGGCCTTCGGTCAGCGCGACCAGCCAGCGCGCGGTGTCGTCGGCGGTGGTGAGGATGCCGCCACCGGCCCACAGCGAAGGCGGTATGTCGTAGAACCAGTGCGACAGGCGGGACGGTGCATCCGCAGCGTCGGTGGCACGCGGGGCCAGGCTGTACATCGTCGCCGCATCGGGAATCAGGTCGTAGCTGTCGCCGAAGGTGGTGCGGGCCATGCGCGCGCTGCTGAACTGGCCGGTGGCGAGGAAACGTTCGTAGGGCATGCCGGATTGCTTCGCGATGATTCGTGCCAGCAGTACGTAGTTGGTCTGGTTGTAGGCGAAGCGCTGCCCGGGTTCGGCTTCGAGCGGCTGCGCAGTGACGGCCGCCCACGCCTGCGCTTCTGAGCCACCGCCCAGCAGTCCCTTCGCATCAAGGATGTCGGGAAGGCCGGAGGTATGCGCCAGCAGCTGGTGTATGCGTACGTCTCTCCACGCTGGCGGAAGGTCATCCAGGTAGCGCGAGGCCGGTGCGTCCAGATCCAGCTGCCCCTGCTGGGCCAGCTGCGCGGTGGCCACGCCGGTGAACGCCTTGGTGGCCGAATTGAGCGGGAAACGGGTGTCGCGCGAGGCAAGCACACCGTTCTCCACGTTGGCCAGCCCGTAGGCCTCGGACAACACCGTCTGCCCGTCCTTGACCACCGCGATCTGCAATCCCGGGATGCGCTGCTCCAGCATGATCTGGCGGATCAGGCGGCGGGTCTGGTCGTTGGCCTGGTCCTGGCTGGCAGAGACAGCGGCGAAGGGCAGTGCACTGATGAGCATGAGCAGGACTCGGAGCATTGGGCGGGACATGCGGAATTCCAGCGGGGCGTTGCGGATCGGATGCAGCGGGCGGGTCAAAGGTTTAAGCGCTCGGTGGTGCCTACCGTTCGTCGGCCCATGACTTCCGGGGGGTTGACTACAGCTGTCGTCAAGCTGACAGTGACGACACGTGTAGTCAAGGGAGTGGTGTCATGCGTGGCAAGACCATCGGGGACCAGGAACTGGCCCTGCTGCAGTACATCGATGAACATGCGCCGGCCAGCGTCGGCGAGGTTGCCAGTGGCTACGGCGAGGCCCGCGGCCTGGCCCGTTCCACCGTGCTGACGATGATGGAGCGGCTGCGGGCGAAGGGGTATCTTCAGCGCCGGCAGCAGGACGGCGTCTACCGCTACCAGGCCACCCGTGGCCCGCAGAGCGTGCTGCAGGGTGCCGTGGCCCAGTTCGTCGACAACACCCTGCAGGGCTCGGTGTCGCCGTTCGTGGCCTACCTGTCGCAGCGCCAGCAGGTCAGCGACAACGAACTGGCCGAGCTGGAAGCGCTGGTCGCCCAACTCCAATCGCGTCGCCACGAGGGCTGAGCCATGGACACCACGATGCTGATTCCGATGCTGGAACGGTTGGGCTGGACCAGCCTGCAGACCGTGCTGCTGGTGGCGCTGGTGTACGGCCTGTGCCGCGCGCTGCCGTCGCTGTCGGCGGCGACCCGCTGCCGTCTGTGGTGGCTGGTCTCGCTGCAGGCCGTGCTCGGCCTGTTCTGGAGCCAGCCGTTGCAGTTGGCCTGGCTGCCGGCGCCGCAGGCGGTGGCGATGACCGCGACCGACGTGGCCGCTGACATCGTCTACCCGCTGGCCCCGGAGGCCTCGGCGCAGCTGCTGGCCGCGATGCCGCTGCCCGCGGCCGAAGTACCGGCAGTTGCGTGGTGGGCGGTCGCACTGGCCGCGCTGTGGCTGTCCGGCGTGCTGATGATGGCGCTGCGCACCTTCGGTGAGTGGCGCCGCTGCCGCGCACTGCTGGCTGCGGCGTATCCCTGCGAGGACGAGGCGCTGGTGCAGGCCCTGCAGCTGGCCTCCGATGCCCACGGCGTGCGCCGTGCGCCGCGACTGTGGATGAGCATGCAGGTGGACGCACCGCAGCTGGTCGGGCCGTTCCGCCCGGTGCTGCTGCTGCCGGCCGGCGACAACGTCCTGCAGGGCGATGCGCTGGACCTGGCACTGACCCACGAACTGCAGCACCTGCAGCGCCGTGACCTGCAATGGGGCCTGCTGCCCGCGCTGGCCCAGCACCTGTTCTTCTTCCACCCGCTGCTGCGCCTGTCGGTGCGCGAATACGCGCAGGCCCGCGAGGAAGCCGTGGATGCGGCGGTGGTCGGCCAACATGGCGCCAGCCGCCAGGCCTATGGCCGCCTGTTGCTGCAGCTGGGCGTGGCCCCGCAGCCGCATCTGGGCGTGGCCAGCGCCGCACCGAGCACCACCAGCCTCAAGCGTCGCCTGCTTTCGCTGCAGTCGCACCGGTCCTGCCCGCGTCTGCTGGCGGTGGCGCTGACCGCTGTGGTGGTGGTGGTGGGCGTGGCGCCGATGCGGCTGGTCGCAGCGCCGGTGCCGCCGGCCCCGCCCGCACCTCCGGCCGCCCCGACGGCCGTGGTGCCGCCCCCGCCGAAGGCTCCGGAAGCCCCGCCCGCACCAGCCTCGGCCGCGCGCGTTCCGGCCGAGCCGGTGGCTCCCGCACCGCCCGCAGAACCGGCCGATATGGAAGAACCCTCCGGTCCCGACGATGCCGATGTGGCCGATGTGGCCGATGTCGACGATGCCGCTGGCATGGATGAGGACCATGACGGCACGACCACCACCTCCTCCATCACGACCTACGGTCGCCTCGATCTGGGCAAGTCGCCCCGGGAGGCCTTCGTGCTGGTCGATGGTGATTCGACCTTCGCCAACGGCGGCATGGACGACGTGATGGTGGCCCGCAGGCAGCTCGGCAAGGGCCCGGCGCTGTGGTTCCGCCAGGGCGACAAGCGCTATGTGGTGCGCGACCCGATGTTGATCCAGTCGCTGCAGCGCGCCTATGCCGGTGCGGCGGACCTTGGTCGCCAGCAGAGCGAACTGGGCCGCCAGCAGAGTGCGCTGGGCCGCCAGCAGGGCGACCTGGGCAAGCAGATGGGTGAGATGGGGCGTCTGCAGGGTGAAGAGGCGCGCCGCCTGGCACTGGCCGCAGCGGAGGCCGCGCGCAGTGCGATGGCCGCGCATGACATCAACCGCGAAGCGGCGGCCGAAGCGGCGAAGGCGGCGCGGGGCGCGACCAACGACGCGGCGGTTGCACGTGAGGCCGCACGTGAGGCTGCCGCCGAGGCGCGTCGTGCGATGCAGGAAGTGGACAACGAAACCGCGCGTGCCAGCCGCACCCGCGCCATGCAGCGCCTGGCCAGCCAGCAGTCTGAACTGGCCAGCCGCCAAACGACGCTGGGCAGCCAACAGGCCGCGTTGGGCGAGCGCCAGGCACGCGTGCATGCGCAGGCATCGCAGCAGGCGCAGCAGGTGATCGCGCGCGCACTGGCCAGTGGCAAGGCCGAGCGACTCTGATCGGTAGTGCCGGCCGCTGGCCGGCAATGGGGGGGGCCGGCCAGCGCCGGCACTACCCTGGGAACATCAACCGCAGCTGGCGCGCTCGATGCGGTTCTGCGCATCCACCTGCACGGTCACGCGGTCCTGGCGGAAGTCCATGGTCACCGCCATGCCCGGCTTGACCACCCGTGCATTGCGCGCACCGCTGTCAGCCACCAGTTTCTTGATCGTGGCTTCGTCGGCGGTCCTGCCGGTGAAGGCGTCCAGCGCCTCCGGTTTGCATTCGTGCGCGGCATCGGCCACGGGCGCTGGCGCGGGATCGTGGGAGGTGCTGCTGCCGGCATGACTGCAGGCGGCCAAGGGCAGGATGGCGAGCAGGACCAGGGGATTGAGGCGCATCGTCGGGCTCCAGGCGTGGATGGTGGCGGCAGTGTCACCGCTGCCACCGTCAGGCCGCGTCAAGGCCTATTGACCGACCAGCGCCAGCGTCTCGCGCTCGCGCTGCTCCTCGTGCACCAGCCGTTGCAGCAGCAGGGCCAGGGTCACCACGTCCTGATGGTTGTGGTCGGCCACCCGGCGCAGGTTCACCGCGTCGCCGCCGCGCAGGAAGCGCAGCCATGCGCCCGGCGCTTCCGAGCCGGGCAGGTCGTCCTCGCGCACCACGCGCAGCAGCTGGCGCTCGATGGTGGACAGCCTGCAGTTCTCCCAGGTGCCGCGATAGCGGCGACGGGTGGGGTAGAGCAGGTCCACATGGTCCAGCGCGGTGATCGGATCGCGTTGGCGCGCCAGCCGGTAGCGCGCCTTCAGCAGCGGCGCATCGTAGCTGCGGCCGTTGTAGCTGCAGAACACGGTGGAGGGCTGCAGCCAACTGGCGAAGGTGGCCAGCATCGCTTCTTCCGCAGCCATGGTGGACATCAGCAGCTGGCGGATGCGCAGGCCTTCGCCACGTTGCGGGCACACGTGCCAGTCGGCCGCGCCGATCATGAAGGCACGCGTACCGGTGCCACCGGCCAAGCCGGTGGTCTCGGTATCGAAGAACAGCAGGTCGCGCGCAGCTACATGCTGGTCCTCGCGCTTGGCGAAGGCCAATGACAGCGGGGCGGTCGGGATTGGTTGCGGCTGCAGCGATTCGATCAGGAACAGGCCCGGCGCGATCTCCTCGCCGGGCAACTGACGATCCTGTGCACTGGCGCGTGCCGGCGCGGCTCCACCGCGCGAACGCAGGCCGAGCAGGCGATGCAGACCGCCCACTTCCGGCCGACGCAGCGGTGCGGGTGCCGGTGTGGAGACCGCAGCGCCGGTCGGCTTGTGGCGGATCTCCTGTTCGACCCAGGCGAACACCGAACGTTCGGCCGGTGGTTGCCGCGCATCGTTCGCGGCCACGGGTGCCGGTGGCGCAGGGGGCACGTCCGGCGCGGCCGGTGTGCTCGCCTTCGTGTCGCCGGCCTGCCTGCGCAGCAGGCGCAGCTTGTCCAGGCTCAGGCTCACGGTGCCAGCAGCTCCATCGGGTCGCGCGTGGTCACCACCACGTCGGGCACGTGCTGGCAGGCGTCGGCATCGAACAGGTCGAGCACGCGCAGCGCCAGCGCGCGCGGCGAAGTCTCATCGTCTTCCTGCGCGGCCAGCACCGGGCCCACGCAGGCCGGGCAGCCGGCCCTGCAGTCGCAGCGCTGCACCAGTTCGCGCGCGCGCTGCACCAGTTCGGCCTGGCGCTGCCACAGCGGTTCGCTGAGGCCGACGCCGCCGGGGAAGTTGTCGTACAGGTAAACGGTGGGCACGAACTCCTGCAGCAGCTCCACCCCACCGGGATCGCCCTCGCTGCCGCGCAGCTGGCCGCGGCCGCTCTGGTCGGCGATCGCGAACCAGGAACCATCGCCGTTGCCCACCGACTTCTGCAGGTCGCGCGCATCGGCCATCACCGCCACGGTGGCGACGATGTGCAGTGCATACGCGGCGCCGAGGAAGCCATCCAGCGCATCCTGCTTGCTGGCGAACGCGCGCAGCAGCAGCGCCTGCGGCAGCTGCCACCACACCGCAGTGGTGTGCAGTTCCTGGTCGGGCAGGTTCACCGGTCCGTAGCCGATGTTCTCGTGGGTGTAATACCGGATCTTCTTGTAGCCGGCCACGCGGCGCACCACGTGCACTTCGCCATGATGCGAATCGCCACGGCCGGCCACGCCGCCATCGAAACGGTCCAGCACCTTGAGCTTGGTGAAGTCGATGCTGTCGGTGTAGTAGTCCACGTGGGTGCGGGTGACGTAGGCCTTGCGCCCCTCCCAGTCCAGCGTCTCCACCTGGTACGGGGTGGACTGCACCATGTGGATGGCGCCCTCGTACAGGGTGAGCGCGGCGGCGGAATAATCGACCTCGGCGATGATCTGCTGGCGGCCATCGCTGCGGTCGACCACCACGAAGTTGCCGTCGGCCACCGCACGCAGGCTGACCGCGTTGGCCGGATAGCTGTCGGCGATCCATTCCCAGCGCTCGCCTTCGCGGTGGATCACTTCTGTCTCTGCCAGCGCTTCCAGGAACACCTCCGGATCGATCGGGCCGAAGCCATCGCCGACCCGGAACGGCAGCTCGAAGGCCGCGCAGCGGATATGGTCGAACAGGATCAGCGGCTGGTCCGGCGCGATGCGCGCGTGCTCGGGCGAGGCCTCGGCGAAGAAGTCCGGGTGGCGAACCACGTACTGGTCCAGCGGCTGCGAGCTGGCCACCATCACTCCCAGTGCGGGTTGCTGGCGGCGGCCGGCGCGGCCGAAGCGCTGCCAGGTGGCGGCCACGCTGCCGGGGTAGCCGTTGAGGATGACCACGTCCAGGCTGCCGATATCCACGCCCAGTTCCAGCGCCGACGTGCTGACGATGCCGTCGATGTTGCCGGCACGCATCGCGCGCTCGGTCTCGCGCCGCTCGGTGGGCAGGTAGCCACCGCGGTAGGCGCGGATGCGCGGCGGTTTGCGCGGGTCGTGGTCGAAGATGTCCTTCAGGTACTTGGTCAGCACTTCCACCATCAAACGTGTCTGCGCGAACACCAGGGTCTTCAGCCCGGACTTGATCGCGATGCGCGCGATGCGGTTGCTCTGTGAGCGCGCCGAGGCGCGCAGGCCCAGGTCCGGATTGATCACCGGCGGGTTCCACAACAGCACCTGTTTCGGCCCGCTGGGCGCACCGGATTCAGTGATGGCAGTCACCGGGGCCTCGATCAGCGCCTCGGCATGCGCCTGTGGGTTGCCGATGGTGGCCGAGCACAGGATGAACTGCGGTTGCACGCCGTAGAACGCGCAGATGCGCTTGAGCCGGCGCAGCACGTTGGTGACGTGGCTGCCGAACACGCCGCGGTAGGTGTGTACCTCGTCGATGACGATGTAGCGCAGGTTCTCGAAGAACTGCGCCCACTTGGTGTGATGCGGCAGGATGGCCTGGTGCAGCATGTCCGGGTTGGACACCACGATGTCGCCATGCAGGCGGATGGCCTGTCGTGCATCGCCGGGCGTGTCGCCATCGAAGGTGAAGGCCTTTACGCCCAGATCGCCGGCGCGGTTGAGTTCCAGCAGCTCGGCCACCTGGTCCTGGGCCAGTGCCTTGGTCGGGAACAGGTACAGCGCCTTGGCCTTGTCCTGCATTGCCGCGCTGACCACCGGCAGGGTGTAGCACAGCGACTTGCCGCTGGCGGTGGGGGTGACGATGGCCACGTGCTCGCCGCGCTGGCTGGCCTCCCAGGCTTCGGCCTGGTGGCTGTAGAGCTGTTCGATGCCACGCGCCTTCAGCGCAGCGGCCAGGGCAGGCGGAACTGAATCGGGAATGGGCGCATAGCGGCCTTCGCGGCGGGGAATGGCAAAGCTGCCGGTGATGCGGTCCTGGTAGCGGCGCTGCAGGCGCGCGCTGAGCAGGGCGCCGTCGCGGGCGGGCAGGCCGTCGCGCGTGGCGAGCTTCTGCTCGGCATCGGCGGTGCGCTTGGCGAGTTCGTAGGCCATGGAAGATGGAGCCGGGACGGATTGCGAGGGGTCACATGGCACCACACTCACGTCTCAGGATGTGAGACACCGCACACGGAGGGCGTGAACCGTTCAGTGCCCACGTCCCGTGGCGTCGCCGCATCTCCCCTGGCTGAACAGCTGCCAGTGCAGCAACGAAATCTGAAGCCGGCATCCGTATCCTTGGGCGCTGGACGCAACCAACAGGTGGATGGCTGTGGCACGACGTGGAACGCAGGGAGCCCTCCTGGCCGGCATGCTGCTGGCCGGCATCGCGCAGGCGCAGCAGGCCACGCCGGTGGCGGTGCCCGATCCTGCGCCCGTTCCCCCGGTGGATGCTTCGGCGGCAACCACCGCACCGATCTCCACCGCTCTGCCGCAGGACAACGTCACCACCCTCGGCGAAGTGCGTGCGCTCAAGCCGGAAGACGAGCCGCTGGATCTCTACCGCTTCAAGAACCCGGTGAAGTTCGGCGACAACCGCTTCAGCCGTGACTGGAGCGAACCGCCATCGCCGGAGCAGGTGAGCATGGGCGGCGGCTACATCATGATGGGCGTGGTCAAGGGTGTGATGGCGGCGGCCAAGGGCGTGAACAAGCTCACGGGTGGACCTTCGCAGATCCAGGCCGCCGTGGCGCGGCCGCCGCCGGAACTCAGTGCGGAACAGCAGCGGCGCGCGCTGCTGTTCTCCCAGGAACAGAATGCTGGCGACGCGCCGCCGGTGAAGTAGCCCGGTATATCCTGCCGGCTTCCCCACCAATAGTGCTGCCATGTTCCTGCGTTCGATCTGCCTGCTGGCCGCGTTGCTGCCGGCCTCCGCCTTCGCTTCCGGCATCGCCGATGACGGCGCCTGCCGCAATGGCGCGTTCCCGTCCGAACAGAGCCGGTTCGCACTGGCGCGGGTGGTCGATGCACCGCGCCTGTACCTGCTTGGCGACATGGACGGCTGCCCGGCCAAGGGCGAACCGGCCTGCCGACAGCGCAGCTATGTGGTCAACGGCGATACGGTGGTGACCGGGCGCGACCTGGGCGCTTATCGCTGCGCGTTCTTCCCGAACAGGGTGGGTGGCAGTGCCGGCTGGGTGGACCGCAGCAAGCTGCAGCCATTGCCGGTGGTTGTGCCAACGCTGCAGGACTGGTCGGGCGACTGGAAGGATGGCGACAACGGCCTGCGCATCACCGTGCAGGGTGGGCAACTGCATGTGGAGGGGGACGCCTACTGGCCCTCCGCCAACCCCACGCCGGAGCAGCGTCCCTACGGACCGAACATGGGCCAGGTGGAAGCGCGCGCCGCGCCGCGCGGTGCCGACGTCGAGTTCGTCGAGGACACCTGCAAGGTACGCGTGCATTCGCTGGGCGAGGTGCTGATCGTGGCCGACAACAGCGAATGCGGTGGCATGAACGTGCGCTTCAACGGCGTGTACCGGCGCGCGGGCTCGCGTTGAAGAACGCCTGACGGAGGGGGTCAGAGCCCTTTCGCGGGCGAAAGGGATCCGACCCCGGGTCAGCGCCGCCGTTCCAGCCACCACAGCAGCGATGCGCACAACACGAACGCCAGCCACCACGGCCAGCGTGAGCCCGGCACGGGCCGCATCACCGACGCGTTCGCCGACGTGCTGGAGGCCAACGCCTGCGTGGTCGCATCGATCATCGCCTGCCGATGCAGTGCAGCGGCGTCCTTTGGGTCGAACACATAGCGCCAGACGATACTGTCGCCATGCTGCAGGCGCTGCCAGCCTGCCTCACGGGGCCACCAGCCGGCGCAGCGCAGCGCCGACGTTGCACCATCGGCGATCAGCGCCACGCTGTCGCCACGCAGGTTGAAGGCCTGCAGCGGCGCCTGCACGCCGCACAGCGCCTGCCGCTCGCCTGCCCAGCTGATGGGCTGTGGTGACCACAGCGCATCACCGCTGCCCTGCGCGCGTGCCAGCGTGGCAACCACGTCGCTCCACAGTTCGCCGTGGCGGTCATCGCGGCTTGCCAGCACCCAGCGCCAGCTGTCGGTCAGCGGCAGCAGGCCGATGCGGCCCCTGCCGACCGCGCGCCAGCCGCCGACGGCCTGGCCGCCCCGATCGTGCAGCAGCGCGTTGCTGCCCGGCGCCTGCAACGCCAGTGCTTCCAGCGAAGGCAGCGCGGCACTGTGCGAGCTGCGGTCGGCCTCTTCGCCGTAGCCGGTCGGCAATGTGTCAGCGGCGAGCGGGCCACGGCGTGCGGCGAGGACCGCGCTTTCGCCATCGCCTGGAAGTTCGAGGGGGTGGCTGCTGCCATCACCCTGCACTGGCAGGCCCAGATCGCGAAGGCGTTGCCGCGCGCTGGCCGAAGGTGCGCCCGCACTGCGCACCAGCACGCCAAGTCCATCGCGCAGCGCCTGGCGCACGGCGGCCAGCTGGCCCGCACTCAATGCCGCCAGGCTGCGCTCGTCCAGCAGCAACAGATCGCTGCGCGTGAGCGATGCTGCATCGATCGACACCGCGCCATCGCCGATGCTGAGTCCGGCCCCGGTATCCGCCTGCACCTGCACACGGATGCCTGCATCGGCTGCCCAGCGCCGCAGGTACTTCAGCTCTGGACCCGGCGCGCCGGCGCGCACCAGCAGGCGCAGCGGTGCGGACGGCAGGGTCTGCTGCGGCACCGGTACGCTGTCCACCACATGGCCGTCGGCATCGAGCAGGCGCAGCTGGAACACGCTGCGGCCTTCGGCGCGGGCGACACCACTCAGCTGCACGCGGCCGTCGTCGGCAACGTCCGTGCGATCGACCACGCTGTCGGCCGGGTCGAGCAGTTCGGCCTTCGCCTTGGCCGCGCCACGCGCCTGTGCCTGCACGTCGAAGCGGGCACCGGGTGCGACATCGGCCGGCGGCTGCAGCGCGATCCAGCCGCGCGGCTCCGGTGCAGCCTGCCAACGCACATCCGGCGGCAGCACCGCGTCGCGGTCACGTGCGACCAGGCCCGCACCGACCAGCGTCAGCGTGGCGGCCGGATGCTGGCGCAGCGCGGTGGCCAGGTCGGGTACGCGCTGTGCGCCGGGCACATCGGCAGCTTCCGGCAACAGCAACAGCGGGCCTTCGCTGGCCGGGAGTGCGCCGGCCTTGCCCGCATCGACGCCAAGCACGACCAGCCCGCCTGCGGGTTGCTGGCGGGTGGGGGGCGCCAGGCAGAAATACAGCAGCGTGGCGACGATGATCTGCAGTGCGATCACGACCCACCGGCGGCCGGGGTGCGCAGTGTCCGCACGCGGCTGGCGCACGCTGGCGATGACCACGATCAGAGCGAGTGCCGGTGCAATCCACAGGTTCACAGCGGAGGCGTTCATGGCTGCGCCTCCAGCGCGTCGAGGTAGCGCTGGCCCATCGCATCGGCGGCACTGCGCCGCATCGCCTGTGGCAGCGGACGCTGCAGCGCCCGCCACAACTGTGCGCGCAGGCGCTGGCGGCAGTCGCCGCAGTCGGGCTCGATGCGCAGCTGCTCGATGGCCGCAGCCAGATCGAGTGCATCGGGCAGGTAGGCGGCGTTGCGCTGCTGCCAGGCCGCCAGCGCATCGAGATCCGGTGCGCCGTTGTCATCACCGAGGCGTTGCCAGGCTTCAACGATGGCCGGGTCCGGCGGGGTTCGCGCGGCCAACGGCAGTTCACGACTGGCCAGTCCGGCGCGATCACCGCCCAGCCGGCGGCTTTCATCGATGGGTGGCAGCTCCGGCCCGACCCGGGCCAGGTAGATGCGCTCGGCCTGCTGCACCTGCTTGATGAAGCCCAGCGCCTTGTAGGCAAATGGCAGCGCCTGCTCCGGGCGGCCCTGGCGCAGCTCGCCTTCGGCCGACCACATCTGATCCAGCGCGGCCTTCAACGTGGCGCGGGTCTGCGGATCGAGCAGGGTGGTCGCCTCGGCGTGGTCATGGGTGTGCCCGTATTCGGAAAGCACGTCGGTCTCGCTGCCGAACACCGGCGGGATATCTGCGTTGGCTGTACTGCCATGATCGTGGCCATGGTCGTCTTGCGCGCCGGCCTGCGCGCCATGGTCGTGTTCGTGATCGTCGTTGTGGCCGTCTGCGGTCGGCGCATCGCTGGTGGGCAGGTCGCTGGTCGGCGGCGGCTTCGGCGCACCTTCGCTTTCCTCGCCCAGGAACTGGCCGTAGCGCAGGCGCAGGATGCGCTGGTCGACACCGATCGCATCGCTGCGCTTCACGAAGTCCTCGGCGGCCAGGCTGGGTCGCTGCCGGATCAGCGCTTCGGCATCGATGATGATCTGCCGCTGGCTGCGGAAGTACGCAGGCAGGGTCTTCTTGATGCGGCCCTCGAGCTCTGCACCGAGCGCGACTTCGGCGCTGGGCAGGCGCAGGATCACGCTGCTGCTGCGCCCGGTCTGCGGCGTGGGTGCATGATTGTCGCGTACCTCCAGCTGGGCGATCACATCGTTGCCAGGCTGCGCGCCCAGCGCAGCCAGATCAAGGGTGTGGGCGAAACGCCGCGCGGTGGCTTCGCCGCTGCCGGCAAGCGTGACGCTGCGCTTTACGAAGGTGATGTTCTCACCGCTGCCCTGGGTAGTGGTGATCGACAGCGTTGCCTGCGCCGCGACACCGTAATCGTCGCTGGCCTCGAAGCGCAGTGCCCACTGCCGTTGCCCCGGCGTGCCCAGCACCAGGCTGGCCGTGGGCTCCAGTACGCGCACGCTGGGTGCACGGTCGGCCACCACATCCAGCCGATGCAGGCGGGTCTCTGCCAGCGCCGGTTCGCTCACCACGCGGTACAGCAGCGGCATACGTGCCACATCCTGCGCCTGCCACTGTCCTTCGCGCTCGCTCAGTGGCAAGCGGCGACCATCGTGGAACTGCAGCCACGCCTTGTCCGGGGCGCGATCGAAGCGCAGGGACCAGGACAGCCGGCTGTCGGCGGCAACCTTCGCATCCAGCGCATTCTGGGTGAGCGTGGCCTGGCCGGTATAGGCCGGCGCGTCGATGCGCAGGCGGGTGGACTGCAGGCGCAGCGGGCCCGCAGCAGCAGCGCTGCCAGGCACCGGCGTGCGGACAGGCACGGAGCCGGGGCCGGAACGTGGCCAGCCGAATGCCAGCACAACAATGGCCAGGCCTGCGATCCAGCACAGCGCCAATGCCCCACGCGGCCAGCGTGGACGCAGCTCCGGCATCGCGCGTTCCAGCATGGCCAGCACATGCGTGCGCTGGCGCTGCTGCAGCGGATTGAGCGTGGCGGCATCGGCGAACAGCAGATCGGCACTGTCCTCGCTGGCACCGCTGCCATCGAGCTGGCGCTGCAGCCACTGCCGGTCCAGCTGGCGGACATGCGCAGTGGCGAAGGCCGCACACGCGAGCAGACTGACCGTGCCGACGACGCAGGCGGTATCGAAGCCTGCCAGACGCAGGGCCAGCACCGTGGCGGCCAGCGCCCATGGCAGGCCCAACAGCAGGGTGATGAGCGCACGGCGGCGGCGTGCGCGTTGCCAGGCGTGCTGCAGGGTGTTCATGCGGCCACCCTGCGCCGGGCGCTGCTG
This sequence comes from Stenotrophomonas sp. YJH_SMC_133, assembly GCF_059370655.1. Taxonomy (NCBI): domain Bacteria; kingdom Pseudomonadati; phylum Pseudomonadota; class Gammaproteobacteria; order Lysobacterales; family Lysobacteraceae; genus Stenotrophomonas; species Stenotrophomonas sp. YJH_SMC_133. Next base: position 240,378 of record NZ_JCAFTW010000004.1, on the reverse strand, counting down.
GCCATCCAGCGTTCCAGCGCGAACAGCAGCACGACGGCCAGCAACAGCCAAGGCGTGGGCTCACGCAGCGGTGGTGTTGCAGCAGGCAATGCGGCCCGCTGCGGTGCCTGGTCACGTGCATCGCCCAGGCGCGGGGCCGTAGGCGGCTGCAGCGCCAGCAGCAGGGCACGTGGCAGGCGCGGATCGCGCAGCGCAGGGTTGCTGGCGGCATTCCAGCCACCCGGCAGCGCCAGCAGATAGCCGTGGCCGATGCGTTGCTGCCACAGCAGCGGTGCGCCCTCGGCATCGCGCAGCAGGATGCGGGCGCTGGCAGCAGGCTTGCCGGCAGTCATGACACGACCGCCGCCGCGCAGCCACGCCTGCCAGTTCGCCGGCAGTGCATCGCTGCGGCTCCACACGCCGATCTCGCCGCGCTCCGGCAGGGCATCCGCCGGCGGCGGAGCAAGCGGTGCCTGCACGCCCCACGCGCGCTGCAGTGCGTTCAACCAGCGCTGGGCAGTGGCCGAAGCATCGCTGTGCACGCGCAGGCGCGGCGACGTCGCGGCACTCGGTTGCGCAGTGACCGGCATCGGCTGCGTGTGCCACTGCACGTCGCGCGACAGCTGCAGGCGGGCACCATCCAGGCCGGGCAGGGGATCGGGAACGTGCACGGTCAATGCGGTGCCGACGGGCAGCTGCGCGTCCAGTTCGCGCAACAGGCTGGGCAGGGGGGCGGTTGATGCAGGTGGCGCCTGATCGATGCCGGGGAAGCCGGGTGCCAGCCAGTGCCAGTTGCGATCCTCGGCCGTTCCACGCAGGGCCGTAGCATCCAGTCCCGGCGCTACCACGGTCCATGCAGCGGGAGGCGCCGTCGGGCCAGTCAACACAGGTCGTGCCAGCAGCAGGGCCAGTGCGGCCAGCAACAGCAGGCGCACCAGCAGCAACGGCCAGTCATCGAAGCGGATGCGCTGGCGTGGCCGTATCTGCGCGCGCAGCCAGCGCAGCGCGGCGAAATCCAGTGGCGTGTACGGATGGCGGCGGGCCAGGTGGATCAGCAGCGGCAGCAACCCTGCGGCGAGCGCGGCCAGGCCGAGCGGGAACAGCAGGGTCATGCATCGCCCCCACGGCCAAACAGCGCCTGCAGCGCCTGGTCCAGCGGCTGGTCCAGCCAGCCGGTGGCACTGGCAATCCCGTTGGCCTGCAGGCGCGCATGCAATGCGCTGCGTGCGTCGGCGAAGCGCTGCAGGTAGTCAGCGCGGATCGCCGCGCCATCGCCCAGCAGTTCCTCGCCGGTCTCCGGGTCGCGGAAGCGGTGGCCGACGTCGAATGGGAAGTCGCGCTCGTCGGCGGTGAGGATCTGCAGCAGTGCCACTTCGCGGCGCGCGCTGGCCAGTTGTTCCAGCAGCACGATGCCGGCGTCGTCGAAGCCATCACCGATTGCCAGCAGCAGGTCGCCCGGGCGCACGCGCTCCCACAGCGGCCGAAGGCGATCGGCCGCAGGCCAGGCGCCGCGCGCCTGCAGGGCGTGCAGTTGCAGATGCACGCGATCACGCTGGCGCGCGCCGTTCGCCGCGGGGACCAGCTGCAGGCCATCGCCATTGATTGCCAGCAGGCCGAAACGGTCACCCTGCTGCAAGGCCAGCTCAATCACGCACGCGGCCACGCCGCGCATATGGTCCAGACGCGAGTGCTGCGGTGCCGCGCGATCCGCCTGGCCGGCCGAGGCGGTGGCATCGAGCAGCAGCCAGACCGTGATCGGGCTTTCGCGTTCGGACTCGCGCACGAAGAAGCGGTCCGAGCGTGCATACAGCTTCCAGTCGATCTGGCGGAGTTCGTCACCCGGTTCGTAGGCACGGTACTGGGCGAATTCGAGGCCGGCACCGCGGCTGCGGCTGGCGTGCTGGCCGATGCCACTGGCACCGCTGGCCAGGCGCGGCCGCAACCGCAGCAGGCGCAGGCGCGCACGCAGTTCCGGCGGCAGGGTCAACGGCGTACCTGCGTTCACGCGTGGCTCAACCCGGGAAGGGCACGGCCTGCAGCAGCGCGGCGACCACGTCGTCGGCACGCTTCTGCTCGGCCTCGGCGGCGAACGACAGCAGCAGGCGATGGCGCATCACCGGCGCGGCCAGCGCCTGCACGTCCTCGCGGGTGGCGGCGAAACGGCCCTGCAGCAGTGCGCGTGCCTTCGCTGCCAGCACCAGCGACTGGCCGGCACGCGGGCCGGCGCCCCACTTCACCCATTGGTTGATCGCCGCCGGAGCACCGTCGCCGGGCCGGCTGGCGCGCACCAGGCGGGTGATCCAGGCGAGCACATCCGGGCTGACATGCACCTGGCGCACTGCGGCCTGCAGCGCGATCACCGCGTCGGCATCCATCACCTTCGGCACTGCGTCGGTGGCACCGCCGGTGGTCTGTTCCAGGATCTGCCGCTCCTCGTCTTCGCTGGGGTAATCCACCAGCACGTGCAGCAGGAAGCGGTCCAGCTGCGCTTCCGGCAGCGGGTAGGTTCCGGCCTGCTCGATCGGGTTCTGCGTGGCCAGCACGAAGAACGGCGCGGGCAGCGCGTAGGTGGTACCGGCGTAACTGACCGTGCGCTCCTGCATCGCTTCCAGCAGTGCGGCCTGGGTCTTGGGCGGGGTGCGGTTGAGTTCGTCGGCCAGCAGCAGGTGGGTGAAGATCGGGCCCTGCTGGAAGCGGAAGTGGCGATGGCCGGTGCCGTGGTCTTCCTCCAGCAGCTCGGTGCCGAGGATGTCGCTGGGCATCAGGTCGGGGGTGAACTGCACGCGCCGGAACTGCAGCTCCAGTGCCTGGCCGAGCGAGCGCACCAGCAGGGTCTTGCCGAGCCCGGGTGCGCCTTCCAGCAGGCAGTGGCCGCCGGCCAGCAGGCCGATCAGCAGCTGCTCGACCACGGTGTTCTGGCCCACCACTGCGCGTGCGAGCGCGGCGCGCAGCTCATCCAGGCGCGGCAGCAGGGAATCGAGGTCGGGGGAGGTCATGGGCGTGCAGGTCCTATCAGTTGTTCAACGCGTACATCACGATGTTGACGCCGAAGCGGGTGTTGTCTTCGGCCAGGAAGCGCTTGTTGCGCCAGTCGTAGTCCCACTCGCAGCCGTAGTCCTTGTTGCTGTACAGCAGGCCCAGGCGGCCGTCGACCTCGATGCCCTTCAGGTAGTCGTGCACCAGGTCGTCGCCCCAGCCGTTGAGTTCGAAGCTGGTGGCAGGCGGGCCATCCGGGAAGCGGAAGAAACTGCGGTACAGCGGGTGGCTGTTGGGCAGCTTCTGCAATGCCCTGGGCCCGAACAGGCGACCCATCTGCGCCTCGAACGAGGTAGCGAACAGGCCGTCGATATCGTGGTTGCAGTCGTCGACGAAGACGAAGCCGCCATTGCGCACGTAGCGCACGAAGTTCTGCCGCTCGGCGGCGTTGAACTCCACCAGCGTGTGCCCGGCCAGGTAGCAGAACGGCGCTTCCAGCATGCGTGGGTCGGCCAGCGCCACCACGTGTTCCTGCGGGTCGACGCGCAGCGAGGTGTAGTCGATCAGCGAGGTGATCAGGTTGGACGGCATGCGCGCGTCCACGTCCCAGTCACCGGAGTCGTACTGAAGGCGGGTGAACCAGAAGTCGTAGCGCGAACTGCGCGGGCCTGCCTGTGCCCAGGCTGGCAGCGCCGCCGCCGAAGCGGCAGCGGCCAACCAGCGCAGGCAGGCCCGGCGATCCATCAGACCGCGTCGGACAGCGAAGTGAAGGTGAAATCGCGCAGCTTCATCGGCGGGATCATCATCACGTAGCTGGATTCATCACCGGCCACGCGCACCGGCTTGCCCAGCTCTTCGATGTTGTTGAGCATGATCACCGGCGATTCGTTGAAGCGGAAGTTCTTCACCGGATGCTTGATCTGGCCGTTCTCGATGTAGAAGGTGCCATCGCGGGTCAGGCCGGTCAGCAGCACGGTCTGCGGATCGACCATGCGGATGTACCAGGTGCGGGTGACCAGGATGCCCTTCTGGGTGCCGCGAACCAGTTCGGCGGTGCTCTTGTCGCCACCGCTCATCAGCAGGTTGCCCGGCGACGCCTTGGCGGTCTTGCCCTGCTTCTGCGCCCAGAAGCGCGAGTAGTCCAGGTTGGCGATCCTGCCGTTCTCGATGATGGCCATGCGCTCGCGGGGCAGGCCCTCGTTGTCCCACGGCAGCACCGGTGCGTCCGGGTGCCACGGGTCGGCGATCATGGTCACGCGCGGGTCGTAGACCTGCTCGCCCAGCTTGTTGCCGCCGCCCTTCTTGGACAGGAAGCTGCGGCCTTCATCGGCCGAGCGTGCGCTGAAGAAGTTCATCATGAAGCTGATCAGGCCGGCCGCCGCAGCCGGCTCCAGGATCACCGTGTACTTGCCCGGTTCCAGCGCCTTGGCTTCGGCCGATTCGGTGGCCTTGCGCATGGCGATGCGGATGTCCTGGTCCGCCTTGAAGTCAGCCGCATCCTTCAGGTTGCGGCCGACCCAGCCCGAACCACGGCCATCCTCGGTGCGCACGGTGCAGGTGTAATTGAAGTTGGTGGTGCGCTGGTAGGCGAAGTTGCCGTTGCTGTTGGCGGTGGCCTGGAAGCCCTGGCCGTCTTCGAGGAAGCCGGCGGCGATCAGGCCATGGCCACGGCACGGCGCGATTGAATCTGCGGCAACCTTGGCACGGAACGCCGGATCGATCGCGGCAGTGGATTCGCTGAAGGTTGGGCTGGCGCGGTAGGTCTGCTTGCCGATGGCCGGCATGAACTCCGGGTTTTCCGGGGCCAGGCGGGCCAGGTCTTCGGCACGGCGCACCACGCGTTCCAGCGCGGCATCGTCGAACTCGTTGATCGAGGCCGTGCCGACGCGCTTGCCGAAGGCAACGGTGACCGCCAGTTCGGTGTTGTCGACGATGCCGCTGGTGGAGACATTGTTCAGTGCGAAACGGATGTTGCCGTCGATCGCGCCGGCCAGCACGGCGGTGCATTCGTCGGCCTTGGACAGGGCGATGACCTTGTCGAGGATGGCCTTGGCCTGGGCTTCGGTGAAGATACTCATGGTGTAAGGGCTCCTGACCGATCAGCCGAGGCTGCGTGCGGTGTTGATGACGTTGATGCCGTTGAAGCGCGCGGTGGACGAACCGTGCGAGACCGCCGAGACCTGGCCCGGCTGGCCCTTGCCGTCGAAGAACGAACCGCCCAGGCGGTAGTCACGCTCGTCGGCCACGGCGGTGCAGGCGTTCCAGAACTCCGGCGTGCGGATCTGGTAGGCCACGTCTTCCAGCATGCGGGTGATCTGGCCGTTCTTGATCTCGTAGAACAGCTGGCCGCCGAACTGCGCGTTGTAGCGCTGCTGGTCGATCGAGAACGAACCATCACCGATGATGTAGATGCCGTTCTCCACGTCCTTGATCAGGTCCGGCACGCTCAATGGCTTCTTGCCCGGTGCCATCGACACGTTGGCCATGCGCTGGAACTGCACGCTGGACCACGAGTCGGCATAGCAGCAGCCGTCGGACTCGGTCTTGCCGAGGATGTGGGCCTGGTCGCGGATGGTCTGGTAGTCCACCAGCTTGCCGTTGCTGATCAGGTCCCAGCGCTTGCACTTCACGCCTTCATCGTCGTACGCCACCGCGCCGAGGCTGCCCGGCTGGGTCTTGTCGGCGAAGATGTTGACCAGTTCGCTGCCGTACTGGAAATGCTGTTCGCGCTTGTCCAGGGTGGCGAAGCTGGTGCCGGCGTAGTTGGCCTCGTAGCCAAGCACGCGGTCCAGCTCCAGCGGGTGACCGATCGATTCGTGGATGGTCAGCCAGGTATGCGACGGGTCGAGCACCAGGTCGTACTTGCCCGGCTTCACCGACGGTGCCTTCAGCTTTTCCTGCGCCTGCCTGGCAGCGGCGATGGCGTCTTCCTTCATGTCGTAGGAAGAACTGTAGTTGACCACGCCATTGGGGCCGACCACCTTGCCTGCGGCGGCGCCATCCAGGTACTCGTAGCCCAGGCCCATCGGCGAGGACAGGCCCGAACGGGTGCGGAACTTGCCGCTGGACTTGTCGATGGCGGTGACCGTCATCGGCGCCCAGATACGGTGCACGTCCTGGTCGATGTAGGAGCCGTCGGTGGAGGCAAAGTACTTCTGCTCGTTGACCAGGAACAGCATCGAGTTGACGAAGCTGGCACCGGCGCCCATTGCGGCGGCGTTGACGTCCAGCAGCAGGCCGACCTTGTCCTTGATCGGCACCTCCATCGCATTCTTGCGGATCGGCGTGCGCCAGCTCACCTCACCGACGCCCGGCGCCTTGGCCAGCTGCACCGGCGCGGTCTGCACGCCGGCATTGGCCTTGGCGATCGCCGCCGCCTGCTGCGCGGCCTTGGCCACATCGGCCGTACCCAGCGCATTGGTGGCGGCAAAGCCCCAGGCACCGTTGACGATCACGCGGATGCCCACGCCGGTGGACTCGGTGTTCACCACGTTCTGCACCTTGTCCTCGCGGGTGATCACGAACTGCCGCAGGTAGCGGCCGATGCGCACGTCGCAGTAGGTGGCGCCGGCCTGGCGGGCGGCGGCCAGCGCCGCATCGGCCAGGCGCTTCTTCAGCCCCAGGTCCAGCGAGCTCTGCAGCTGTTCGGCAGCGATCACCTTGCCGAAGAAGGAGGGCACGATCAGCCCGCCCGCGGTAAGCCCGGTCAGGGCCAGGAAGTCACGTCTTTGCAAGGCTGCTCTCCATGTCGAAGGATGGGTGGCTCAAGCGCCGAGACTGCGCGCGGTGTTGATGATGTTGATGCCGTTGAAGCGGGTGGTGGACGAACCGTGCGAGACCGCCGAGACCTGGCCGGGCTGGCCCTTGCCGTCGAAGAACGAACCGCCCAGGCGGAAGTCGCGTTCATCGCAGATGGCGGTGCAGGCATTCCAGAATTCCGGCGTTCGGATCTGGTAGGCCGCATCCTCGACCATGCCGGCGATCTTTCCGTCCTTGATCTGGTAGTACAGCTGGCCGCCGAACTGCGCGTTGTAGCGCTGCTGGTCGATCGAATACGAACCGCGGCCGTGGATCCAGATGCCGTTCTCCACGTCCTTGATCATGTCCTCGACGCTGAGCGGCTGCTTGCCCGGTGCCAGTGAGACATTGGCCATGCGCTGGAACTGCACGCTGGACCAGGAATCGGCATAGCTGCAGCCATGCGATGCATCGCGGCCGAGGATATGGGCCTCGTCGCGGGTGGCCTGGTAGTCAACCAGGATGCCGTCGCGCACCAGGTCCCAACGCTGCGTCTTCACCCCTTCATCGTCGTAGCCGACGGCGCCGAGGCTGCCCGGCTGGGTCTTGTCGGCGAAGAAGGTGACGATGTCGCTGCCCCAGCGGAAACCCGCATCGCGCTTGTCCAGGGTGGCGAAGCTGGTGCCGGCGTAGTTGGCTTCGTAGCCAAGCACGCGGTCCAGCTCCAGCGGGTGGCCGACGTTCTCGTGGATGGTCAGGAACAGGTTGGACGGGTCCAGCACCAGGTCGTACTTGCCGGGCTTCACCGACGGCGCCTTCAGTTTCTCGCGCGCGTGGCGGGCGGCCGCGATGGCGTCCTCGACCGGGTCGTAGGAATCGCGGTAAGCGGTGATGCCGCCGGGCAGCTGCACCTTGCCGCGCGCATCGCCATCGAGGAACTCGTAGCCCATGCCCATCGGCGAGGACAGGCCGGCGCGGGTGCGGAACCTGCCGCTGGCCTTGTCGATGGCGGTGGCGGTGAACGGCAGCCAGATGCGGTGGATGTCCTGGTCGATGAACGAGCCGTCGCTGGAGGCGAAGTACTTCTGTTCGTTGACCAGGAACAGGGTGGAATTGATGTAGTCGGCACCCGCATTCAGCGCGGCGGCGTTGAGCGCCAGAAGCAGTTCGACCTTGTCCTGGATCGGCACCGCCATTGCGTTCCTGCGGATCGGGGTCTGCCAGTGCACCTCGCCGACCGACGGCGTCGGCGCCAGCTGCACCGGCCGGGTCTGGATGCTGGCGTTGGCGCGTGCGATCGCGGCCGCCTGCTCGACTGCGGCGCGCACGGCGGCCTCGGTCTGCTGATGGGGGGCGGCGAAGCCCCAGGCGCCGTTGACGATCACGCGCACGCCCACGCCGGACGACTCGCGGTTGGTCACATTGCCGACCTGGTGTTCGCGGGTGATGACCGACTGGTTGAGATAGCGGCCGATGCGGACATCGCAGTAGCTGGCCTTGGCGGTGCGTGCGGCGGCCAGCGCCACGTCCGCCAGGCGCCTGCGCTGGGCGGTATCGACCGGGGCGAGCAGCTGCTCGGCGGCGATGGCACGGGAATGCGGCAGCAGCAGGCCCGCCAGGCCCAGACCGGAAAAAGCCAGGAACTCACGTCGTTGCACAGCGTTTCTCTCTCTCGCTTGCGTGCGGTTGGCAATGGGCCGGACCGATCACGTCAACTCCTCGACTTTCGCCAGCGCGGGGCGTGGGGACAAGTGACTGCAGTCATGGTTGGGGGTGTTTCGGCAGGGCTGCGCCCTGCACCTGCTCAGAGCAACGGCAACGGCCAAAGCCAGAGCCAGAGCGGCATTCCGTGGGATGGCGGGGCGGTGTGGGTGGGCAGGACACGCCGTAAACCCGTCCCTGGGGGCTCGATGGCGCCATCCATGGCGCCAACGGTCCTGCCCACCCACACCGCCCCACCTCTGACAGCTGGCCGGTGGCTGTTGGTGGGTGCCGACCGTTGGTCGGCACATCTGTCAGATATCGAATGAAATTCGGGGTCAGATCCGTTTTCCTGCGGAAAACGGATCTGACCCCAAGAGTGTTTCCGACAGATCGCGGCCAACTGTCGAAGGCGGGTGGGTCCGGTTGAGGGGGCGTGAGCCGCATGGATGCGGCGACCGAGCTTACATGGACGTACTTGCAGCGTCCCCCTCAATCGGACCCACCCCGCCATCCCACGGAAAGCCCGCTTTTGAATTTGACGTGGCTGTTGCCGTTGCTGTGGCTTGAAGCAGGTGCAGGGCTGCAAGCCCTGCCGAGCAACACCCCCTCGTGCACAATGGGGCCGACCCCGCCCGGACCCCGTCCTGATGTCGAGCAAGCCGTATTCAGAAGCCTGCGAGCGCAACCGCGAGCCCATCGCCACCGCACTCGACCCGTGGATGGGCGACCGCCGTCGGGTGCTGGAGATCGGCAGTGGCACCGGCCAGCATGCGGCCTTCTTCGCCGAGCGCTGGCCGTGGCTGCGCTGGCAGCCCAGTGATCATCCGGACCATCTGCCCGGCATCGAAGCCTGGCGTGCAGAGGCCGCGCTGCTGAACCTGCTGCCGCCGGCGGCGCTGCAGGTGGAACTGCCACCGGCGCCCGGGCTCAGCCTGCCACAGGGCAGCACGTTCGATGCGGCGTTCACTGCCAATACCCTGCACATCATGGGCTGGGAGCACGTGCAGGCGTTGTTTGCCGCGCTGCCACCGCTGCTGCGCCACGGTGCGCTGCTGGCGGTCTACGGCCCGTTCAACTACGGCGGCCGCTACACCAGCGACAGCAACGCGCAGTTCGATGCGTGGCTGAAGGCACGTGACCCGCGCAGCGGCATACGCGATGTGGAAGCCGTGCAGGCGCTGGCCGAGGACAACGGCTTCACCCGCCTGCGCGACGTGGCGATGCCGGCCAACAACCGCCTCCTGCTGTGGCGGTTGGGGTGATCAAGCCTCGGGGGCCATGCTGGAAAGGCGTGCTGCCGCAGCACGAAGTCCGTTGAAAATCGGTTCGGACACGTTTGAGGGGAAGTCATCCGGGAGCTGACGGGTGACCTGCTGGATGGCGGGCTCGACGGCCGCGATCAATGTCTTGATCCATGGTTCTGCACCATCGGCAACGCCGCAGGCGCGCGCGGTTTCATTCCAGTGCCGCCGTCGCACAAGGTGCAGTTTCCGGTGGCGGTTCTTGCCATGTACGGCCATGGCGAGCTGTGCGTTTCGTGGATCGAGTTGATTGGGTCCCCTGCCGAGGATGGGATATACCGACAGCACGTCGTAGACGGGCGTCAGGCGGAAGCGTCCACCGGCTTCCAGGTGAACACTGAAATTCTTGGCATGGCCGTCGGTTGCGGCCAGCATCCAGAAAAGAATCTGCGTCTTGAAGAAGATCGCGCGATCCTCGGGGTGTTCGGACTGTCGAAGCAGATCCATGATCGGAACGATACCGGGGCCGCCATCGGATTCATACTTTCTGGCAGCCGGCAGACCAAAGACCTGACACATGTCTTCCTGTGGCAGTCGCAGCCACCACCGGCGGTCGGCAGACAGGCGACGGTCAAACCGCTCGACAATGAGAGCACGTTGGTCGTTGAAGCGGCCCATCTGCGTCTCGGCCACGGGGATATCAAAGGCGGAAAGCAGATGCATGCACAGCCATTCATTCTCCACGGACTGATGCATGTCTGCCCGCATGTTGCCAACAATGCCAAGCGGCAGCTTGAAGATGTGAGTGGATGGTGTGTTGCCGGTAGGAATGCACCATTTGCCAGCATGCAGCAGAAGACCGGTCTTTTCCTGCGCACCGGCGATGGAAATGCGGAATGCATCATCACGGCTGGGTGCGCCAGGCAGGTTCCCTGTCGTCACCTGACGCAGGATCGTAGCGACACCTGCTTCGTCCAACACCTCGCACGTGATCTGCTGGATGTCTTCGGGTGGATGCGCAGGCGGCAACAGCTGCACTGCGCCGACACAATCCCGTCCAATGGCTTCAAGAAGATCGAACGTATCGCTGCCGCGCGTGGCGAACCGGTCGCGGATCCGGTTGCGTATGGCGACGTTATCGGGAAGAAGGTTATCGAAGTAGTCGTTGACGACGTTGCCCCGATGGCTCTCGCCATCTGGGAGCAGGGGTAGAGAGAGCGACAACGGTCGGGACTGGGGCGAGCTGATCCACTGGCTGACATACGACAACCGGGGTGACCCGTTCCGGACATCATCCCAAAGTGCGACTTCCACACCATTCATCCAGACCTGCAGCGTACCCATGGCTCACCACTCCAATGACGACGTGTTCTCCTGGGGACTTCGTTGCTGGAGGCTGACCTCCAGACCCAGCACCGCCCAGATCCGCATCAGGCGTTCAAAACTTGCCGATGCAGGGTCGCGTTCCAGCGCGCCCACTGCCTGGCGGCTGATCCCGAGTCGCTCCGCCAGCTGAGCCTGGCTCAGGCCCGCCTGGCGCCGGAAAGCACGCATCAGGGGCGCAAGTTGTTGGGCTGTCCTCACTGTGTGCAGCGGCCTGTCCATACCGGCAGTCCTCAAGGAAAGATGACCGTACGGCAACGCGTACGCAAAGGATAGGTTGCTTTACGACAAGCAACCTATCGCTTTCTCGCTGAGGAGGCAACCTATCGATTGCTATATCGCTTTGCAACCTATAGGTTGCCTTTCCATGACGCAGCGCCGCGTCAAGCCACCTGCACGATATGCAGCGCCTTCGGGTTGCGCCACTGCGCCAGCAGGGCAGCCTCGCGCGCCTTGGCCTGTTCGTAGTGCGCTTCCTTGACGTGGCCGAAGCCGCGGATGTGCTCGGGCACGCTGGCGATCTCCACCGCCAGGGCCAGGCGGCCGTCCTCCAGGCCATCCAGCAGCAGCTGCACGGTGGCTTCGTAATCGGCGATCAGCTGGCGCTCCATGCGCCGCTCTTCAGTACGGCCGAATACATCCAGGCGGCCGCCACGCAGGAACTTCAGCTTGGCCAGCAGGCCGAAGGCCTTGAACATCCACGGGCCGTATTCCTTCTTCAGCAGGCGGCCCTGCTCATCCTTCTTTGCGAACAGCGGCGGCGCCAGGTGGAAGCGCAGCTGGTAGTCACCCTCGAACTGCTGCTGCAGGCGGCGCTGGAAGTCACCGCTGGTGTACAGGCGGGCTACTTCGTACTCGTCCTTGTAGGCCATCAGCTTGAACAGGTAGCGGGCTACCGTCTCGGTCAACGCGGTGGAACCGCCGATGCGCTCGGCCTCGGTGGCGCGCACGCGCTCGACCAGGCTGCGGTAGCGGTTGGCGTAGGCTGCGTCCTGGTAATCGACCAGGAAGGCGGCGCGACGCTCGATCATTTCGTCCAGCGAGCGCGACAGGCGTGCATCGTCCAGCGGCAGGAATGCCACGTCGCCACCGTGCGATGGCAGGCCACGCAGTTCGCGTTCGTCGCCGGTGTTGCGCGGTGCCGCGGTCGCACCCCATTCATTGCCTTCCCACTCGCCCGGCGGCAGCGGGTGCAGCGGGCCGGGGGTGGACTCGGTATCGGTGTGGCGGTTGCGCACCAGGCCGGCGGCCTGCTGCACGGCCTGCGGGTCGACCACGGCCAGGCGGCCCCAGGCGAAGGCCTGCTGGTTCATCGCCACGGCGGCGCCATTGAGTTCGATGGCGCGCATCAGCGACTCGAACGACAGCGGCACCAGGCCCTGCTGCCAGGCGTAGCCGAGGATGAACAGGTTGGCGGCGATGGCATCGCCCAGCAGCGCGGTGGCCAGCTGGGTGGCATCGAGCAGCAGCGGCTCCTGGCCGCCCAGGGCTACGCGCACACCGGCGATGATGTCGGCGGCGGGGAACTGCATGTCCGGACGGGTGGTGAACGTGCCCGGCATCGCTTCGTAGGTGTTCAGCACCACCTGCGAACGGCCGGCGCGCACCTTCGAAAGCGCCCAGTAGTCGTTGACCACCACCATGTCGCAGCCCAGCACCAGGTCGGCTTCACCGGCGGCGATGCGCACGGCGTGGATGTCATCCGGGCGGCGTGCGATGCGGATGTGCGTGGTCACCGCGCCACCCTTCTGCGCCAGGCCGGTCTGGTCGAGCACAGTCGCGCCCTTGCCTTCCAGGTGGCCGGCCATGCCCAGCAGTGCACCGATGGTCACCACGCCGGTACCGCCGACGCCGGTGATCAGGATGTTCCAGGGTTGTTCCAGCGTGCCGCGGATGGTTGGTGCCGGCAGGTTGTCCAGCAGCGTGGAGGCATCGCGCTTGCTGCCCTTGCGCGGCTGGCCACCGTGTACGGTGACGAAGCTCGGGCAGAACCCGTTCACGCACGAATAGTCCTTGTTGCAGTTGGACTGGTCGATCTCGCGCTTGCGCCCGAACTCGGTTTCCTTCGGCAGCACCGACACGCAGAAGCTCTTCTTGCCGCAGTCGCCGCAACCCTCGCAGACCAGCGAATTGATCAGCACCCGCTTCTGCGGATCTTCCAGCTTGCCGCGCTTGCGGCGGCGACGCTTCTCGGTGGCGCAGGTCTGTTCGTAGATCAGGATCGAAACACCCTTCACTTCGCGCAGGCGCTTCTGCACCTCCTCCAGTTCGCTGCGGTCGTGGAACTCCACGTCGCTGGGGAAGTGCTCGCGCTGGCCGGTCCACTTGCCGATGTTGTCCGACAGCACCACGATGGTGTGGATGCCTTCGGCGCGCATCTGCCGTGCGATGTCGGGCACGCTCAGCGGGCCGTCCACCGGCTGGCCGCCGGTCATCGCCACCGCGTCGTTGTAGAGGATCTTGTAGGTGATGTTGACGCCGGCCGCGACCGCTTGGCGGATCGCCAGCGAGCCGCTGTGGAAATAGGTGCCGTCGCCCAGGTTCTGGAACACGTGCGGGGTATCGGTGAACGGCGCCTGCCCGGCCCAGGTCACGCCTTCGCCGCCCATGTGGGTGAAGGTGTCGGTGCTGCGGTCCATCCAGGTCACCATGTAATGGCAACCGATGCCGGCCAGTGCCCGCGAGCCTTCCGGCACCTGGGTGGAGGTGTTGTGCGGGCAACCGGAGCAGTAGTGCGGCACGCGCGGGAAGCTGGCGCGCGGCAACGCAAGCTCGGCTTCCTTCTGCTGCATCCACTGCAGGCGTTGTTCAATGGATTCGTTGTTGAAGAACTTCTGGATGCGGCGGCCGATCACGCCGGCGATGGTGGCCGGGGTCAGTTCGCCGGTGGACGGCAGGATCCATTCGCCACTCTCGTCGTACTTGCCGACGATGGACGGGCGCTGGCCCCAGCTGGCCGGCCAATTGAAGAACTGTTCCTTCATCTGGCGCTCGATGAAGGCACGCTTCTCCTCCACCACGATGATGTCTTCCAGGCCCTGCGCGAAGCGCGCGATGCCCTGCGGTTCCAGCGGCCAGGTCATGCCGACCTTGTACACGCGGATGCCGATGTCGGCGCACGCGGCTTCGTCCAGGCCCAGGTACTCCAGCGCCTGCAGCACGTCCAGGTAGCTCTTGCCGGTGGTGACGATGCCCAGCCGCGCGCGCGGCGCATCCATCACCACCTTGTCGATGCCGTTGGCGCGGGCAAAGGCCTGCGCGGCCTTCACCGCATAGCGGTGCAGGCGCATTTCCTGGTCCAGCGGCGGGTCCGGCCAGCGGATGTTGAGGCCACCCGACGGCATCTCGAAGTCTTCCGGCAGCACGATGCGGCGCGCCATCGGATCGACCTGCACCGACGCCGACGATTCCACCGTCTCGGCGATCGTCTTGAAGCCGACCCAGCGGCCGGTATAGCGGCTCATCGCCCAGCCCAGCAGGCCCATGTCGAGGATGTCCTGCACGCCGGCCGGGTTCAGCACCGGCATCATCGCGCTGACGAACTCGTCCTCGCTGCCATGCGGCAGGGTCGAACTGCGGCAGGCATGGTCATCGGCGGCCAGTGCCAGCACGCCACCATAGCGCGAGGTGCCGGCCGCATTGGCATGCTTGAACACGTCGCCGCAGCGGTCCACGCCCGGTCCCTTGCCGTACCACATGCCGAACACGCCCTGCACGTTGGCGCCGGGGAACAGGTTGGTCTGCTGGGTGCCCCATACCATGGTGGCGCCCAGGTCCTCGTTCAGGCCGGGGGTGAACTTCACCTTGGCCGCTTCCAGATGCTTGCGCGCGCGCCACAGTTCCAGGTCGAAGCCACCCAGCGGGCTGCCACGGTAGCCACTGACGAAGCCAGCGCTGTCGATGCCTTCGGCGGCATCGCGCAGGCGCTGCATCAGCGGCAGCCGCACCAGTGCCTGCACGCCACTCAGGTAGATCCGCCCCTCGTTGCGGGTGTACTTGTGGTCGAGCGTGTAATCACGGTCGAGCAGGTCGGCGGAAGAGGGCGAGGTGAGTTGCGCGGTACTGGTCATGGCTGGCCCGGTAGGATCGGCTGGCACCGGCCGCGTGCAGGCACGCGGCGGGAAAGGCGCGAATTGTAGCAGCGGGGCCGTGGTGGGCCCGGCACTCGCGCCCGCGCCGCTGCTGGGGTTAGGATCGGGGCGAGAGAGGGAGGCTGCGGTTGTGCAGCCTGGGGAGAAGGGATGTCAGTTCCAGGAAAGATCCTGGCCAGCGTGCTGCTGGCCTCGGGAGCGGCCACGGCGTGGGCCGCGCCGGCCATGCCGGCACCACAGGAGTTCTACTTCGACAGCGACCTGGCGGCGGCACCGATGGTGGCGATGCAGGGCGAAGGCGATGAGCTGGTCACCCAGCTGGTGAGGCTGCGCGAGCGCGGCCGGCGCGCGGTGGAAGCCACCGTGCAGCTGGCTTCGGTGGCCAGCACCCAGGGCCGTGCCGAGCTGGCCGACCAGCTGTATGGCGAGGCCCTGAAGGAGGCGCCGGCACAGAGCAGCGCGGGCCGCAGCGTGCGTTGGAACTATGGCTGGGACCTGCTGCGCCAGGGCAAGCCGGAGGCGGCGCTGGAGCAATGGTTGTCGTCGGCCGGCAATGCGCGCAGCAAGCCCAGCTGGGTGCCACCCACGTACGCGCTGGCCCTATGGCGGATGGGGCAGAAGCAGGAGGCCGTGCAGTGGTATGCCGCAGCAGTGCGTACCGAGCCGTCGCAATGGAGCACCAGTGCCAATTACGCGCAGCTGCTGCCGCAGTGGCGCGAGGATGAGCGCGCGTCGTTGGCCGAAGTGCAGCAGGCCTGGGCGGCGGCCCCGCCTGCGTGGCCCTGAGGGAGGGGTTCGGCCGGGTTCACGGCGTCCCCCGCGAATCCACCCCGCCCGGCCAAGCGTGGCTTTTGATGTTCACAGCCAACCAGCCGCCACGAGGGGCTGCGCCGTTCGCTGGAAACCCCTCAATCGTCCGCGGAAACCGTCCGCCCCGATGCCCACGCCCGCAGCGCCTCGACCTGCTCGGCCATCAGTACCGACAGCGGCCGCGTCGCACGGATCTCGTTCATCAGCAGCTCGGTATCCAGTGGCCGGCCTTCGGCGTGCGCCGCATACAGCCCGGCCACGATCGCCTGCTCGATCTCCGCACCTGAGAAACCATTCGCCGCGGCCGCCAGCGCCGGCAGCGCGAAGTCGTCGGCATTGAGCTGGCGCCGACCCAGATGCAGTCGCAGCAGTTCCACGCGCACCTCCGGCGAAGGCAGGTCAACGAAGAAGATCTCGTCGAAGCGGCCCTTGCGCAGCAGCTCGGCAGGCAGCTCGTGCACCTGGTTGGCAGTGGCCACGATGAACACCGGTGCCTTGCGCTCGGCCATCCAGGTCAGCAGATGGCCCAGCACGCGGCGTGACACGCCACCGTCCTCGCCACCGCTGGCCAGGCCCTTCTCGATTTCATCCATCCACAGCACGCAGGGCGCCAGCTGCTCGGCCGAGGCCAAGGCCTGGCGCAGGTTGGCCTCGGTCTCGCCGTGGTATTTGTTGTACAGCGCGCCCACGTCCAGGCGCAGCAGCGGTACGCCGAAACCGGCGGCGGTGGCCTTGGCCAGCATCGACTTGCCGCAACCCTGCACGCCCAGCAGCAGCATGCCGCGCGGTGGGTCCAGCCCGGCCGGTGCGGAGCCAGCGATGAACGCCACACGCCGCTGGTTGATCCAGCGCTTGAGCCGGTTGGCGCCGGCCACGTCGCCGAACCGCGCGCTGTCATGCTCGAAGAACAGGTGGCCGCTGCGGTTGAGCAGCTCGAACTTCAGCCGTGCCAGCTGCGGCAGGTCGTCGTCGCGCAGCGCGCCGTCGGCGTAGATCAGCTGCCGGGCGATGCGCCGGGCATCCACCAGGCTCAGGCCCTGCAGGTTCTTCAGGATTTTCTTCACCGCCTCGCTGTCGACTTCGACGCGGCGGCCGCCGTGTTCGCGGGCGTAGGCATCGGCCTCCTCGCGCAGCATCTTCAGCAGGGCGTTGGCATCGGGCAGGCGCGGGTTGAAGCGTACCGCCAGCGCTTCCAGCTCGGCCGGCAGTTCGACCTTGGCGCCGATCAGCACCAGCACGTGCGGTTCGCTGTGGCGGCGCTGGATCAGGTCGCGCAGGGCGCGCTGGTGGCTGGCATAGCCCAGGTAGGGGTGGAAATCGAGCAGCAGGTAGACCCCGCGCTGCCCGGCCTGGCGGATCATCTGCAGGGCCGCGCTGGCGTCGGGTGGCCCGGCCGGCGGATCTTCGCTGTCCAGGTCGATGCGGCGCAGGCCCTCGGTGATCGACCACCGGTGCAGCGCCCGCCAGACGTGCATCAGCGTCTGCCGGAACAGGTCGACGATGCGACCCTCGTCCTGGGTCTCGATCACGATCAGGGGGGTGTTGGCGCGGATCAGTGCGCTCAGGTCCTGCAGCTCGCTCATGCCGGTTCGATCCTTCGGGGGCGCCACGATAGCAAAGGCGATGGCCGCAGGTTCAGCGCGGTGCTACCTCCCGTCACCACCGCCGGTGTACGCTCGGGGCACGTACCCGGAAGCGAGGCTGGCATGAAGACGATCCTGGTGGCCGGTTCCAAGGGCGGGGTGGGCAAGACCACCGTCGCCACCCACCTGGCCGCGTACGCGGCATTGCAGGGCAGGGCCACGGTGATCGCCGACGCCGACCCTCAGGGCTCCAGCACCCGCTGGGCGCAACGGCGGGCCGGGCTGGAAAGCGCGGTGCTCCCCATTGATGTGTATCGGAAGAAGCAGTGGGCGCAGAAGCTGCCCGATGGCACCGAAACCGTCATCATCGACGCACCGGCGGGCGCGTTGGCCGACGATATCCCCCATTTCCTTGACGCTGCCGACGCGGTGGTGGTGCCGGTGCTGCCCTCGGCGCTCGACATCGAAGCCATCGTCGGCTTCCTCAACAGCCTGGCCCAGAACCCGCGGGTGCACAGCCGCAAGCTGCCGGTGGGGCTGGTCCTCAACCGCACCAAGCCCTGGACCCAGACCTCGCAGCAGGCGTTGCAGATGCTGGCCGAATGGCCGTACCCGGTGGTCGCGCAGCTGCGTGACAGCCAGAGCTACGTGGTCATGACCGGCCTCGGCCGCAGCCTGTTCGACTACCGCTCGGCCCAGGTGCGGGAGCATCAGGCCGACTGGGAGCCGCTGCTGTCCTGGCTCAAGCTTTGATGCCTGCGTCACTCTTCCTGCTGCATCCTCTTCTTCATGGAAACCCGCGATGCGTGAACTGATCCTGCTGCGCCATGCCCATGCCGAACCGGCTACCCCCGGCCAGGCCGACCTCGACCGGCCGTTGTCGCCGGTGGGGCTCGCCGAAGCCGAAGCCGCCGGCAAGTGGCTGAAGGAGAACAACCTGCTGCCGGACTGCGTGCTGTGCTCACCGGCGCGGCGTACCCGCGAAACCCTGGAAGCCGTGCTCGGCACCATCGGTTACGTGGAAAAGCGCCTGGAAGACCGCATCTACGAAGCCACCCCCGGCACCCTGGCGGCATTGGTGGACGACCGCCGTGATCTCGACCGGGTGCTGATCGTCGGCCACAACCCGGGCCTGGAGCGGCTGGTGGCGTTGATGACCGAGGGCACCAGCAGCGACTACCGCGGCATGCCGCCGGCCGGCATCGCCGTGCTCGGCTTCCCGCGCGAGGCCTCGATCGAGCCAGGCGTGGCCAGCCTGAACGCATTCTGGTGGCCGTGATCCGATGAGCCTGGCGCGGCGCAGCCGCTATCTGCTGCCCGCGCTGCTGGCACTCGGCCCGGCCTGGGCGGCCGTGCCCACGCCGACCCCCCTGCCACCGGTGGTCGCCGAAGCGCACCGGGTAATGCGCCTGGATACCCAGCGTTCGCAGATCGGCTTCGAGGTGCGCACCCGTTTCGGGCAGCGTATCGAAGGCCTGTTCCCACACTTCGAAGGGCGCATCGAGATCCTCTCCGACGGCCGCCACCAGGTGCACCTGAAGATGTTCACGCGCTCGGTCGAGATCCCCGGCAAGGCGCGCTATACCGGGTGGATGCGCGGCGAGGAGTTCTTTGATGCCGGCCGCCATCCGGTGGTCGAGTTCGACTCGCTGCCGTACTGGCCGGAAACCGTGGAGAGCGGTGGCGACATCAACGGCCGGCTGACCCTGCGCGGGATCAGCCACCCCGAGACACTGAAGGTCGAGAAGGCGGAGTGCGCCCGACCCGGCTATGATTGCGACGTCGTCAGCCGCGGTACCGTGCAGCGAGGCCGGTATGGCATGGACAGCTGGCAGCTTGCCTTGAGTGACCGAGTGACTTTCGTATTGCGTGCGCGCCTGAGCGAGGCGCCGAAACCGTGAACTTCCTGCTGCGTGTACTGGCGCTGGCAACCGTGTTGCTGGGCAGCGGTTGTGCATCGCTGTCGAATGCCGAGCGCGACCGCGCCGAGGCGATCGCCGTGCAGGCACGTTCGACCGTGGTCGACTGCCAGCGTGCAGACCGCTGTGCACAGGATTCGCCGCTGCGGGCGCTGGCCGGCCGGGCATTCACCGAATCCACCCCGGAACGACCGCGCCACTACGCCACCCTGCTCGATGAGGGCGAGGGCGCCCTGGTCGCACGCCTGAACCTGCTGCGCAGCGCCACCCGCAGCATCGACCTGCAGACCTACATCTTCGACAAGGACGACAGCGCCCGTCTGGTCATCGACGAACTGCTGGCCGCATCGCGGCGCGGGGTGAAGGTGCGGCTGCTGATCGACCAGCTCTCGGCGATCTCCGACCTGCAGATCCTCGGCGCCCTGTCCGGCGCCCACCAGAACTTCCAGCTGCGGGTCTACAACCCGACCTTCGGCAAGGCCCGGCTGAACTACTTCGACTATGCCGGCAGCGTGCTGTGCTGCTTCCGCCGGTTCAACCAGCGCATGCACAACAAGCTGCTGGTGATCGACGATGCGATCGGCGTGGTCGGTGGCCGCAACTACCAGGACGACTATTACGACTGGGACCGCGAGTACAACTTCCGCGACCGCGATGTACTGATCGCCGGCCCGGAAGCACGTGCGATGGCGGCCAACTTCGACGCGTTCTGGCGCGCACACCGCAGCGTGCCGGCCGAGCGCCTCAACGACGTGGGCCGTACGTTGCTGCGCGAGGGCGTGCCAACGCTGCCGCCGGCCAGCTTCCGCCGCCCGGAACGGGTACAGCGGGTCAGTGCCGAAGCCAACGACACCGAGTTCGTCACCCGTTCCTTCGTCGATACCGCGCTACCGGTGGCTTCGGTGCGCTACGTGGCCGACCTGCCACGCAAGCATCGCCGCGAGAAGGCCGATGCACCGCTGGCCGGCCAGCATGTGACCGAGCCCCAGCTGGATGCGCTGATCGCCAGTGCGCAGAAGGAAGTGATCCTGCAGACGCCGTACCTGGTGCTGTCCAAGCCGGCGCAGAAGCTGTTCCGTGAACTGCGCAAGCGCCCGCAGCCACCGCGCGTGGTGGTGTCCAGCAACAGCCTGGCGGCGACCGACAACCCGATCGTGTATGCGTTGTCGTACAAGTACAAGCGGCGCAACATGCGCGAACTGGGCTTCAACATCTTCGAATACAAGCCGTTCCCGCTGGACGCGCCGGTTGACTACCGCAACCTGCTGCCCGACCCGATCGCTGCGCCCGGGGGGGGAGACGAGGGCGGTCGCAATCCGCTGATCGGTGGCAGTGCTGCCGGCAGCAACGCACGCGGTGGCAGCAGCAGTGGTTCGGATGCCGGCAGCAGGCAGGGCCCGTTGAATCGCCACAGCGATGGTGCCTACGACAACGCACGCGCACGCCGTCGCGCCGCCGGCAGCGAGGTGGAAACGCGCCTGCTGCGCACCGAGACGCGGCCGTCGTTCCTGGGCAGCAAGGCGGTCAACAAGCCGTTGCCGGTCACCCGCAAGGGCGCGCGCATGGGCCTGCACGCCAAGTCGCTGGTGGTCGACCGCCGCATCGGCGTGGTCGGCACCCACAACTTCGATCCGCGCAGCGAGAACTACAACACCGAAGGCGCGGTGATCATCGACGACCCGGTTTTTGCCGAGGAACTGGCGCAGAGCATCCTGCGTGACACCCACCCACAGAACTCCTGGACGGTGGCGCCACGGGCCAAGCCACCGGTGCTGTCGGGGCTGAACTACAGCGTCGGCAAGGCCTCCGAAGCGCTGCCCATCCTTGATTTCTGGCCCTGGCGCTACGCCACCGACTACGAGTTCAAGCCCGGCCCGGAGTGCCCGCAGCCGCTGCCGCGGCAGGATCCTGATTTCCATCGCTGCTACGTCGCCGTCGGCGACTTCCCCGAAGTCAACGTCGGCCCGAAGTGGCTGCTGGTGCGCATGCTGACCGCATTCGGCGCCGGTCTCGTTCCCATCCTCTGAAGGTACCCGCATGGCCCAGGTGTTCCGCGAAGCCGTTTCCATCGAGCAGCTCAACGCGCTCAGCCGCAACACGGCGATTGAATCCCTGGGCATCGTCTTCAGTGCCGCCGGCGAGGACTGGCTGCAGGCCACCATGCCGGTGGATGAGCGCACCCGCCAGCCCTACGGCATCCTGCACGGCGGTGCCTCGGTGGTGCTGGCCGAGACCCTGGGCAGCAGCGCCGGCAACCTGTGCGTGGATACCGGCAAGCAGGTCTGCGTGGGCCTGGAGATCAATGCCAACCACGTGCGTGCCGTGCGCTCGGGCACGGTCACCGGCACCGCCCGCGCGCTGCACGTCGGCCGCAGCACCCAGCTGTGGGAGATCCGCATCGAGGACGAGCAGGGCCGCCTGGTATGCATCTCGCGGCTGACCCTGGCGGTGGTGGCTGCCGGTCACGGCTGAGCCCCCCTGGGGCTCGTTGACGGCAGCGGAACCCAGCGTTCCCCGCCGATTGCCCCGGTCGATGGCGGTTATGGCCTAAATCGGCTGGCAGCGATGACGGCCCTCCGGTATCGTGCGCGGATGACTTCCCCCACTCCGGCCCCCCGTGGCGGCGTGGCGCGTGTGTGCCGTTACCTGTACCGCGTACCGCTGCTGTTGGTCCACATCATCGTGTTCCTGCCGCTCATCCTGATCGGCATGCTTCCGCCGTGGGGCGAACTGCGCGTGGGCGAGGCGACCTTCGGCGCCAAGGTGGTCAACTGGTGGCAGGGCGGGCTGATGTGGATCTTCGGCTTCCGCCTGGTGCAGGTCGGCGCGCCGCTGCCCGGTGCCGTGCTGTTCGTGGCCAACCATGTCAGCTGGGTGGATATCTGCATCCTGCACAGCCAGCGCATGATGGGCTTCGTCGCCAAGCGCGAGATCGCCAGCTGGCCGCTGGTGGGTTGGCTGGCCGCGCGTGGCCAGACCATCTTCCACCAGCGTGGCAACACCGAATCGCTCGGTGGCGTGATGCAGGTGATGGCCGACCGCCTGCGCGAGGGCAAGGCCGTGGGCGTGTTCCCGGAAGGGCGGACCCGCGGCGGTCACGAAGTGGGCCCGTTCCACGCCCGCATCTTCCAGGCCGCGGTCGAGACCGGCGTGCCGGTGCAGCCGGTGGCCCTGGTGTACGGGGCGAAGGGCGACGCGCAGACCATCGTCGCGTTCGGTCCGAACGAGAGCTTCTTTGCCAATTTCCTGCGCCTGCTCGGCGAGCCGGCGCGACGTGCCGAAGTGCACTTCCTGGCGCCGATCGGTGCACAGGACCTGGAAGGCCGTCGGCGCATCGCGGAAACCTCGCGCGCGCGCATCGTGGCGGCCATGAGCGCCGGGTGAGGCTACGGTGGCCCTGATCCCGCCACCTGTCCTGGACGCCGGTACGCCGACGCTGCATGCGGCTGACTATCAGCCGCCGCGCTGGCTGCGCAATCCGCACCTGCAGTCGATGCTCAGCTCCAGCCGCATGCGCCTGCAGCGCGGCCTGCTGCTGCTGGCGGCCACCGGTGCGGTCAGCGAAGAGCTGATCCTCGATGGTGGTGATGGCGTGCGCCTGCAGGGCTGGCACAGCCATGTCGAAGGCCGCGAGCCCAAGGGCATCGCGCTGCTGCTGCATGGCTGGGAAGGCAGTGCCGAATCCAGCTACATGCGCATGGCCGCCGCGCGCATGATCGAGCAGGGCTTCGACGTGGTGCGGCTGAACTTCCGCGACCACGGCAACACCCATCACCTGAACCCCGGCATCTTCCACTCCAATCTCATCGATGAAGTGGTGCACGCCGCGGGCGATATCGCCCAGCGCTGGCCGCAGCTGCCGCTGGTGGCCGCCGGTTATTCGCTGGGTGGCAACTTCGTGCTGCGCCTGGCCCTGCGCGCGCCGGCGGCCGGCGTGCCGCTGCTGCGCGTTGCCTCGGTGTGCCCGGTGCTGGACCCGGCGCTGACGATGGAGAGCATCGAGAACGGCCCGGCGATGTACGACTGGTACTTCCGCCGCAAGTGGGCCGGCTCGCTGCGCCGCAAGCGCGATCTGTTCCCCGAGCTGAGCGACTGCGACGACCGCGTGTTGAAGCTGGACATCCGCGCGCTGACCGCCTGGCTGGTCGAGCGCCACACCAGCTTCGGTTCGCTGCAGGCCTATTTCGACGGCTACTCGATCGCCGGCGACCGCCTGTCGACCCTGCAGGTACCGGCCGACATCCTGATGGCGCAGGACGACCCGGTGATTCCTTACGCGACCTTCAGCAACTGGCAGCTGCCAGGCCAGGCGCGCCTGGAAACCGCCTGCTGGGGTGGCCACTGCGGGTTCATCGAAAACTGGCGCGGCGACGGCTTCTCCGAGCGCTGGGTCGCCCAGCGCCTGCAGCGGGTCCTGCAGGCCTGAACCGGCGACAGCGCGCAGCCCGCTACAATGCGGCTTTGCACTTGAACCGGACTGCCATGCAAGACCAGATCATCCAAGCGTTGCGCCAGAACCAGGCCGACCAGGCCGTGCAGCTGGCCCAGGCGTGGACCCGTGACGAACCCGGCCAGGCCAACGCCCACCGCTGGCTGGCGCTTGCGCTGCAGCAGCAGGGCAACGCCGAGGAGGCGATGGAGGCCCTGCAGCAGGCGCTGCGGCTGGCCCCGGACGACGCCCAGCTGCACCTGCAACATGCCGGCCTGCTGCTGGCACTGCGCCAGTTCGAGGGTGCCGACGAAGCACTGGTGCGCACCACCGGCCTCGATCCGAACTCGTTCTCCGCCTATCTGATGCAGGCGCACCTGGCAATCGGCCGCAATGACTTCGACGAAGCGCAGCGCATCTCCACCCTGGCCGCGCGCGTGGAGCCGGATCATCCGGAACTGCTGACCATCGACGGCATGGTTGCACTGCGCCGCGGTGACGCCGACCGTGCACTGGCGCTGCTGTCGGCTGCCAGCAAGGCACTGCCGGACGATACCCGCGTGCTGTACGCACTGGGCTTTGCCTACCTGGGCAAGGACATGCTGGCGTTTGCAGAGCAGTCGTTCCGCCGCGTGCTGGAACTCAATCCGTCGCTGTCCTCGCTGCATGGGCTGGTGGTGCAGCTGGCACTGCGCCAGGGCAACGTACCTGCCGCCGCCGAAGCCATGCAGGTGGCCCTGCAGCAGCCGGAGATGGACGTACCGTCGATGCGCCGCCTGGCGGGTGAACTGTCGCTGCGCAATGGCCAGCCGCTGCAGGCCCTGGACTACCTGCTGCCGCTGCTGGAGACGCAGCCGGAAGACCGCCAGGTGCTGCAGCTGCTGCTGATGTCATGGCAGCGCCTGGGGCGCGAGGATGAAGCGCGTGCACGCCTGGATGCGGTACTGGATACCGATGACCAGCTGCACGATGTGTGGCTGGCACGGCTGGCCATCGAGCAGGTGGGCAGCGAAAGCGCCGTGACCGCGGTCGAGCGCTGGATGGCGGCGATGCCCGCGCATCTGCCGGCCCTGGAGGCGCGCCTGCGCCTGCATGACATGGCCGGCGAACATGCTCAGGCCGAAGCGATCGCCGAACGCATCGTCAGCCTGGAACCGGGCCGCGTCAGCGGCGAGACCCGGCTGGTCGAAGGCCTGCTGCAGCGCGATCCCGCCGCCGCCGTGGCCCGCGTGCAGGCGCTGATCGAGCTGGCGCCGGAAGAGCATCGCGCCGACCTGCGGACGTGGATGGGCGAGATCCAGGACCGCGCCGGGCAGCCGCAGGACGCCCTGCGCACCTGGCTGTCGCTGCAGGCTGACCAGGCGCCGCAGCGCTTGCCACTGCCGCCACAGGCCAAGTCCCCGCCGAGCTGGCCGGACAAGGGCAGCATCGACGGCGATGCCAGCTCCGCGCCGATCTTCCTCTGGGGCCCGCCGGGTTCGGGCGTTGAGCGGGTAGCGACCGGCTTGGCTGCTGCCAGCCCGGTGCTGCGCAGCGACCGCTACACCAACACGCCGCCCGATGATGCGTTCCAGAACTACAACACGCTGCAGGACCTGGCCTCAGGCGTGCTGACGCCGGAGCGGCTGGTGCAGCGCTGGCGTGAACAGCTGCCGGCACGTGGCCTGCAGAGCGACACCGTGATCGACTGGCTGCTGTGGTGGGACAACGCCCTGCTGTGGGCGCTGCGCCCGCAGCTGCCGCAGGGCCGCCTGGTGCTGGTGCTGCGCGACCCGCGCGACATGCTGCTGGACTGGGTGGCCTACGGTGCCGCCGCGCCGCTGGCGATGACGTCGCTGGCCGAAGCCAGTGAATGGCTGACCCGCGCGCTGACCCAGATCGCCACGCTGCATGAGGACGACCTGTACCCGCACGTGCTGCTGCGCATCGACCAGATCGGCAACGATCCGCAGGCGATGGCCGAACTGCTGGGCCGCCTGTTCGAGCGGCCGATGCCGCCGGCGGCACAGCTGGGAGCCCCGCGCCTGCCGGCCGGCCACTGGCGCAACTACCGCGACGTGATGAGCGCCGCCTTCGCCCAGCTCACCCCGGTTGCGGTGCGCCTGGGTTACCCGGAAGAGTGAGGAGAGTCCGATGCAGTTGACCAGCCACAGCCTGACCAACGGCGCACCGATTGATCGTGAGTTCGCCGCGGGCGACGCCAACGGTTTCGCCCCGGACCGCAACCCGCACCTGGCCTGGAGCGGGGCGCCGGCCGGCACCCGTTCGTTCCTGCTGGTATGCGTGGACCCGGACGTACCGACCGTGCCGGAGACGGTTGGCCGCAGCGACATGAGCGTGCCGCGCGACCAGCCGCGCTGCGATTTCGTGCACTGGGTGATGGCCGATATCCCGGCCACGGTGCAGGAGATCGCCGCTGGCAGCTGCAGCGACGGCTTCGTGGTGAAGGGCAAGCCCGCACCCGACGGCCCGGCCGGCAGCCGCCAAGGCCTGAACGACTTCACCGGCTGGTTCGCGGGCAACCCGGACATGGCCGGTGATTACCTGGGCTATGACGGCCCGTATCCGCCGTTCAACGACGAGCGCATGCACCGCTACTTCTTCCGCGTATTCGCGCTGGACGTGGCGTCGCTGGACCTGCCGCAGCGCTTCACCGCCGCCGACGCGTACCGCGCCATGCACGGCCACGTGCTGGCCGAAGCCGCACTGCACGGCACCTACACGTTGAACCCGGCGCTGGGCTGAGCAGCACACAGGGTAGAGCCGGCCGCGGGCCGGCTGCTGCAGGCAACGGCGGCAACACAGGGAAGATGCCGGCCAGCGGCCGGCCCTACCTTCCATCCGCTTGCAGCGCCGCCGGTTCGAACACTGCGGTGTCGCCCCTCGCGTTGCGCAGCACCAGCGCGCCGCGGTCGTCAAGCGCAAGCGTCGGTGCCGAGCCTTCGCCGTGCATCAGCTTTCCGGCGAGCTTCTGCTGCGTGGGCAGTCTCTGATCGACGCATAGCGCTGTGGTCTGCACGCTGTTGCGCAGGATCAGCAGGTTGCCCTGCAGCCGGTACTCGTTGCTGACGTGGTTGCACAGGTTCAACTCGCTCATGAAACCGGACTGGAAGCGCAGTGTGTAGGGCGCGCGACCGCGGACGAACAACGCGTCGATGCGCTTTCCTTGCGCGTTGGTGGCACGCACCAGTTGCCACAGGTGTGCTTCAAGCTGATCGGTGCTGGGCGTGCTGGCAGCGGCCACATTCGCGGACATGGCCAGCAGCGCAGCAATGATGAGGACGGGGACGTGCTTCATGCCGATCTCCCGATGCATCCGGGTAGTGCCGGCCGCTGGCCGGCAGCATCCGTGTGTTGGCAGTGCGGCGCAGGGCAGCCGGCCAGCGGCCGGCCCTACCGACCATGAAGAAGGGCGGCCTCTCGGCCGCCCTTCCATCGCTTTATTTCTTCTCGATGGCCGACTCGACCACCATGTCCAGCACGTACGCCTGCGACGGCGCATCGGCCGGCGGGTTCTTCACCTCGTAGCGCTTCACGCGCACCACATTGCGCACGCCGTCTTCGTGGGTGTAACCCTCGATGTTGCCGTAGAAGTTCTCGAACTTGCCCGGCTCGCCCTGCTTCAGGCCCTTGTCGTCGAACTTGACCTCACGCACCTGCAGGCACTGGTAGTCCGGGATCAGCGGGTGCGAGCACTTCTCGGTCTTGGCGGCCACTTCCAGGAACACGGTTTCGCCGGCGCCACCGTAGCGGGTTTCAGCCGTCGGTTCCGGGGTGAAGACCAGCTTGTCGCCCTTGGCGTTGGTCAGGGTCAGCTTGCCATCGGCATCCTGCTCGGCCTTCAGCTCGCCCTGCAGGCGGCTCGACACGGCCTCGTCCAGCGCCACCAGCGCCTTGTCGGTGCAGGCCATCATGGTCGAGGCCATCGCACTGACGCTCAGCTTGCCAGCGTCGAAGGTATAGCCGCCGCCCATGCGGT
The DNA here is from genome assembly GCF_059370655.1 of Stenotrophomonas sp. YJH_SMC_133. NCBI lineage: Bacteria > Pseudomonadati > Pseudomonadota > Gammaproteobacteria > Lysobacterales > Lysobacteraceae > Stenotrophomonas > Stenotrophomonas sp. YJH_SMC_133. The sequence continues at coordinate 212,546 of NZ_JCAFTW010000004.1, read as the reverse complement.
TGCAGGTGTTGCTGACCGACAGGCGGCCATCAGCGAAGTCCAGGGTGACCGGCTTGTCTTCGCGCGCGAACAGCGCGTCGATGCGCTTGCCGTCGGCGCCGGTGGCCTGCTGCAGCAGCCAGTGCTGGCTCTGCAGGCGCTGCGCATCCAGGTGCGCCAGCGTCTGCTGGTCTGCTGCCTTGGCCGCGGCCGGGGCCACGTCGTCGCCGCCGGTGCCGGCCGGTGCCGGGGTCTGGCTGCAGGCGGCCATCAGGGCCAGCGGGAGGAGCAGGGTGAGCTTGCGGTTCATGGTGATTCTCCTTGGGGAACCGTGGGGGAAACGGGGTAGGGCCGGCAACGGGGTTGCCATGCCCCGGTGCTGTTCAGCTGCCGGACGGCAGCCACAGCAGCAGTGCCGCGCCCAGCGCGATGCGGTAGATGGCGAAGGCGGTGAACCTGTGCGACTTGATGTAGCCCATCAGCCACTTCACTACGACGAAGCCGGTGACGGCCGCGGCAAGGAAGGCCACGCCCACGTCGGTCCAGTTCTCGCTGCCCAGCTGCCCAGCCTTGGCCATTTCCAGGAAGGTGTAGGCGCTGGCGGCGAACATGGTGGGAATGCCGACCAGGAACACGAACTCGGCGGCGGCCGCGCGGCGGCTCAGGCCCAGCAGCATGGCCAGGAAGATGGCCGAGGCCGAGCGCGAGGTGCCGGGGAACACGCCGGCCACGACCTGCGCCAGGCCGACGCCGATCGCCACCGTCCAGGTCACCTGGTCGCGGTCGGGCAGGCGCGCGGTGTAGGCCTCCACCAGCAGCATCCAGACGCCACCGATGATCAGCGCCCAGGCCACCGGGCTGACCGTTTCCGGCAGCGACCAGCCGGCCTTGCGTACCACCAGGCCGACCACCGCGGTGACCAGGAACGCCGCGCCCAGCTTGAACACGTACTCGCGGTTCCCGCGCTGGTTGAAGCCGGTGGCCAGCTGCAGCAGGCGCTGGCGGAACACCAGTACCACGGCCACGATGGCGCCGGCCTGGATGACGATGTTGAAGAAGTCCGAACGGGCACCCAGCCAGTGCTGGGCGATGAGCAGGTGGCCGGTGCTGGAGATCGGCAGGAACTCGGTCAAGCCTTCGAGGATGCCCAGCAGCAGGGCGGAGAGCAGGTCGGACATGGACGGTGCGTGCACGCGCGGCGGAAGGAAGAAGGGCGAGAGGATAGACGATCCGCGCTGCACCAAACGGGTGCGTCTGGTGGTCGGTGCACTCGTTTGGTGCGCCGCGTTCTGCACCCGCACGGGGCGGCCTTCATGAAATCAATGACTTGCGGCATCTGAAAAGTTGGCACGGTCGTTGCTCTACCTCAGCAGGCATTCATCCCCATCCGAGGTCGTACCGATGTCCGTGGAAAACGTTGAGAAGCTGATCAAGGACAACCAGATCGAATTCGTCGATCTGCGCTTTGTCGACATGCGTGGTGTCGAGCAGCACGTGACCTTCCCGGTCAGCATCGTCGAACCGTCGCTGTTCGAAGAAGGCAAGATGTTCGATGGCAGCTCGATCGCCGGCTGGAAGGGCATCAACGAGTCGGACATGGTGCTGCTGCCGGATACCGCCAGCGCCTACGTCGACCCGTTCTACGCCGATCCGACCATCGTGATCAGCTGCGACATCCTCGACCCGGCCACCATGCAGCCGTATGGCCGTTGCCCGCGCGGCATCGCCAAGCGCGCCGAGGCCTACCTGAAGTCCTCCGGCATTGCCGAAACCGCGTTCTTCGGCCCGGAGCCGGAATTCTTCATCTTCGACTCGGTCCGTTTCGCCAATGAAATGGGCAACACTTTCTTCAAGGTCGATTCCGAAGAAGCCGCCTGGAACAGCGGCGCCAAGTACGACGGCGCCAACAGCGGTTACCGTCCGGGCGTGAAGGGTGGCTATTTCCCGGTTCCGCCGACCGACACCCTGCACGACCTGCGCGCCGAGATGTGCAAGACCCTGGAACAGGTCGGCATCGAAGTGGAAGTGCAGCACCACGAAGTGGCCACCGCCGGCCAGTGCGAGATCGGCACCAAGTTCAGCACCCTGGTGCAGAAGGCCGACGAACTGCTGCGCATGAAGTACGTGATCAAGAACGTCGCGCACCGCAACGGCAAGACCGTCACCTTCATGCCCAAGCCGATCGTCGGCGACAACGGCAGCGGCATGCACGTGCACCAGTCGCTGTCCAAGGGCGGCACCAACCTGTTCTCCGGTGACGGCTACGGCGGCCTGAGCCAGCTGGCGCTGTGGTACATCGGCGGCATCTTCAAGCACGCCAAGGCCATCAATGCCTTCGCCAACTCGGGCACCAACAGCTACAAGCGCCTGGTGCCGGGCTTCGAAGCGCCGGTGATGCTGGCCTATTCGGCCCGCAACCGTTCGGCATCGTGCCGCATTCCGTGGGTCTCCAACCCGAAGGCGCGCCGTATCGAAATGCGCTTCCCGGACCCGATCCAGTCCGGCTACCTCACCTTCACCGCGCTGATGATGGCCGGCCTGGACGGCATCAAGAACCAGATCGACCCGGGCGCACCGAGCGACAAGGACCTGTACGACCTGCCGCCGGAAGAAGAGAAGCTGATCCCGCAGGTCTGCTCCTCGCTGGACCAGGCGCTGGAAGCGCTGGACAAGGACCGCGAGTTCCTGAAGGCCGGTGGCGTGATGAGCGATGACTTCATCGACGGCTACATCGCGCTGAAGATGCAGGAAGTGACCAAGTTCCGCGCGGCCACCCACCCGCTGGAGTACCAGCTGTACTACGCCAGCTGACCGGATGCGATGGCGGTGGGCTTCCCCCTCCCACCCGCCGCCATCGCTTCCGTTTTCGCGGCTGGGGAGCCGCGGTCAGATCGGGGTCGGATCCCGTTCGTTTACGAATGGGCTCTGACCCCTGATCCAGGGGCAAGAGAGAGACCGGATACGCGACCAGGGCCGCCCTCCCTCCCGCGTCGGTCGTGCAAGGAGAGAGGCACGGCCGTCCCGGCCCTGTACGTGTCCGGTGCAACAGCCACGGCCATCACAGTGATGGCCGCTGGTTGCCTGATGCCAACGCGCGCTGGCGCGCTGGCCCCATCCACCATCGGGACATGCGCATGAAACTGATCTCCGCCATCATCCGGCCGTTCAAGCTCGACGAGGTCCGCGAGGCCTTGTCCGACGCAGGCGTGTCGGGCATTACCGTGACCGAAGTGAAAGGCTTCGGCCGCCAGAAGGGCCACACCGAGCTGTATCGCGGCGCCGAGTACGTCGTCGATTTCCTGCCCAAGATCAAGATCGAAACCGTAGTCACCGACGAGCGTGCCGATGCGGTGATCGAAGCGATCCAATCGTCGGCAGGCACCGGCAAGATCGGTGACGGCAAGATCTTCGTCACCGCCGTCGAACAGGTCATCCGCATCCGCACCGGCGAAATCGGTGCCGACGCGCTGTAACCCCTTTCCGGAGACTCCCCCATGAAGATGCGCCTTCTCACCGGGTGGCAAGCCCGGTTCCATGTCGTGTGGCTGTTGATGCTGCTGAGTGCGCTGGCCGCGGGTGCCTGGCCGGGCAATGCCCACGCCCAGGCGCAGGTGTCGCCACTGCCGAGCGAAAGCGTGGCCGTTGAACCGCTGCAGGACACTGCAGCTGCAGCCGCTGCGCCGGCCGTGGCCGAAGCGGCCGCCGCCTATGATCATGGCGACGTGGCCTGGATGCTCACCTCCACCCTGCTGGTGCTGCTGATGGTCGTGCCGGGCCTGGCCCTGTTCTACGGCGGCCTGGTGCGTTCGAAGAACGTGCTGTCGGTGCTCAGCCAGATCCTGGTGGTGTTCTCGCTGGTGCTGCTGCTGTGGGTGGCCTACGGCTACAGCGCGGTGTTCAGCGCGGGCAATCCGTTCTTCGGGTCGTTCACCGAGTTCGCCTTCCTCAAGGGCTTCACCCCCGAGTCGGTCGGCAACACACCGATCAAGGGCCTGCCGGACTATCTGTTCGTCGCGTTCCAGTCGACCTTTGCCGGTATCACCACCGCGCTGATCGTCGGTGCCTTCGCCGAGCGCATCAAGTTCCGCGCGGTGCTGCTGTTCTCGGCGCTGTGGTTCACCCTCAGCTACATCCCGATGGCCCACATCGTCTGGGGGGGCGGCTACCTGGGTGAGCTGGGCGCGATCGATTTCGCCGGCGGCACCGTGGTCCACATCAATGCGGGCGTTGCTGGCCTGGTGGCTGCCTGGTTTGTCGGCAAGCGCCTGGGCTACGGCCAGACCGCGCTGAAGCCGCACAACGTGCCGTTCACCTACATCGGCGCGATGCTGCTGTGGGTGGGCTGGTTCGGCTTCAATGCCGGTTCCGCTGCCGCAGCCGATACCGTGGCCTCGCTGGCCTTCCTCAACACCGTGCTGGCCACCGCCGCCGCCGTGCTCGGCTGGACGCTGGTGGAAGCAATCAGCAAGGGCAAGCCATCGGCACTGGGCGCTGCTTCGGGTGCGGTGGCCGGCCTGGTCGGCATCACCCCGGCATGTGGCACGGTCGGCCCACTCGGCGCGATCATCATCGGCTTCGTCGCCGGCGTGGTCTGCGTCTGGGGCGTGACCGGCCTCAAGCGCCTGCTGAAGGTGGACGACACTGCCGACGTGTTCGGTGTGCATGGTGTCGGCGGCATCGTCGGCGCGATTCTCACCGGTGTGTTCAGTGCACAGTCGCTGGGTGGTACCAAGGCCGGTCTGGATATCGCCCACCAGGTGTGGGTGCAGGTGGTCAGCGTCGGCCTCACCGTGGTGTGGTCGGCGGTGGTGACCGCGGTCATCTTGCTGGTGGTCAAGGTCGTGGTCGGCCTGCGCGTGACCGAAGAGGCCGAACGCACCGGCTTGGATGTGACTTCGCACGGCGAATCTGCCTACGAGGCCTGAAGTAGCGGCAGAGCTATTGCATTGATGTTGTGGGTGCCGACCGTTGGTCGGCACTTCCACTGTCCTCGTTCTGGTAGGTACCAAGCTTGCTTGGCACGGGGTCTGCTCTGGTGGGTGCCGACCGTTGGTGGCACAGCCGGAGTGGCGCATCCACGCCTGGCGTGGACCTACCGAATCTTCCTTGTGACATGCATCATCGCGCCTGATCGCGCACAATCAGGCCATGCACCCGATCCGCACTGTCCTGATGCTCTCGGCCTGCCTGCTGCTGGCTGCCTGTGCCTCCGCGCCGCAGGAAACCCGCAACCCGCTCGCCACCTGGGTGCCATCACCCAACCAGAACGCGCGCACGCCTGTCATCATCGTCATCCACCACACCGAGCAGAAGTCGGTGCAGCAGAGCCTGCATACGCTGCGCACGGCCAACAGCGGTGGACCGGTCAGTGCACATTACCTGGTCGGTGCCGATGGCCATCGTTACCAGCTGGTCGCCGATGAGCGCCGTGCCTGGCACGCCGGCGCCGGGCGCTGGGGCACCATCACCGATCTCAATTCGGCCTCGATCGGCATCGAGCTCGACAACGATGGCCGCAGCCCGTTCAGTGCGGCGCAGATCGAATCGCTGATCGTGCTGCTGCGCGACCTCACCTCGCGCCTGAACATCCCGCCGCGCCAGGTGATCGGCCACGCCGACCTGGCGCCGACGCGCAAGCAGGATCCGAGCCGCTTCTTCCCCTGGCAGCAGCTGGCCGAGGTCGGCTTTGGCGTGTGGCCGCGCGCGGCCGACGGTGCTGCGCCAGAGGGTTTCGACGCGTGGAATGCGCTGGCCCGCTTTGGCTATCCGCTGGACAACCGCGAGGCCACCGTCGCCGCCTTCCACCGCCGTTTCCGTGGCCGCGACGACCTGCCGAAGACGCTGGATGCCGAAGACGCGCGCATCCTGTACTCGCTGCTGCTGCAGACGCCGTGACCCCGCGCATGAACGCTTGACCCCGCGCCGGGTTGCCGCCCAGCGGCCGGCCCGCCACCATGGCGGCATGATCGATTCCGCCACCTTCGTCAAGCGCAGGCACTGCATCCTGCTGGCAGCGGCCGTGCTCGCCGGTTGCGCCACCACCGCCCCCCGCACCGGGTCTGAAGCGCCCACGCCCACCATGCCGCCTGCAGCGACCTATGCCAAGGCTGCATGGAGCGCGCTGCCACCCGTCTCCAACAGCGATCTGCAGGCCGGTTTCGTTGCCTGGCGCAGCAGCTGCACCCGCCTGAAGAACGATGCGGTCTGGGCCAAACCCTGCGCCACCGCCGCAGCAGTGTCAGACAAGGACCCGGCCGCGATCCGCCAGTTCCTGCAGCGCGACCTTGATGCCTATGCGCTGCGTGCCGGTGGCCACCAGGCCGACGGACTGATTACCGGCTACTACGAGCCGATCTATGCCGGCAGCCTGACCCGCACCGACAAGGCGACGGTGCCGGTCTACGGCACTCCCGATGATCTGGTGGTGGTGCAGCTGGAGAGCCTCTACCCGGAACTGAAGGGCAAGCGCCTGCGCGGTCGCGTCGAAGGCAAGGTGCTCAAGCCCTATGACGACGCCGGCACCATCGCGGCCCAGGGCGCCAACGCCCCGGTGCTGGCCTGGCTGACCGACCCGATGGACCTGCAGCTGCTGCAGATCCAGGGGTCCGGCCGCGTGCGCCTGGCCGATGGCAAGCAGGTGCGGCTGGCCTATGCGGAACAGAATGGCCACCCCTACCGCGCCGTCGGGCGCTGGCTGGTCGACCAGGGCCAGCTGAAGAAGGAAGACGTCACCATGGACGCGATCCGCGCCTGGGCCCGGGCCAATCCCGCGCGCGTGCCGGAACTGCTGCGCAGCAACCCCAGCTACGTGTTCTTCGTGCGCAACCCGGACAGCCCGGAAGGCCCGCGTGGTTCGCTGAACGTGCCGCTCACCGCCGGCTACAGCGTGGCGGTGGACCGCAGCGTGGTGCCGCTGGGCAGCCTGCTGTGGCTCTCCACCACGCGCCCGGACGGCACCCCGGTGGTGCGCCCGGTGGCCGCGCAGGACACCGGCGGCGCCATCGCCGGTGAGGTGCGCGCCGACCTGTACTGGGGCAGCGGCGATGCCGCCGGCAAGCTGGCCGGCGACATGAAGCAGAAGGGCAATATCTGGATGCTGTGGCCGAAGGGCGCGCCCCTGCCGAACTGAAGCAGCAGGGGTCGGATCCCTTTCCAAAGGGAAGGGCTCTGACCCCGGATGCCTGATAATGGCGCCATTCCGAACTTTCCGGCCGCGCCTGCGGCCAGGACCCCTGCAATGACCTACGCAAAGCACAACGCAAAACGCGGCGCGAAGTCCGCCGCAAAGAAGTACTACAAGCACTGGGCCGAATCGGGGCTGGGCAAGGGCAACGTGCTGATGGAAGCCCGTGGCGAGAAGATCGTGCGCCAGGTGGAAATCTACGGCACCAAGATGGTCTGGGCCGACGAGCACGCCCACAGCGATGACCGTTTCCTGCTGGCCGACCAGCCGGTGTCGTTCCTGGATTTCGACGAGGACGACGAAATCTCCGCGCGTGAATTCGAAGCCGCCTGGAAGAAGGCACGGGAAGCCACCGGCTACCCGGTGTAATCCCAGCCCCCGGCACCCGCTCTTGTAGCGCCGAGCCTTGCTCGACGCTGCAAAAGCGGGCATGTGAAATGTTATATGATTACATTTCACCGCAGCCGCCCCTTCCCATGAAGACTCCCACCCTTGTGGCCGCCCTCGCGGCCGCTCCGTTCGCCCCTGAAGCTTTCGCACAGTCCGCCGATGCCGCGCTCACCCTCGGCAAGGTGCAGGTGCACCAGCATGGCGAAGGCCAGCTCAGCGCGCGCCAGGTGCTGACTTCGGTGGACGTGCTCGGCGCGGACCAGATCGAAGACCGCAACGTCTCGCACAGCTGGGAGCTGCTGGGGCAGATGCCCGGCATCCAGCTCACCGAAACGCGGCAGGGGGCCGAATCGGGCAAGGTCAGCTTCCGCGCCTTCAACGGCGAGGGCTACCTCAACGCCATCAAGACCCTCATCGACGGCATCCCCAGCAACGTCAACAGTGGCAACCAGCGCTTCATCGACATGCTGTTCCCGCTGGACATCAGCTACATCGAAGTGGTGCGCGGGACCAACGACCCGCGCTATGGGCTGCACAACATCGGTGGCAACGTGAACTTCGGTACGCGTCAGGGCGGCAGCTACACCGATGCGCGCCTGGCCTACGGCAGCTACAACACCCGTGATGCACAGCTGGCGGTTGGCCGCGAAGCCAATGGCTTCGCGCAGAACTATTTTGTTGGCACCCAGGCCAGCGATGGCTATCGCGACCACGACACCTCGAAGAAGTACTCGCTGGGCGGCAAGTGGTTCTTCGGCACGCTGGACGAAGGGCTGCGCGTGGGCCTGACGGCGCGCGCCTACCACCATGAGGCCGACGAACCGGGCTTCATGACCGCCGAGGAACTGCGCACGCTCCGCCGTGGCAGCGAGCTGCGCAACGGCAATGATGGCGATGACCGCGACATGCGGCAGATCGCCGCGCACGTCGACCTGAAGCTGTCCGACGCACTCACCTTCGGCACGCGGCTCTACTACAACCGCTATGAAGACGACCGCCGCGTGACCTTCAGCGATCTGCCCACCGGCAACCTGCCGCGTCAGCGCCGCGTGTGGGATGAGCGCCAGACTGGCCTGCTCAGCACGCTGACCTGGCAGGCCAGCCCCGCGCTTACTGTCGAGGGCGGCCTGAACTACGAGCAGCAGGACAACGGCTATATCCGCGAGCGCTACGCCTACGCCGAACCGACCGATTACAGCCAGCCGCCGGCGCGCGTGCAGAACGACGATCGCCACAGCTTCGACAACTGGGGTGCCTACGTGCAGGCCGTCTACCAGCCGGTCGAGGCCTGGAAGATCGTGCCGGCCTACCGCGTGGACCGTTTCAGTGGCCGCACGCACCTGATGAACGGCATCACCGCTCGGCTGCAGGATTACGGCAGCATCGGTCAGCCCAAGCTGAGCATCATCCACAGCCTGGGCCAGACCACCCACGTCTACGCGAACTGGGGCCGCACCTTCCAGGTGCTGACCGGGTCCACCGCGCCGGCCTACCTCACCCCCGGGCAGGCACCGATGCAGCCGTCCACCAACACCGGCATGGAGCTGGGCCTGAAGTTCCAGCCGTTCCAGGGCGCCCAGGCGCGCCTGGCGGTGTGGCAGCAGGACGCGGAAAACGAGGTATCCAACATGCCGGCCACTGGCACCACGGTCACCCTGGGCAAGACCCGCCGACGAGGCGTGGATGCGCAGTTGAGCCTGCAACTGGGCGACGACTGGACGGTATGGGCTTCGCACGCCTACCAGGAAGCGAAGATCACCCGCGACGACCGCGATGCCGGCATTTCCCTGCAGGGCCGCGAAGTGGCTGCCACCCCGCGCCATATCAGCAATCTGGGTGTGGATTACCGCGCCACGGATGCGCTGCGGCTGGGCCTGCAGGCGCGTGCACAGGGCGATTACTACCTGGAAGAACGCAACGTGGCCGGCAAGTTCGGTGGCTTCGCCGTGCTCGACCTCAGTGCGGCCTATCAGCTCACCCCGCGTTTCAGCGTGGACCTGCAGCTGAAGAACGTCACCGGCCGCCAGTACGCCTACGCCTGGTACGACAGCTTCTTCTGGGACAGCGCCCGCCCGATGTTCTCGCCGGCCCCGGGCCGCAGCGTGTTCGTCGGCCTGAACATGAAGCTGTAACCGGCCACGCATCTGGTAGTGGTCGAGCTTGCTCGACCTGCGGCAGGGGTCAGAGCCCTTTCCTCACGGAAAGGGATCCGACCCCGGATCCCGCAGCGCAAGGGGTCAGATCCCTTGCCGCGAGGAAAGGGCTCTGACCCCGAACCCCCGTTTTGCACTACATTGGTGCAATGTCCGACCCCGCACCCCCGCCGTCCCTCGATGCCCTGGGCACGCCGCTGGCCTGGGCCGGGGCCGATGGCTGCATTGCCGGCTGCAATCCGGCTTTCGCCCGCTGGCTGGGCGTCAGCGTCCGGCGCCTGTTGGGTCGGCCGCTGGCCGCACTGGAAGTCCAGGGCGAGGCACTGGCCCATTTCCTGGCCCGCGATGAACGCGACAGCCTGCGCCTGAACCGGCTGGCGCTGGCGGTGCCCGGCGAGGCCCCGCGCTTCGCTGAGGGCTGGATGAGCCGCCGCGACGATGGCGGCTGGCTGCTGGAAGCGCATCCGGTCGATGAGTTCCCAGGACTCGATCCCACCCAGGCGCTGCCCAGCGCGCTCAGCGCGGCGCTGAAGGGGCTGGCCCACGAACTGCGTAATCCGCTGGCCGGGTTGAAGGGCGCGGCGCAGCTGCTGGCGCGGCGTGCCGCTCAGCGCGACGCCGGCGAACGTGAGCTGATCGAACTGATCGGTTCGGAGATCGAGCGCCTCAACGGCCTGCTCGACCAGCTGCTGTCGCCGGCCCCGGCGGCGCCCCACGCCGAACTGAACATCCATGCCGCGCTGGAGCGCGTGCTGCGCCTGGCCGAGAGCGAAGCCGGCTGGGCGGTGCGCCTGCAGCGCGACTACGACCCCAGCATTCCCGAATTCCATGGTGACGCCGACCGCCTCACCCAGGCGGTCTGGAACCTGGTGCGCAACGCGATCCAGGCCGGCGCCGGCAACATCACCCTGCGTACCCGCGTGGAGCATGGCGTGCGCATTGCCGAGCAGCTGCACACGCTGGCGTTGCGCCTGGAAATCGCCGACGACGGCCGTGGCGTTCCCGAGGAACTGGCTGAACACCTGTTCCTGCCCTTGGTCAGTGGCCGTGCCGAAGGCACTGGCCTGGGCCTGGCGCTGGCCCAGCAGGTGGCGCGCGAGCATCGCGGCACGCTGACCTACCGCTCGCGCCCGGGCCATACCGTGTTCACTCTGCTGCTGCCGATCGTCAGCGGCGCTGCCCCGGCCGAGGAGGCCCCGCGCGATGTCTGAGTCTTCTTCGTCCCCGCAGCGCATCTGGGTGGTCGATGACGATCGGGCCGTGCGCTTCGTGCTGTGCACCGCGCTACGCGAGGCGGGCTACCAGGTCGTCGATTTCGACAGCGCCGCACCCGCCCTGCAGGCGTTGAGCGAAGGCCCGCCACCGGCGCTGCTGTTCACCGATGTGCGCATGCCCGGCGACGATGGCCTGGTGCTGCTGGACAAGCTCAAGGCCGCGCTGCCGCAGCTGCCGGTGGTGGTGATGTCGGCCTATACCGATGTAGCCAGCACGGCCGGCGCGTTCCGCGGTGGCGCGCATGAATTCCTGTCCAAGCCGTTCGATCTGGACGATGCGGTGGCACTGGCGCAACGGGTGCTGCCGGCCGTCGCACCGGCATTGGCGGCGGCCACACCTGCGGCCGAAGCGCATAGCGACCAACCGCCGCAACTGGTGGGCGATACCCCGCCGATGCGCGCGCTGTTCCGCGCCATCGGTCGCCTGGCGCAGGCACCGCTGGCGGTGCTGATCACCGGCGAGACCGGCACCGGCAAGGAGCTGGTGGCCAATGCGCTGCATCGCGAATCACCGCGCGCGCAGGGGCCCTTCGTCGCGCTCAATACCGCTGCAATCCCGTCCGAGCTGCTGGAAAGCGAGTTGTTCGGCCACGAAGCCGGCGCCTTCACCGGCGCGCAGCGCCGCCATATCGGCCGCTTCGAGCAGGCCGATGGCGGCACACTGTTCCTGGATGAGATCGGCGACATGCCGCTGCCGTTGCAGACCCGGCTGCTGCGCGTGCTGGCGCAGGGCGAGTTCTTCCGCGTCGGTGGCCGTGAACTGATCCGCGTCGACGTGCGGGTGGTTGCCGCCACCCACCAGGACCTGGAAGGTCTGGTTGCGCAGGGGAAGTTCCGCGCCGACCTGCTGCACCGCCTGGACGTGGTGCGCCTGCAGCTGCCACCGCTGCGCGAGCGCCGCGAGGACATCGCACAGCTGGCCAGTACGTTCCTGGCCGCCGCCGCGCGCAAGCTGGATACGCCGCCGAAGCGCCTGACCGCGGCCGCACTGCAGGCGTTGCGCGAACACGACTGGCCGGGCAACGTGCGCGAACTGGAAAACGTGTGCTGGCGGATGGCGGCGTTGGCGGCCGCCGACACCATCGGCGTGGCCGACGTCGATACCGCGCTCAACCGTACGCGCGGTCGTCGCAGCAGCACCACCAGCGCCGATCCGGGGCAGTGGGAAGCGCTGCTGGCCGAATGGGCACGCCGTCAGCTGGCCGAAGGCGTGGAAGGGCTGCACGCGCAGGTGCGCGAGCGGGTCGACCATGCGCTGCTGGAGGCCGCGCTGCAGATCACCCATGGGCGCCGCGCAGAAGCCGCTGCCCGCCTCGGCCTTGGCCGCAATACCCTTACCCGCAAGCTGGGCGCCGGGCGCCGCCGCGGGGGCCATTGAACGGCCCCTGCACGCGATCCTCGCGCCCGCTTGCCGAACTGTTGATCGTTCATGGACGATGCAACGCTTAGTGTCATCTGCAAGGAGTCTTTGATGCGTCTGTCCTTTGCCATCCTGCCGTTGTCCGCCGCCGTGCTGCTGTCTGCCTGCGGCAGCGCGCCGAAAAAGACCGAACCTACTCCGCCGCCGCCGACCGTGGTCAGCGCAGCGAAGCAGGTCGAGGCCAATATTGCGCCGGCCTCGGCCAGCATTGTCAGTGGCCGCATCGCACTGATGGTGGAGCCCGGCGGTATCCACATCACCGGCCTGATCGGTGGCCTGCAGCCGATGCAGCAGGCCGGCTTCCACATCCACGAGCGCGGCGACTGCAGTGCGGTGGATGCCAGCAGTGCCGGCAATCACTTCAATCCCGGTGGCGCTGCGCATGGCCGCGCCGGCACCGGCAAGCACCACCTGGGCGACATGGACAATCTGCGTGCCGACGCCCAGGGCCGCGCCAACGTCGATATCCACCTCAAGGGCGTTACCCTTGGCGGAGGCGCCGCCACCGATATCGCCGGACGTGCACTGGTCGTGCATGCCAACGCCGACGACTATCGCAGCCAGCCCGCCGGCAATGCCGGCGTCCGCATCGCCTGTGGCGTGATCCGGGTTGTCCGCTGATCACTGCAGGCATCATCCAGGGAGAGATTCCATGCGCTTGATCCACACTTCGCTGTTCGCAGCCATTGCTGCGCTGGGCCTGGCGGCCTGCAACCAGCAGCCGGCCGCGCCGCAGGCTGAAACCCCGCCGGCCGCGCCGGCCGACGGTGCTACCACCGAACCGGCTGCAACGCCGGCCCCGGCGGCTGCACCGGCTGCCGATGCTACGGCCAGCGCCGAGCTGGCACCGACCCAGGGCAACGAGACCAAGGGCAGCGTCACCTTCAAGGTGGTCGATGGCAAGGTCCACGTGACCGGCCAGATCAGCGGCCTGAAGCCGGGCAGCGAGCACGGCTTCCACATTCACGAGAAGGGCGACTGCAGCGCCCCGGACGGCATGAGTGCCGGTGGCCACTTCAACCCGGGCAAGCAGGATCACGGCAATGTCGCCACCGATCCGCACCACGGCGGCGACATGCCCAACATCAAGGCCGACGACAAGGGCGTGGCCACCATCGACGGCCCGGTGTCGAGCAACGTCAACATCGGCAAGGGTGATGACTTCGACATCATCGGCCGTGGCCTGATCGTCCACGCCGATGCGGATGACTACAAGACCCAGCCGACCGGCAATGCCGGCGCGCGCCTGGCGTGTGCGGTGATCCAGAAGGCGCCGTAAGCGCGCTCCTGCTGGAAACGGAGGACGCCGGCAGAAGCCGGCGTTTTTCTTGATCGGTCGTGCCGGCCGCTGGCCGGCAATCGCAAATGCGGAGGTTGCCGGCCAGCGGCCGGCACTACCCGTCTTCAGCGCGCCAGCAGTTCGCGCGCGTCCTGGCCGGCCTCGCAGTGCACGAACAGCACTGCGGCTATTTCTGCTGAAACGGAAAACGCCGGCGCAAGGCGGCGTTTTTCCTGATCGGTAGTGCCGGCCGCTGGCCGGCAATCGCAGATCCGGATGTTGCCGGCCAGCGGCCGGCACTACCCGCCTTCAGCGCGCCAGCAGTTCGCGCGCATCCTGGCCGGCCTCGCAGTGCACGAACAGCACTGCGGCTATTTCTGCTGAAACGGAAAACGCCGGCGCAAGCCGGCGTTTTTCCTGATCGGTAGTGCCGGCCGCTGGCCGGCAATCGTAGATCCAGATGTTGCCGGCCAGCGGCCGGCACTACCCGCCTTCAGCGCGCCAGCAGTTCGCGCGCGTCCTGGCCGGCCTCGCAGTGCACGAACAGTACCGGCACGCCATGTGCTTCCAGCACGGCGGCCATCTGCCGCTGGCGCATCAGGAACTGCTCGTAGATGCCCTTCAGGCGGTCGCAATCGTTCTTGCCGTGATCGTAGTGCGCGCACCAGCCGGCCGGATCGAACAGCGCCATGCGTGCTTCGCCATGCGTGTAACGCAGCAGCGGCTCGGGCGCGGCGTTGAGCCATTCGTCTTCACCGGGGGCCATGATCGCGGTCTCGATCAGCGGCCACAGTGCGGCCAGGCCCTGGTTGTCGTACTGCATCGACATCATCGCGGCCAGATCATTCACAGTGAAATACCGCGCGTGCTCGATGCGGGCACCGAAGGTGTTCTGCGCCATCAACGCGGTGTCGGCATGGGCCATGCCGTTGGCCAGCAGCGTGTCTTCCAGCGCCTCGGCCACCGCATTGGTCGTCGCCACGTCGCTGCCGGTCAGCAGGAACGGCACCACGCGCAGGCCGCCGCCCACCAGGCTGGCGTCGGCCTGGAACGGTAGCGGCACGTCGCCCTGGGCGTCGGTACCAAAGGCCAGCAGGCGCGGGCCCTGGTTGCGGCCCGGGGCACGCATCTGCAGTTCTTCCAGGCGGCGGTGGATCGGCCAGCCCGGGCGCAGCACTTCGGCCGGGTCGAAATGGGCGGCGGCGAACACCAGGTCCAGCTCGGCCACCTGCGGCACCAGCTTGGACAGGTCGCGGCCGACGCGATCGGCCAGTTCACCGGCCTGTTCGGCGCTGAGTACCGCCTGGCGGGGGATTTCACCGCCGGCCAGTTCCAGGGCCAGCACGCCAAGGGCATTCATCGCGGGGTCGGGTTTGCTCATGGTTCCACGGTTGGCCCATCACAGGGCGGCAGCTACACTTGGCTCCATTATGCCTGCTCCGCCGTGCAGGCCATGTTGCAGACACCCTCATCCATGCCAGGTATCTCCATGCCCAACGCTCGTCCCGTCGCCATCCTCGGTGGCGTCCGCATTCCGTTCTGCCGCCAGAACACCGCGTATTCGGATGTCGGCAACCTCGGCATGTCGGTCCGTACGCTGGGCGCGCTGGTCGAACGGTTCGGCCTGCACGGCCAGCAGCTGGGTGAAGTGGCGATGGGTGCGGTGATCAAGCACTCCAGCGACTGGAACCTGGGCCGTGAAGCCACGCTGTCGTCCGGCCTGTCGCCGCTGACCCCGGGCATCACACTGCAGCGCGCCTGTGGCACCTCGCTGGACAGCATCATCACCGTCGCCAACAAGATCGCGCTGGGCCAGATCGAATCGGGCATCGGCGGCGGTTCGGACACCACCTCCGACGTGCCGATCGTCTACGGCAAGAAGCTGCGCGCGCGCCTGCTGGCCGCCAACCGTGCCAAGAGCACTGGCGACAAGATCCGCGCGCTCACTTCCGGCTTCAAGTTCTCCGAGCTCAAGCCCGAGTTCCCGGGCGTGGCCGAGCCGCGCACCGGCAAGAGCATGGGCGACCACTGCGAGGACATGGCCAAGGAATGGAACATCTCGCGCGACTCGCAGGACGAGTGGGCGGTGTCCTCGCACAAGAAGCTGGCCGCTGCCTATGAGCGCGGTTTCTTCAACGATCTGATCGCACCGTTCCGTGGCGTCGAGCGCGACAACATCCTGCGTCCGGATACCTCGCTGGAAAAGCTGGCCACGCTGAAGCCGGCCTTCGACAAGGTCTCCGGCCGTGGCACCCTGACCGCCGCCAACTCCACGCCGTTGACCGATGGCGCCGCCGCGGTGCTGCTGGCCAGTGAAGAGTGGGCGCGTGCGCACGGCCATGAGCCGCAGGCGTACCTGCGCGATGCGCACGTCTCTGCGGTGGACTTCGTGCATGGCGAAGGCCTGCTGATGGCACCGACCGTGGCCGTGCCGGAGATGCTCAAGCGCAATGGCCTGACCCTGCAGGACTTCGACATCTACGAGATCCACGAGGCCTTCGCTGCACAGGTGCTGTGCACCCTGCGTGCGTGGGAGAGCGAGGATTACTGCCGCAACCGCCTGGGCCTGGATGCACCGATGGGCCGTATCGACCCGGACAAGATCAACCTGCTGGGCTCGTCGCTGGCCACCGGCCATCCGTTCGCCGCCACCGGTGCACGTGTGATTGCTACCGCAGCCAAGCAGCTGGCCGAACGCGGCGGTGGCCGCGCGCTGGTGTCGATCTGCACCGCCGGCGGCATGGGCGTGGTGGCGATCGTCGAACGCTGATCGTTGCGACCGCGCGCCAACCAAGGTTGGCGACTACCGGGTTCCACACATGAAAGCGCCGCCCATTGGGCGGCGTTTTTTTGTTGCTCCGGTGGGTGCCGACCGTTGGTCGGCACGCCTCACGGCAACCGCGGGTTGCCGAACTCGTCGCGCTCTTCATTGGCGTCATACACCGGCGGCTGCACCGCGATGGGCTGCTCTTCCACCGTGGCACGTAGCGGCGCCTCGCTGCCGCGCACAAGCGCCACGCTGTCCTCGCCGCGCTGCAGTCGCAGCGCATTGGCCAGGCACTGCGCGGCCAGCGCGTGCTCGCCACGCTGCGCGAACAGTTCACCCAGCGCTTCCCACGCCGGGGCACCGGCGCCGGCGGCGATGGCCTCGTGCAGGAACGTATCGGCGGCATCCCACTGCTGCTGGGCCAGGGCCACGCGGCCCTGCGCCAGATGCAGTGCGGCCGAGCCATCATGCACATTGCGCCAGCGCGCCAGGTTGGCCTGGCGGGTGGCCAGGCGCTCGGCCGGCAGGCGGCCGTACAGCGCCACCAGTTCGTCGTCCCAGCGCTGGTCCAGCGCCTGTTCCAGCGCCAGCAGCGCCGGCTCATCCCAGTTCAGGGCCACCGCGCGGCTGGCATAGGCTCCCACCACGTCCGGGGTCGGCCGCAGCGCCTTCGGCGTGGCTTCCCACTGTGCGGCCAATGCGTTGACATCGGCCGCTTCCAGCAGCGCCTGTGCGGCCAGGCGGGCTTCCAGTTCGCTGTTCGATTCGGCCGGCAGTACCTTGCTCTGGCGCAGCGCACCAAGCTGGCCATAGGCCTCGTGTGCGCGACCGGCACGCGCCAGCGCCTCGGTACGCAGCCACAGGCCGCGCGGCGGCAGCGGCTGGATCGCCGCCACGTCCAATGCGTTGATCGCATCCACCGGCAGATCGCGCGCCAGCAGCTGTTCGGCGCGCAGCAGTGCCTGCAGGGTGGCATCGCTCTCGCCAAGACGCTGCAGCAGCGCTTCACCGGCGGGGCCGTCGGCACGTGCCTGTGCGCTGCGCACGGCATTGGCCAGCGCCACCGCGCTCACTTCCGGGTCCTTGGCAGCGCCATCCAGCAGCTTCTCGGCACGCTGCCACTGGCCGTGCTCGTAGGCCTGCAGGCCGTCGATCAGGCGTACCCGGCCCTGCTTGCGGCGGTAGCGGCCCCAGGCGCGGAACGGTGCGGCAATCAGGCTCCACAGCAGCCACAGCACCAGCACTGCGATCACCGACAGCAGCGCCACCTTCGGCAGGTTGCTGTGGTAGTCGTAACCGCCGTAGCGCAGGGTCACTTCACCGAAACGGTTGAGGTCATCGGCGCCGAGCCATTGCGCGGCCACCACGCCGATGGCCACCGCCAGCAACAGCACAACCAGGGATTGCAGGGGTTTCATGCGGGATTACCTCCGGTCGGTCTGGGTGCGCAGTTGCTGCAGGGTGCTGCCAAGCACGGTGTTGCTGGCCTGCAGCGGAAGCTCGCGCAAGGCCTTCAGTTCAGCACGTTGCGCGCGCAGGGCCGGTGAATCCGGCCAACGCCGCTGTGCCCAGTGTTCCACGCGTTCCAGTGCGGTATCGCGGCCCGTGCGGTCGCCGCGTTCGATCGCGGCGCGCGCCAGGGTCAGTTCCAGCTGCAGGGCGTCGTCGGCATTGCGACGTTCGGCGGCGGTCAGCGGGCCATTCTGGCGGCTCGGGGTGATGTCCACGAACGGGGCCAGCGTCGATTGCCACCACGGTTTTGCGGTGTCGGTCGCAGCGTTGCCGGTCACCTGCGACGGCAGCCCCTGCAGTGCCCTGGCCAACGCATCCAGCCGCTGCAGCGACTGCACGCGCGGGCCGGCGCCCAGCGCATCGAGCGCATCGCGCTCCTGCACCAATGCCTGGCGCAGGTTCAGGCCATCGCTGTCGGGCAGATCGGCCAGCGCGGTGGCGGCCTGTGCATACAGGCGGCGCGCGCCTTCCACGTCGTCGGCGTAGTTCAGGCGTTGCGCCGCCTGGGTCAGCAGCAGTTCGGCCTCATCGCGCTGTACCGCCTGGCGGCCCTGATTGGCGCTGTCGGCCAGCTTGGCCAGGTTCTCTTCCAGCAGCGCACTGCGCTGCGAAAGGCCCAGCATCTCGTCGCGCAGCACGCGGTTGGTGGTCGCCGCATCCTGCAGGCGCTGGCTGGTCGCGCGCTGGTCGCGGCGCAGTGCATCCAGCGTCGCCTCCAGGCCCTGCAGCTGCACGGCCATGGTCTGTGCCTGCGCTTCCTGTTCGTGCTGTTGCTGCTGCCAGACGTACCAGCCGGCATAGCCGCCCACGCCAAGCACGACCACTCCGGCCAGCGGCAGCAGCCAGCGCACGGGTCGACGGGGCGGGGAAACGGGCGGAGTCTCGTTCATGGGGCTTCCTTGTCGGCAACGTCGCCGGTCAGGATCCGGCAGGCCGCGTTGTGCACAGCATCACTGTTGCCGACCACAGCGGCAAGCGTGACCCACGTCCCTGTTCAGGTCGCTGCCGGGACGGTGAGCGTGGCGTGTGCAGCGGCCACCAGCTGTGCCGTGGTGGGCCCGGCCGCGCGCACCACGCGCTGCAGCCCCAGTGCATGCGCCTGATCGCCCAGCCGTTCGCTGGCCACGACGACGGTGGCCTGGGCCTGCAGGCGTTGCTGCAATGCCGGCGGAAGCTGCTGCCAGAAATGCTGCAGCGCTTCGCCACTGCTCACCGCCAGCACCCACGGCTGCGCTGAATGCGGCAATCGAGCCAACGTGCGGGGCGGCAGGCGCAGCAGGCGGCGCTGGTAGACATCGGCACGTTCGATCGTGGCGCCGGCGGCCTGCAGGTGTGCAGCAATCAGCCCGCGTCCGCCGGGGGCGGTGACCAGGCCGATGCGCAGGCCCCGCGCCTCGGCCAGCACCGGCAGCGCCAGCAGGCCCTCGCTGTCCATCCGTTGCGGTGCATGCACCTCGCCGACGCCCTGCGCCCGCAGTGCGCGCGCGGTGCCTTCGCCCACGGTCAGCCACGGGCTGCGTTGCGCCTCGGCCAGCGGCAGCAGGGACGCGGCTGCGGCAACGGCGGCCGGGCTGGTGAACACCACCCGATCGCAGTTCAGCGCGCGTTGCAGCTGACGCACCACTGGCATGCCGTTCAAGCGCTGCAGGCGCCAGGGTGGCAGGGCCACCACATGCCCGCCCAGCCCAGCAACGGCGCGGCGCAGTGCGGAATTCTGGCCCTGCGGTCGCAGCGAAATGAAGGTCCAGCCCGGCTCGGAACCGGCGGCGCCAGTGGGTATCGTATGGTCGGCCATTGCCTGCATTATGCGGGCCCTTCGTTGTCGTGGTCTCTGCTCCGATGTCCGTTGATGCTCTGACTTCCTCGCTGGCCGCCCTGCAGGACGTGCTGGACTGCATGCCGGCGGTCCGCGCCATGCAGATCCAGCTCGACGGCTATGCCGATGGCGTGCTGCGCATCACCGCGCCGCTGGCCGCCAACGTCAACGACAAGGGCAACGCCTTCGGTGGCAGCCTGGCCTCGGTGCTGACCCTGTCCGGCTGGGCGCTGGTCAGCCTGCGCCTGCGCCTGGCCGGCCACGATGCCGAGGTCTACGTGGCCGACAGCAACCTGCGCTACCTGGCCCCGGTCTACGAAGACCTGCACGCCCACGCCGAAGCGGCCGAGGCCACTGGCTGGGATGCCTTCCTGAACACCTTCCGCCAGCGCCGCAAGGCCCGCATCAGCATCATCGCCACCCAGCCCGGTGCCGATGGCAAGCCCGCCGCCGAGTTCAGCGGTCGCTTCGTTGCCTTCGCCAAAGGGTAGGATGGCAGGCTGACGTTCTGGGGAAACCACCGATGCGCCGCCTCATCCAGTTCCTGATGTGTTCCCTGCTGCTGGTCAGCGCCGTGGCTTCGGCCGACGACCTGAGCCGCAAGCAGCGCAAGCTGCTGGAAGAGACCCAGATCGCCTACGGCGCGACCATCCGCTGGGGCAGCATGGACGATGCCATCGGCTATCTGGACCCCAAGCTGCGCAAGGAAAAGCCGCCCACCGAGTTCGAGCTCAACCGCTACGCGCAGCTGCGCGTGTCGTCTTACCGCGAGCGTAGCAGCGCGGCGCTGGAAGGCGGCCTGGTCGAGCGCCGGGTCGAAATCGGGGTGATCAACCAGAACACCCAGGCCGAACGCACCGTGATGGTGGTCGAGCGCTGGCGCTGGGATCCGGAGGCCAAGCGCTGGTGGCAGACCGCCGGCCTGCCGGACCTGTGGAAGGGGCAGTGACGGGCCGCGTCCGGCTTGTGCGACAATCGGCGCCCGCTTAATCGACCCGTGACCTGAGTGAATTACGAAGAGTTGCTGGCCTTTGCAGGCCGAAACCCGATGCTGTCCGCGGCCCTGGTCGGCCTGACCGTGGCCATCATCGTCACCGAGATCCGCCGCCTGTTCCGGGGCTTCAAGGGCATCAAGCCCGCCGAACTGACCCAGCTGATGAACGCGGGCGGCACGGTGGTGGTCGACCTGTCGGCCAGCGGTGACTTCGAGAAGGGCCACATTGCCGGCAGCCGCAACGCCCAGGCCAGTGCCTTCGGCCCGGACAACAAGCTGGTGGCCAACGCCAAGCAGTCGCCGGTGGTGCTGGTGTGCCGCAGCGGCAACGCCTCGGAAACCGCCGCCAAGGCGCTGAAGAAGGCCGGCTTCGAGAAGGTCTACGTGCTCGACGGCGGCATTCCCGCCTGGCAGCAGGCCGAGCTGCCGCTGGTCAAGGGCCGCAACTGATTGCCGCAGGTGGCGGATCCGGCCTTGTATGGGCCTGATCCCGCCCCCATCGCAGTAATTCGACCATCGTTTTCATTGCATTCATTGGAGTTACTGGAAATGTCCGAAGAGATCACCAACGGCGCTGCTGCGCCGGTCGATGCCGCCACCGGCCCCGCTTTCACCGTCGAGAAGATCTACGTCAAGGACGTCTCCTTCGAGTCGCCGAACGCCCCGACCATCTTCAATGACCAGGTGCAGCCGGAGCTGCAGCTGAACCTGAACCAGCAGGTGCAGCGCCTGGGTGAGAACGCCTTCGAAGTCGTGCTGGCCGTGACCCTGACCTGCCAGGCTGGTGAGCGCACCGCCTACGTGGCCGAAGTGAAGCAGGCCGGCGTGTTCGGCCTGGTCGGCCTGGACCCGCAGTCGATCGACGTGCTGCTCGGCACCCAGTGCCCGAACATCCTGTTCCCGTACGTGCGCCAGCTGATCAGCGACCTGATCCAGGCCGGCGGCTTCCCGCCGTTCTTCCTGCAGCCGATCAACTTCGAAGGCCTGTACGCAGAAACCCTGCGCCAGCGCCAGGAGCAGGGCGACGCACCGTCGCTGGCTGACTCCGAGCCGGCTGGCAACGCCTGATTCCTGCCGCGACGTCACGGATGAGCACTACCGCTGACAAGATCGCCGTGCTTGGCGCCGGTTCCTGGGGAACCGCGCTGGCCAGCCTGCTCGCACGGCACGGTCATCCGACCGTGCTGTGGGGGCGCGATGCTGCCGTGGTCGAAGCCATCGACCAGCGCCACGAGAACCCGCGTTACCTGCCGGGCATCCCGCTGCCGGACAGCCTGCGTGCCACCACCGACCTGGCGTCGGCGGTGGAGGGCGCGGCCTGGATCCTGGTGGTGACCCCCTCGCATGCCTTCGGCGAAACCGTGCGTGCGCTGGCGCCGCTGCGTCCTGCCGGTGCCGGCGTGGCCTGGGCCACCAAGGGCTTCGAACCCGGTTCGGGCCGCTTCCTGCATGAAGTGGCGCGCGAAGTGCTGGGTGAGGACGTGCCGCTGGCCGTTGTCACCGGGCCGTCGTTCGCCAAGGAAGTCACCCAGGGCCTGCCGACCGCGATCACCGTGCACGGCGACGTGCCCGAGTTCGCGCAGATGGTGGCCGAGGCGATGCATGGCCCGGCGTTCCGCGCCTACACCGGCGACGACATGGTCGGTGCCGAGTTGGGCGGCGCGATGAAGAACGTGCTGGCCGTGGCCACCGGCGTGGCCGATGGCATGCAGCTGGGCCTCAACGCCCGTGCCGGCCTGATCACCCGTGGCCTCAACGAGATGCTGCGCCTGGCCGCTGCCATCGGTGCCAAGCCGGAAACGCTGATGGGCCTGGCGGGCCTGGGCGATCTGGTGCTGACCTGCACCGGCGACCTGTCGCGCAACCGCCGCCTGGGCCTGGCCCTGGGCCGTGGCCAGACGCTGCAGGATGCCGTGCGCGAAATCGGCCAGGTGGTCGAGTCGGTGCAGACCGCCGACGAAGTGATGCGACAGGCGCGCCGCCATGGCATCGACCTGCCGATCTCCGACCGCGTGCGTGCCGTGCTGCACGGTGAGCAGACACCTGAAGAAGGCCTGCGCGCATTGCTGGCGCGGGAACAGAAACCGGAATACCCGGACACGCTGTTCAAGTGAATCGAAAAACCCCGGCTACGTGCCGGGGTTTTTTCATCAGGGAGTACACGCGGGTGCCGGACGGGAGACAGGCTTTGGTGGGTGCCAAGCTTGCTTGGCATCACGCGCGCTGCATATCCACGCATGGCGTGGATCTACTGCAACGCCGATCACCGCGCCCGCGGCGGCGCGCTGGTGTTGTCCATGTCCGAAAAGATCAGCCACGGCCCATCCCCCACGCGCTTCAACGTGAGCGTGAACTTGCCGGTATCGCCCACGTTGTTGCCGTAGCTGTACGCACCAATGATGTAGCCCGTATTCCCCTCCACCGCATACGCCAAGGCACGCAGCCGCAACGGACTGCTGCCCTGGCCGGCATACGCGGCCTCGATTGCGCTGCGGCCTCGCACCGGCGGCTGGTTGCTCTGCAGCACAAAGCCATCCTCGGCGAACAGCGCACCCAATGCCCTGGCATCACCCGTGCGCCACGCCTGCTCGTAGTCGCGCAGTACACGGTCCAGCGGTGCGGGCAGCGCGATATCGGGAAGCGGCTGTGCGGGCTTCGCGCCTTCTGCATCGTGGGCAATTGCCGGCGATGCCATCAGCAGGGCACTGCAGAAGATCATGGCGAGTCGTGTGCGGCGCATGCGTCCAGGCCCTGGCGATGATGGGAAGGCTTCAGACGCATCCTAGCGCGCCGCTGGTTAGAATCACGCGGCCGCCGATTTGGTGGATGCAGCGCAGATCAGACAAGGACACGGAATGAAGATGCGAATCACAGGGATGGCGATGATGGCCGCGCTGCTGGCAGCCTGCGGACAGGCACCGGAGAAGACTGGCGAGACTGCACCTGCTGTGGCGCCGGCGCCGACCGCCGAAGCACCGGCCGCCGTGGCGACGGTGGTCGAGAAGGAACCGTCCGCCGAAGACGGTGTGGACCCCTCGGTGTCGGACAACGAAGGCGAACCGGAAGACCCGAGCGCCGGCGGGGAACTCACCTGCGTGGACAACCCGCTGGCGACGCATTTCTTCACCCTGGTGGGCGGCAATACCGTGGACGACTGCGGCCGCAAGGATCCGAAGGTGCTGGCCGCGTTCAACGCCCTGATGAAGAGCACGGCCGCAGCCGAATCCGCTGACAAGGAGATTCCATCGCTGCGCGAACGCCTGTTGAGCGGGCCCAGCGGTCCTGGCGAACTGGTAGTGCTGCAGGGTGAGCCGTGGTGGTTCTACACCGCCTGCCAGGCCCACGACTGCCCCGGCACCGCGTTGGCGATGCTGTATTCGCCCGATCAGTCGAAGATGGTTGGCCGTCTTACCGCGCGCTGCCGTGTATGGTGGCTGGGCGAGCCGACGGCGGAACAACGTGCGCAGATCGAACAGCGCCAGCCACTGCAGGATGCCGCGTTGAAGGAAGACAGCGCACTCTGCGAGTGATGTGGCGTGCGCCGCAGCGCCGGGCCGTGCCCGGCGTTGCAGTGTGCGTTGTTCCCCGTATTACCCTTCCGGCCGCATGCGTGCGCTGACCTGTGCGGCCAGCGACAGGCTGGCCATCATCAGGCCCTCCATCACGCGGTCGCCCACGTACTCCTCGTCGGGTCCGTTCTGGCGCACGCGCTCGGCAGCCAGCAGCATTTCCAGCGCCACGCGCAGGCCGGTCAATGCGCAGTCCGCGTCGGCCAAGGCCATGCGGCGGCCGGGCATCTGATGACGTTCCGGCCAGGGCTGGCCGTCGGCGGCGGCGCCCTTGCCGATGCGGTCGAGCGTGGCGATGAAACCGTGCGGATCGTGCGGGTGCAGTGCTTCCGAAGGCGCGTCCGCGCTGGCGGGCACGTACTGCGTGCGTAGTCGGGAGGATTCGGGTGTGCTCATGGCAATGCTCCGTGCAGGACAGACGGCAGCCGCCACGCAAAGGTGGCGGGCGGAGACGTGGCTCGAAAACCGGGCGCTTGTTGAAACCGGCAGGCACAGGGCCTCCACGCTCCGCCCGCCATAGCCGGCAGACGGATTGCCCGCCGGCGCCACGAGGGGTGACGCCGGCGGGCAAGCGTTGTCAAACAAGCGCACGGGTTTTCGAAGCCCGGCCATCCTTTTTCGATGGCACGTCATCTGTACGCGTGCTGCTGCGCGGTGCCAATCAGAACAGTTGCATTCAACGCTTGATCAAAGACGCTTTTGGCATTTTTGCACGCTGTTAAGCTGTCGCAGACGCAGGCGCCGCAACGGCCGTAGCGGCATGGGGAATATGCGACATGGGTCGAAGTTGATGACGTGGCGTACGGGTACCCCACCAGGCCGATGACGACAGTGCGGGGCGAAGAACGCAAATCGACTTCGGCGCACTCCGGTGTGTCAGTGCTCTTCGCGTCTCTCGTACCAGGCTTGTGTACGGTTCACGATCCGCACCACGGACAGCATGACCGGCACCTCGATCAGCACACCAACCACCGTCGCCAGCGCCGCCCCCGAATGCACGCCGAACAGTCCCACGGCTGTCGCCACCGCCAGCTCGAAGAAGTTGCTGGCGCCAATCAACGCCGAAGGGCCGGCCACGCAATGCGCCACGCCCAGCCGACGGTTGAGCAGGTAAGCCAGGCCGGAAGTGAAATAGACCTGGATCAGGATCGGCACCGCAATCAGCGCGATCACCAGCGGTTGCTTCACGATCTGCTGGCCCTGGAACCCGAACAGCAGCACCAGCGTCAGCAGCAGGGCGGACAGCGACAGCGGACCCAGCCGTCGAAGCGCACGCTGCAGCCTCGCCTCGCCGCCACGCGAAAGGATCCAGCGCCGCAGCAACGCGGCCACCAGCACGGGCACCAAGATGTAGAGGCCAACCGACAACAGCAGCGTATCCCACGGCACGGTGATCGCCGACAGGCCCAGCAACAGCGCAACCACCGGTGCGTATGCGACCACCATGATCGCGTCGTTCAACGCCACCTGGCTCAGGGTGAAGTTGGCATCGCCGCGGCACAGGTTGCTCCAGACGAACACCATGGCAGTGCAGGGCGCGGCCGCCAGCAGGATCAAACCGGCGATGTAGCTGTCGATCTGTGCTGCGGGCAGCCAGTCCGCGAAGGCATGGCGCAGGAACAGCCAGCCCAGCAGCGCCATCGAGAACGGCTTGACCGCCCAGTTGATGAACAGTGTTACCCCGATGCCCTTCCAGTGTTGCTGCAACTGGCGCATCGCGCGGAAGTCGACCTTCAGCAGCATCGGGATGATCATCAGCCAGATCAGCGCGGCAACCGGCAGGTTGACCTTGGCGACTTCGGCGGACGCCAGCACCGCGAAAGCACCGGGTAGGAAGTGGCCCAGCAGCGTGCCGACCGCAATGCAAAGCCCGACCCAAAGCGTCAGGTGGCGTTCGAACAGATTCATGCGGGAAGTCACGGCATGCTGTCGGTCGGCTGCAACTGTCCAATCTGATCCAGCGCGTGCTGCAGCGCTTCGCGGTCGGACCACAATGAGTCAGGCAAGGCGAGCAATGCACGCAGTCGCGCCTTCACGATGGCATGAGCCAGCGCGAAGGCTGCGGTCTTGTCGGCATCGCTGCCTGCCACGGCGGCCGGATCGGGCAGGCCCCAGTGGCTGCGGACGAAGTCACCGAACACCACAGGGCAGGCTTCCGCTGCGGCTGCATCACACACGGTGATCACCAGAGCCATCGGTGCTGCATCCACGAACTCATCCCACGACTTGCTGCGCAGCCCTTCAATGGGCATTCCTTCGGCCTGCAACTGGGCCAGCGCGAAGGGGTTGATCTGGCCATTGGGCTGGCTGCCCGCACTGAATGCGCTGAAGCGATCACCGCCCCATGCACGCAGGGTGGCTTCAGCCAGCACGCTGCGGGCGCTGTTGCCGGTGCAGAGGAACAGGACATTGCGGGTCATGGAGCAATTGCCTTGAGAGGAGAGGATCTGTGTGGGGTCAGCCCTTGCAGGCGGGCGCCGTGGGCATGCATTGCTCGGTTGGCGAGCCCGCGCAGCAGTTGTGCGTCAGGTACTCGATCAAGCCGTTCATCGCATCGAAGTTGGCGCGGTAGCAGACATGGCGACCCTGGCTTTCGCTCTCCACCAGGCCGGCCTGCACCAGCTCCTTCAGGTGGAAGCTGAGCGTGGCTGGGGGCACCTGCAGGGCCGTGGCGATGTCGCCCGCCATGCGACCTGCCGGGCCAGCCTCCACCAGCAGGCGGAAGGCAGCCAGGCGGGTGGCATGGCCGAGGGCGGTGAGGGCGGCGATTGCATTCGACGTTTCCATATTTCTAGAATAGTCGAATGAATAAGCCAATCACAAGTGCCCACCTGCCGAACCTGGTAGACGCCTCACTGCCCCAGCCCGATCACCGCCAGCTTGCCGCCGCAGATCTGGGGCCACCACGCATCCTCCTGCTCTACGGCTCGCTTCGGCCGCAGTCGTTCAGTCGCAAGCTGGCGCTGGAAGCCGAGCGATTGCTGCGTCACCTGGGGTGCGAGACCCGCGTGTTCGATCCGCATGCGCTGCCCATGCTGGACAGCGTGCACCCGCACCACCCTGAAGTGCAGCGACTGCGCGAATGGTCGCAGTGGTCGGAAGGCCAGGTCTGGGTCAGCCCCGAGCGGCACGGCACGGTCACCGGCGTGTTCAAGAACCAGATCGACTGGTTGCCGCTGGAAGATGGCAGCGTGCGGCCCACGCAGGGCAGGACGCTGGCGCTGCTGCAGGTGAGTGGCGGCTCGCAGTCGTTCAATACGGTCAACACGTTGCGCGTGCTCGGCCGTTGGATGCGCATGCTGGCCATCCCCAACCAGTCGTCGGTGGCCAAGGCCTGGCAGGAATTCGATGACGACGGCCGGATGAAACCCTCGCCGTACTACGATCGGGTGGTGGATGTGATGGAAGAGCTGGTGAAGTTCACGCTGCTGACGCGGGGCCGGTCGGACTACCTGGTAGACCGCTACAGCGAGCGGAAGGGCGACGCGCACGCCGCGGCATTGGCGCGGGCTGCAGAGGCTACGGCTTCCTGATCCTCATTGGTGCTGATGTGAGGCACGCTCACCCAAGCAGCCTCTTCACCCTTGAAGCTGCAAGGCGGATGATCACCACATAGGCCAGCAGCATGCCGGCGCCGATGCCCATTACTTCGATTTCCCAGTTGTGGCGGTAGGGAGAAGGGCCCATGAAGGCCCACGCCAGAAGCACCGCCGCAATCAGCAAGGCGCTGCGATTGGCCTTCGAAATGAGCTCATCTTCGGTCGCGTGCCCCATGTTCGGATCCCAGGAACCGAGCAGCCATCCCAAGCCACGCAGGTACTCGCGCGCCACGAAGAACAGGAAGACGAATACGCCACCCA
Source organism: Stenotrophomonas sp. YJH_SMC_133 (assembly GCF_059370655.1). Classification (NCBI taxonomy): domain Bacteria; kingdom Pseudomonadati; phylum Pseudomonadota; class Gammaproteobacteria; order Lysobacterales; family Lysobacteraceae; genus Stenotrophomonas; species Stenotrophomonas sp. YJH_SMC_133. The sequence continues at coordinate 184,350 of NZ_JCAFTW010000004.1, read as the reverse complement.
TCGTGCTCAGCAGAAACTGGAAGAGTGGGTCCACCGGCGGCCTCTTGGACGAGGCAGACATTGCCTCGCAGGATCATCAACGGGCGCAGTATGCCAGCGTGCTGGCCCCCAAGGGATGGCGCCTTGCCTCAGCCGCAGGCGACTTTCCAGCAGCCGACGGTGCATCGCAGCTGCCCGGGCGGGCAGGCTCGGTCAAGGCGTGCGCCGCAGCGACAAAGGCGGATGCAGGAACGCTCTACTCGCCGGCATGCTGTGCGGTCTTCTTCTCGTCGCCATCTGCGGCGGCACGGCTCTGCGCGAACTCCGGGAACGTCTTCGCGATCGAATCCTTGTCCGGCAGGATGTAGAACACACCGCCCTTCTCGAACGTGGACTGCACGATCTGCTCGTAGAACGCGGGCGAGACGTTGATGCAGCCGTGGGTGACGCGGTTGTCGTCCGGCGTCGGCGTTGCCAGCCGTTGGGCGCGTTTCTCTTTCGGGGTGCCTGGCGGCAGCGGGTGCATCGAGACGGCGGAATCGTAGTCCACCCACAGCACGCGCCCGGCATCGTCGGAGGGGCCGTAGCCACCAATGAAACGGCCGGCAGGGGTGGTGCGGTCATGGCCGGGAATCGCGCTCAGTGCGAGCTTGGCAACACCAGGGGCCGAGTGATCACCGATGGCCGAACCGAACAGCGCCGGTGCCGCGCCGCGCAGCTTACCGTCGCCGCCGAAGATCAGGACCTGCGCGGCGGCCTTGTCCATGATTGCGAACGGGTAGCCCTGGTTGTCCTTGCTGGCAACCACCCAGCCGGCCAGCTCGATCACTGTTTCGGACACGCTCTGGTCGGGTGGAAGTTCATCAACGGCGGCAATTCGCTGTTCAGGGGCTTCCTTGTCCTTGCCCTTGGCGCTGGCTGCGCCGCTGCACGCAACGGCCAGTGCCATCGCCAGTGCGGCATGGAGGACGCGGCGTGCAGGGGAGGAGGAGGTACGAATGGGACGGCTCCTTGCAATGCAATCCTGGGTGGAAGGATGCCAGTGGCCGGCGAAGGCCACTGGTTCCCGATACAGAGGTGGATCAATTCAAAGGATGAGGGAGCTATCAGCCGCGCGGCTTGCGACCGGCCGGTGCCCTTTCAAGCTGCTGTACGCGGCCTTCGATCTGGTCCAGACGCTGGTTGGCCTGCTGCGCCGACTGGTTGGCGGACTCGGCACTCTGGGCAGCGCCCTGCACCTTTACGTCGAGCTGATCGAGGCGCGAGTTGATGGTTGCGAACTCGTCCTTGTAGGTGGCGCAAGCGCCGAGGCTTACGGTGGCCACGATGGCGACGGTGATGGCGCGTGCTGCGTTGATGTGCTGCTTGGTCAGTTTCATTTCCAACTCCCTCCTTCGTCTGGGGAAGCTGGAATATAGCGGCGTTTGTTCCCGGCGCCAGCCCGTGCTTTCAGCTGGAATTTGAGTACGTGGATGGGCTGTGAAGGCCTGTAGATCAACAAACCTTAACAAGCGGGATCAAGCGAACTGATCTGCATCGGCGGGGCGCCTTGTGCCTGTTAAACCTTACCCATTCACCTGCATGAAGCCGGCATCACGGCATGCGCGTCTGCGTGCTTCCGCCTGCTCCGCACGCAGGTTGCCATCCACTTGCTTCCAGCAGCGCTGCAGCGTTCCCAGGCTGGACATCCAGCAGTTCGGCGACGCCGCTGCGCGTGTCGGCCGCGCGCGCAACATAGGCATGGGCGATGCGATAGCCGATCCAGTAGCCGAGATCTCCGCGGCGCGCATCGTCGCCGGGACCGTTGTACAGCCACCTCGAAAGATCGGTACCCATGCTGTCCTGCAGGAACGCGCGCTCCAGCGCACACTCGCGACCCTGTGTCCAACGCTGCAGATGCGCGTTGGCCGGTTGCCCGGAGATCCGTTCGGCCACGTATTCGGCGCCCCCTTCCAGCAGGGTCTGATAGAGCAGGGTGGGCTGCTCGATGTCCACGCGTGCACCGGGCTGTTGCACGTGCACATACTCATGCGCGATCAGATGCACGAAGCGGTCACCTACGTCGGTCTGCATCCAGTCGGCGTTGCACAGTGCTTCCAGTCCGATGACCACACCTGCTTCGGTAGTCACGCCACCACTGTTGCCGCGGCCCACCAGTACGGTGACCGGAGGAAAGCGCGCAGACGGCAACAGGGCGCCAAGTCGATCGACGGCAGCGGCGACGCGCGTGCGGATCGATGGCAATGCGGTCGCGCAGGTTCTCGCTTTCGCAAACAATGCCGGCTTGTCCTGGATGGCCCTGGCCAGCCGCTCCATCGAGCCGATACGGCGGTCGGTGAAGCTGCGCAGGGCATCCGTACCCGCATCCAGATAGCCGTGTTGCAGATCATCGGCGCTTGGGCGCCCTTGGTTGGCGTCCAGCACCTTGAAGAAGCGCGTGACATCGTCTGTCTGTACGACGATGTGCCTGGCAGAAACGATGCGCTCAGCGGCCTGTGCCTGCAGTAGCGCAACCGGCGAGGCGATCAGGATCAGTGCCCGCATCAAGCATCGAGCGTGGTGCGCGTAAGAAGCCGACAGCGGTCCCATGCGGAGTTCCCTGAACGCCAGCCTTATTTATACACCAGTCAGTTCAATATTCAGGGTTGATTAGACCCCCTAACGGATAATTCACACCTGTCGACCGCCTCTTCTCTCTCCCCCTCCCGGGAGGCGGCCGACGAAACCAAAATAATTAAAGGTGTGTCCCGATGAACAAGAATTCGCTGCTTGCCCTGGGTCTTCTGGCTGCTCTGCCGTTCGCTGCATCGGCAACCGATGGCCTGTCGTACAACTACGTTGAAGGCGGCTACGTGAACACCGATGCCAAGGGCGGCGACGCCGACGGCTGGAAGGTGAAGGGTTCCGTGGCGGTGCACCCGAACTTCCACATCTTCGGCGACTACAGCGCGCAGGAGACCGACAAGTTCAAGAATGACGTCGACCAGTGGCGCATCGGCGCCGGCTACAACTACGGCATCGCACCGAACACCGACCTGGTGGCTCGCGTTGCGTACCAGAAGTTCGACATGAAGCATGGCCTGGACTTCAACGGCTACTCGACCGAAGTTGGCGTGCGCACCGCGTTCAACCCGTACGTGGAAGGCTACGTGATGGCCGGCTACGAGGACTACACCAAAAAGCACGGCATCAACCCGGACGGCGAGTTCTATGGCCGTGTCGGCGCCACCGCCAAGTTCAACCAGAACTGGGGCCTGAGTGGCGAAGTGAAGCTGGCCAAGGCCGGCGACCGCGAGTGGTTCGTGGGCCCGCGCTTCACCTGGTAACAAACGCCTGTCGTTAGTGCGTGTTGTGCTGGCGTGTGACTCTCTCTCTCTCCCACACGCCAACCGAAGCCCGGCCTCGCGCCGGGCTTCACTTTTATGGGCCCCGTGGCGCCACAATGCGGCATGGGCGACCCTTCCTCTCTTGCAGGCACCGGCACGACCTACCAGGAGCATCTGGCGCCTGCGCAGCTGCGCGGCCACTTTGGCCAGCTGTGGCAGAGCCAGCTTCCTGCCGATGCCGATGGGCACATCACCGTATTGCCCGATGGCTGCGTGGATATCCTCTGGCGCGACGGTGCGCTGTTCGTCGTCGGCCCGGACCGCGTGGCCGCGCACCCGGCGCTGGCACCCGGTGCGCAGGTGCTGGGCGCACGCTTCCGTCCCGGCCAGGCATTGGCCGCGCTGGGCCTGCCCTTGGCCGGGATCATCGGCCAGGCCGTGCCACTGGCCGACCTGAAGGGCGCGTGGGCGAACAAGGCGGCGGCCTCCATCGGCGACACCGCGCCTGCACAGCGCCTGCAGCGAATGGCGCACTGCCTGCAACAGCACATGGGTGCGGCCGCGCTCGATACGCCGGCGCAGCGCGCCCATGTCCTGTTCCAGGCGCTCGCCGCGGGTAATGCCACGCTGGATACGCTGGCGGCGCATTTGGGCCTGAGCCCGCGCAGCCTGCGGCGTTTCAGCCAGTCGCAGTTCGGCTACGGCGCCAAGACGCTGGAGCGGATCCTGCGGCTGCAACGTTTCCTGCGCCACAGCCGTGCGCTGCCGCAGCACTCGCTGGCGATGCTGGCCGCTGATGCCGGCTATGCCGACCAGGCCCATCTCAGCCGCGAGGCGCGTGAACTGGCGGGCATGACCGCCAGCGAGCTGCGCCTGGAGTGGGGACAATGATGGCCGTTTTGTTCAAGACCACTGTGCTGCATTGATCGATGCTGGGCTCCCACCACGGAGCCTCGCCATGAATCCTGCCGCGCCCCACGATGCCGAACGCCGCATCGACAACATCGAATTCAACGTCGCCGACATTGCCCGTAGCAAGCGCTTCTACGGCGAGGTGTTCGGCTGGCATTTCACGGACTACGGCACGGCCTACACCGAGTTCGACGACGGCCGTCTGAAAGGTGGCTTCGTGGCCGACGCGCCGGTGCGTGCCCACGGGGGGCCGCTGGTGATCCTCTACTGCGCGGACCTGGCCGATGCGCAGCAACGCGTAGTGGCCGCCGGTGGCGAGGTAGTGCAGGCGGTGTTCGCCTTCCCGGGTGGTCGCCGCTTCCACTTCCGCGATCTGGATGGCTACGAACTGGCGGTCTGGAGTGATGTGGACTGAGGCCTTCGTAGCTTCGCCGGTGGACGGAACGAGAACCGCTCCGTCCCCGGTCAGGCGGTTCCGCTATGATCGCCCGCACATCGCCACACGCGATGCGTCCGCCTCAAGCCAGCAGGAACCGCCGTGAACTCCCAGCCCGCACCGATCACCGCCGTCAACCATACGCTCGACAACGAGCCGCAGCAGATCACCGCGCCACTGACCCATTCGGCGGCGTTTCTGGTGCTGAAGGTGAAGGATGACGAGGCGTCGATCGCCAAGGCACGCGAGGTGCTGGCCAGCACCGACGACCTGATCAAGAACACCGCCATCCGCGAGATCGAACGCACCTTCACCTGCAACGTGGCCATCGGCCACCGCGTGTGGCAGCCGCTGGTGGGCACCACGCCGCCGCGCGAGCTGCAGCCGTTCCGCGAGATCAAGGGCGCGACCCACACGGCCGTGTCCACGCCGGGCGACCTGCTGTACCACATCCGTGCACGCACGATGGATCTGATCGTGGCGTTCGAGCGCAACCTGCTGATGGCCTTTGGCGATGCGGTGGAGACGGTCGATGACGTGGCCGGCTTCCGCTATTTCGATGGCCGCGACCTGCTCGATTTCGTCGACGGCACCGCCAACCCTGAAGGGCTGTCACTGCCGGAAGCCACCATCGTGGGTGAAGAGGATCCGGAACATGCCGGCGGCAGTTACGTGGTGGTGCAGAAGTACCTGCACAACCTCGATGCCTGGCGCGCGCAGAAGACCGAGGCGCAGGAAGCAATCATCGGTCGTACCAAGCACGACAACATCGAGCTGGACGATGCGCCGGCCGATGCGCAGAAGTCGCACAAGACGCTGTGCACCATCGAGGATGCCGACGGCGAGCACGAGATCCTGCGCGACAACATGCCGTTCGCCAACCCGGGTCGCGGCGAGTACGGCACCTACTTCATCGGCTACACGCGCCGCCTGTGGGTGATCGAGAAGATGCTCGAGCGCATGTTCATCGGCAATCCCGCACCGCTGCACGACCGCATCCTCGACTTCTCCACCGCCACCACCGGCGTGACCTTCTTCGCGCCCTCGCGCAAGGTGCTGGCCGACCTGGGCGACTGATCGCGCCGAGTAGCAGCGGCCGCCATCTGCCTGTCATCTACCGCGCCGACCATCAGCCGTTGGATGAGAGCGCAGGGGCGGGCGATGGCGATGGCAAGGAACACAACCGGTGCACGCCGCTGGTGGCGGCCACTGGCCGCGTTGTTCGGTGCGCTGGCACTGGGGAGCGCCGGGGTGTCCGCGCAGGAAGCTCCTGCACACTGGATGGCCTATGCCGCCGCCGTGGGGGGGCAGCTGCAGCAGCGCCTGCAGCAGGAGCAGGACCCGCAGGCGCAGCGCGTGCTGGAATGGCTGCAGGCACATCCGGACGCGCCGACGCCGTTGCCGGTGAGCGTGTGGATCGCGGCGGATGGCCGCATTTCGAAGCTGGAATTCGACAGCCTGGGTGATACCCAGGTCGACGCCGCCCTGCGCGCGACCCTGCAGAGTGCACCCCTGCAGGCCGCGCCACCGGCCGACATGCGCCAGCCGCTGCGGCTGGGTTTGGTGCTTACCCAGTAGATCCACGCCATGCGTGGATGTTCTGGGTAGATGCCGACCTTGGTCGGCACGCACGCCAACCAAGGTTGGCGACTACCGGTAGCCCAGCCACGTATGGCGTGGCTCTACCGGGTTGCCACCTGTGGCTCGCGAGCGGCGGCGCTCCATGCGCGCAGGCCGAACACGGCCAGGCCGAGGAAGAACACGTACAGCGCGGCGGTCACGTGCAGCGACTTGAACAGGTACGCACCCACATAGACCACGTCCACTGCGATCCACACCCACCAGCAGGCCACGTGGCGGCGTGCCTGCCACCATTGCCCGACCAGGCTCAGACCGGTCAGCAGCGCATCCAACCACGGCAGGGCAGCGTCGGTGAAGCTGTGCATGGCCGCACCCAGCGCCACGCCACCGCACAGGCCGATGGACAGGTCGCGCAGCAGCGTGCCGCGCGCCAGCGGCACGATGCGGATGCTGCCCTCATCGGCGGCATGCTGTCGCCAGTTGAGCCAGCCATAGACCAGGAAACCACCGAAGGCGACCTGCAGCAGGGTGTCCGAGTACAGCTTGGCCTCGGCGAACACCAGGCCATACAGCGCCACCGACAGCAGGCCCACCGGCCACGCCGCCAGCCGGCGCCGGGCCATCAGCCAGACGCCGAGGATGCTGCACAGTGCGGCGGTCCACTCGAGCATCACGCCGCTCACAGCGCGAACGTCACCGACAGGCGGGCCTGTCGCGGTGCGCCGGGGAACAGGTAGTAGTCACCGCCGCTGCTGCCGGTATCGCGCCAGTAGAAGCGGTTGAACACGTTGTCCACCGACAGGTTCCAGGTCACTGCGCGCTCGCGCAGGCGATGCTGGAAACGCAGGCCAGCGTCGAACACTGAATAGTCGGGTGCGCGCACGCCACCGTCGGCGCGGGCCACGTTGGCACCGGCATAGCGCCAGCCGCCGGTCACGTCCAGGCCTTGCACGAACGGCAGCGCATAGGCCAGGTGCACGCTGGCGCGCACCTTCGGCACGTTCACCAGCTGATGGCCTTCATAGGCCGGCGTGCCGGTGTCGCGCGCGCGCGCCTGCAGCACGCTGGCGCTGGCCACGATCTGCAGCGCATCGGTCAGCTGGCCGTTGGCGGTCAGCTCCAGGCCGGTGTGGGTCTGCGTGCCTTCCTCGACGAAGGTGTAGCCGACGTCGCTGCTGTCGGGCTTGGCGTACTGGTACGGCTGCGAAATGCGGAACACGGCCGCGCCCAGGGTCAGCGCTTCGACCGGCACGTACTTCACGCCCACTTCCAGCTGCCGCGACTGCACCGACGGCAGGAAGGTGTCGGCGTTGCTGGTCCAGAACGGCGCTTCCTGGCCCAGCGAAATGCCGCGCACGTAGCTGGCATAGGCATTGAGCTGGTCGGTGGCCTTCCACACCACCGCAGTCTGCGGCAGGAAGCGCGACAGGCGGCTGTGCCGCTGCGGGGTGCCACGCTTGTCGTAGGCGCGCTCATCGAGGCGCACGAAGCGGCCACCGGCCAGCCACTGCCAGTCATCGCCGAAGCTGATCCGGTCCAGCGCGAAGAACGCGGTCTGGCGGCTGTCCAGGCGCTGTGCGGACGGTCCCGGCATCTTCGGCGACGGCGCGAATACCGGCACCGGTGCTTCGTGGATGTTGCTGGTGCCGACGTACTCGTTGACGCTCGGGCGCTTGTCCACGGTGCGCCGGAAGTAGTCGGCACCGACGGTCAGCTCATGGCCGACGCTGCCGGTCTCGAAGCGGCCACGCAGCTCGGCACGGGCCTGCTGGTTGCGACGGGTGTCGTCCGGGCTGCGGTAGTCGTAGACGTCATAGTCGCCGTTGGGCGCGAAGTAGTTGCCCGGCACGCTGCCATCGGCGCACAGCACGGCGTAGTAGCAGCCGTAGGCGAAGGCGACGTTGTCATCGATCACCGAACGGCTGTGGCCGACCGAGATGCGCGACTGCCAGGCCTCGTTGAAGTCGTAGGTATGCAGCGCGGTGATGTTGGTGCTGGCGATATCCACCGGGCGCTGCCACGGCTGGTAACCCAGCAGGTGTTCGCGGTCGACGCCACGCGGCAGGTCGCGTGCGCCCAGCAGTTGGTAGCCGGACACCGAACGCTGCGAGCTGGTCTGGTAATTGGCATCCACTTCCAGCTTGCCGCGCTCGCCAATGAGCCAGTCGGCGGCCAGCGAGTAGAAGTTGCGGCGACCGTCGGCGTGCTCGACATAGGAGTTGCTGGAATCCCATGCGGCATTCAGGCGCAGGCCGAAACGCGGGGTGATCCAGTGGCCGACATCGACGGCGACGTAGCGCGAGCCTTCCGAATCGGTACCGAGCGTGGCGGTGCGCACTTCGGCCGGGCGCTTGCCGATGTAGTTGATGATGCCGCCCGGCGCCATCACGCCTGCGGCCAGGCCGGCTTCGCCCTTGAGGATTTCAACCGACTGCACGTTCTCCAGCGCCAGGCGCTGTTCGCCGGCGATGGACAGGCCGTTGAAGCGGTAGCCGGTGGCGGCGTCCAGGGCAAAGCCACGGATGGCGACGTTCTGGTAGTAACCCACCGGCGCATACGCATCACCCAGCGAGGCATCGTTGCTGGCCAGCTCGGACAGCGAACGCACCTGGCGACGGTCCAGGTAATCGCGCTCAAGCACGTTCACCGAGGCCGGCGTGTCCTTCCAGCTGCCGCCACCGAAGGCGTTCACGCGTGAGGTATCGGCCTTCGGTTTGCCGGCCTGCACGCGTACCGCCGCCAGTTCGGTGGGCGAGCGCTCGGCGCCGGTGGCAGCCGCATCAGGGGACGCATCGGCCTCGCTGGCGTGCAGTGGCAGCGCAGCGCAGAGGGCGAGGGAGAGCAGGGTGGGGCGCAGGCAGCGGTTCATTCGGTTCGTCTTCGGACAACAAGGGAGACGAAGCGACGGCGCGCAGGTGCACAGGGCCCATGATGGGGGTGTGGCTGCGGCTCAAAGCTCCCTACGCCGGTGCAAACCGGATCAGGTTCCAAGGGACTCTCTCAGCCTGGCAGATCCAGGCACCCCCGCTTCAGGTGACCATTTCACTACAAATGGTACGGATTTGCGAGCCGGCGTCCTTCAGGCTGCGGGGTCCAGGCTGCGGGGTCAGATCCCTTTCCGCAGGAAAGGGATCTGACCCCAATGGTGCGCCAACCGGGTCACGCCGCCGCGTGCAGCGCCTGCAGCAGTGCCTGTCCCGGCGCGCTGTGGAACCACGCCGGATGCCCCAGCATGAAGGGCTGCCACGCGACGTCGGCATTGGCGGTCGAGCCGGTGACGCCTTCGAAGTACTCCACTTCGGACAGTGCGAAGTCGAAATGAACCATCGGCAGCAGGTCGGCCAGCAGGTGCACGCGTGCCGCCGACAGCGGCAGCACCTGGCGATAGCCGTCGAGCAGGGCCAGCGCGATATCGATGCGCACCGTCTCCATGCCGCGCTCCAGTTCCAGCCACGCCACCGCGTTGCGCTCGATCGCCGTGGCGAGGTCGAACAGCGCACTGGTGGGCGAGGCCAGGCCAAAATCCAGCACGGTACTGATCTGCCCATCGCGCCACAGCAGGTTGGAAACGTGCCAGTCGTTGTGCGCCCACAATCGTGGCTCATCGCGCAGGCGCTCGGCCAGGCCGGCATGCCACGGCAGCACGTCGCGCTGCAGCTGCGCTTCCCATGGAATGCGCGCGAGATAGCGGGCCAGCCCGGGACGCTCGTGCAGCCCTGCCTTGATGGCCGCGATCGGATCGTCGGCACGGATCAGATCGTCGCGCGCGACCAGCACATGGGTGCTGCGTTGGGGCGCGTGGTAGCTGGCGGCGGCCCGGTGCAGCTGCGCGAGTGTGCGCCCGGCTTCGCGGGCCTGCGCGACATCGGTCAGCAGCGACCACGACACGGCGTCGCGGTACAGGTCCTCGCCGACGCCGATCGCATGCAGCTCGAACGTCCATTCGCCATGTTCGGCCGCAGTGTGGCCATCGGCCGCTGGCAGCACCTGCACCACCGGTACGCCCGCTGCGGCGAGATGGGCGATGAAGTGGTGCTCTTCTTCCAGGCAGGCCGCACTGCGCACGCTGTGGTGATGGCGCTTGACGAACACCGCGCCGTTCGCGCCGTTGACGATGGCGGCAGCCGACAGCGGCCGCGGGCTGTGCCAGCGCGGTTCGCTGCCGATGTGCAGCTGCGGGTAGCGCTGGCGCAGCCACGCGATGTCCGCCGCGCTGATCGGTGGCCAGTCGGCAGCGACCTCGTCGTTGTTGAGGCCCTGCACGCGGTGGGAGGAAGAAGTCATGCCGCAGCCCCAGTGGGGAAAGTCACATCCAAGGCTGCGCATTCAACGCCATGCACGCGGCCAACGCAAACGGGCGGGTCATCGACCCGCCCGTCCGTGCATCGGCATGGAAGATGCCGCGCTGCTTACCAGCCGCGATGGCGACCGCGGTCGTGGTAGTAGCGGTTGTCGTAGTAGCGCTCGCGTTGCCAGCGACGGTCATCACCGCGGTCGTAGTAGCCGCTGCGGTAGTAGCCACGGTCGTAACGGCGATCGTAGCGGTCGTCGTAACGGTGATTGTCGTAGTAACGGCGGTCGCGGCGGTCGGAGGTGGTCAGGTTGCCGATCGCGCCGCCGGCCACGGCGCCGCCGACGGTGGCAGCCGGATCACCGTTGGAGAGCAGGTTGCCGGCCACGCCACCGACCACGGCGCCGACCAGGGTGCGCTTGTCCTTCCTCGACATCGCGCTGGCATCGCTGACCACGGCGACACCGGCCACCAGTGCCAGGGCCATCGCCAGACCACGGAAGCTGAGTGTGGAAGTACTGAGCATGTTCGTTCTCCTGTGAGGTGCATGCCACGCTGGGCAGGGAGGGCGCGGGCGCCCCGGCTGCCGTGGAGACCACGCTGGCGTTCCAACATTGCCGGAACATTGCCTGGTCCACCGTGCGGCTTGCGCATTCATCTAGCGGCAGGCGGCATGAAGCAAGGCTGAAAGCGGCCTCGGCCGCTCAGCTGGCAGAAAGGGAAAAGGCCACGCGGACGTGGCCCTCCCTTCTCTGCCAAGGCGTTGCGGGCTTAGACGCCCATCGCCTTCTGTGCCTGCCGGGCCTGCTCCTGCTGGGCGTCCTGCTGCTGGTGCAGCACGTTAGGCGCGCCCTGCACGGCACCGCTGCTGAGCGCGATGCTCTGCTCGCTGGCGGCTCGGGCCTCCACCGCCACGCGGCTGGCCGCCGGGTCACCGATCGTGCCCTGCACGGCAAACAGGCGTTCACCGTTCGGGCTGGGCACCACCGTGTCGATGCGCTGCAGGCCGGCGGCATGCGCCTCCTTGGTCAGGGCCGCCGCGGCGCTTTCCAGCGCGTGGCGATCCTTGAAGGTGCCGGCCGGCAACAGTTCCAGACCCTTGCTGGCCTGGATGAAGAGCGGATTGCGCGGGTGCCGTTCGTCGTTCAGCAGCGGGCGCTCGCGGGCTTCCTTGATGGCCTCCAGCGTCTTCGCCCCGACAATGCCGTCGGCCACCAGGCCGTTGTCCTTCTGCAGCTGGCGCACCGCCGCGTCGGTGTTGCGGCCGAAGCGGCCATCCTCGACCAGCGGCTTGCCGTCGGCACCGACGTAGCCCAGATGTCCCAGCTGTTCCTGCACCTTGCGCACGCCTTCGCTGTGCGCGCCCTGCTTGTACAGTTCGGCGTGCGGCGTGGCAGCGGCCTTGTGCTCGGCGGCAGGCTTGCCCTGGGCCTGCTCGTGCGATGGGGTGCGGTTTTCCAGCAGGTCGCGCGCCTTGGACAGTGGATCGGAGGCGTACAGCTTCCAGTTCGGGTGGTCCTTCACCTGCTTGAGGTAGTCCTCGACCGGCATGGTGTGCACGCCCTTGCTGCCGGAGGACTGGCTGATCAGCAGCTTGTCGGTGGTGGGGTCGCGCACCACCATCACGATGTGGTCGATGCCGTTCCAGTGCTCGTGGCGGGTCCTGGCCGTATCCAGGCCGATGATCATGCCTTCCTTCAGCGCACCGGGCTTGAGGATCGCGTCGCGGTCAAGCAGCACGCCGGACTGGTCGAATGCCTTGCGCACGATGCCGCCGGAACCCAGGTTGCCCAGGTCGATGCGATCGGCCTTGCTGAAGACCGCATGCCCGGCCTTCTGGTTGATCTCGTCCATGGTGCGGTTCTGCAGCGTGCCGACCCAGCCGGAGCAGTCGATGTAACCCTGCTCCACGTTCTTGCCGGTCTTGCCCGGTACGTACAGCGCGTGACCCGGAATGTTGATGGCGTACTTCACGTGGTCGTACTTCACGCCGGCCTCGTAGGCGGCGTGCAGTTCGATGCCCGGCTTCGGCGCGGTGGCCGCCGCTGCGGTTGCCGCCAGCGTGGCTGCACCCGCCGCCACGGCTGCGCTGGCCTGTGCAGGCGCTGCCGGGGCCTGGCTTTGGCCCGGCGCCACTGTCTGCGGGGCGATGTTCTTTTCCGGAATGCTGATCGCCGCGTACTTGTGGATGTAGTAGCTGGAGAACGTCCGCGCCAGGTCGCCATCGTTCATGCCGCGCATCTCGGCCAGGGTGTGGCCGGTCAGCGCTTTGGCATCGGAACCGATCTGGTTGAGCACGTTGCGGCGCATGTTGATCTCTTCGCCGTGGCCGTTGCGGACCACGCCGAAGGTGCCGGTGGCAATCGCGGTCTGCACCGAGCCATAGCCGGCGCTGCCCTGCTGGTGGGCCAGGTACAGGTCCAGGCCGGTCGGCGTACTGCCTCCGGACAGGTACGGGTGGCCGGTGCGCTCGTTGCGGCGTGCCATCGAGTCCAGGTTGTCCTGGTACATCTGTGCGGCCGCTTCGGTGTTGCGGGTCGGGTCGAACTCGTGGCCGGTCAGGTGGTACTGGCGCGCGGAGCCGGGCACGAACTGGAACAGGCCCTTGGCGCCGGACGAGGTGTTGTGGGCGCGCTCGTTGAAGGTGCCGCCGGTCTCGATGTGCGCGAAGCGCATGAAGTCATCGACCGGAAGGCCTTTCTGCCGGGCGACCTGCTCGACGATGTCCAGGACTTCCTTTCTGCTGTAGTCATGCTGTGCCATGACGTTTTCCTCGGGGTTGATGGAGCGGCGCATGCCGCGAATCGCCAACCGGACTCATCCGTGAGTCAAGAACATGTCGGTCAACAGGAAACCCGCGCGTGGGCGGGTGCTATCAGGGCGCGACGTACTGCTGGGTCGCGCTGTCGAAGGTGTAGTGCACGGCGTCGCCGGCGCCCAGCGCACGGGTCTTGCCGGGGCCTTCGATGGTGGTGCCCTTGAAGGTCACGGTCAGTCGCGGCAGGCCGTTGCCGTCGGCAGCGAAGGCCAGTTCGCCATCGCTGTCGGTGCAGGGCATCACGTTGCCTTCGTCGCAGGCAGCGCTGTTGTCCTCGCCCGTACGCACCGAGCCGACATAGCGCCAGACCTTGCTGTCCACGTCGTCTTCGCTGCGCTTGGGGTTGAACAGCAGCAGTGCATAGCCGGTGCTGCTGATGCCGCGGTCGAAGCTGCTGGTCGGCACCGCCAGCAGCAGGCGACCGTCGGCGGTGCGATGTTCAAGCGGCTTGCGCCGGGTATCGACATCGTCGGCCTTGTCGTACGCGCCCAGCGCGCCGATGGTCCATTCCTGGCCACGGAACTTCCATGGCTTCTTGGCGTCGGCGCCGGCCAGCACGAAAGTGGCCTCGGCGAGGTTGGCGCGATCATCCGGGCCAGCCGGCGACTGCTCGCCCGGCTTGCCGTAGTGCTCGCGGGTATCCCAGGAGAAACCCGTGTAATACGTGGTGCCATCGAGGGTGAAGGTGTGGCCGAACCAGAAGGTCGCCACGCTGCCGTTCTGGACCTCGTAGGAGGTCGCGCCATCACCGTCCACCTGGTAGGTGAAATACATCACGGTCGGCGCGTCGGGCGGGGTGACGGCGGTGTCGGGAGAGGTGTTCTGCATCGGGGCAACATCCTGTCGGGGCGCATCGGCAGCCTGCACGGGAGCGCCAGGCTGGGAGGACGAGGGGGCCGGATCGGCGGCGCTGCAGGCCGCAGCGGAAAGAGAGACGAGCAGGCACGCCGCGAATGCGCGCAGGGGCCGCAACGGCAGGGTCCAACATGGCTCGGGGGGGTGATGCATGCGCCTCTCCATGGTCAGCGTTGCCGGGCCAGACGGCCGGCAGGAAACCGCACCCCATCCACCTGGGACGGGAGCGAGGACATGAGCCGGTCGATTCCTTCGACCTCGCATTGAAAACCCATGCCGGGTCATCTTGGCACAGAACGGCGGCCGGTCAAAGAGGGCGGTGACAGATGCCCTTACAGTGTGATCTGGTTCTCAGATCTTGCCGTCGCGCAGGTAGTCGAACAATTCGGCGTCGCCCTTCAGGCCCAGTTTGAGCATGGCGTCGCCTTTCTGCCGGCTGATGGTGCTGACGCTCTTGTGCAGCTGCAGCGAGATCTCCTTCACCGTCATGCCGGTGCCGAGCAGCCGCAGCACTTCCACCTCGCGTGGCGACAACGGCTTGCCGTCGCCCTCGCGCATGCGCCAGCTGCCCGCAGCCTCGACCCGCTCACGCAGGCTCCGGCTGATGTAGGGCTGGCCCCGATAGACCGCCTGGATGGCCTGCGGCAGTTCGTCCATCGACGAGCTCTTGTCGACCAGGCCGAGCACGCCGCTGTCGAGCACCATGCGCAGGATCGCCAGGTTGTTGGAGACGCTGAGCATCAGCACCGGCAGGTCGGGGAAGCGGCGGCGGATCATGCCGATCATGGCGAAGCCGTCGGCCTGTGGGCTGCCCGGCATGGAATAGTCGGTCACCAGCAGGTCGCAGGGTTGGCTGCCGAGCAGGGCCATCAGCGCCTGCGCGCTGTCAGCCTCGCCGACCACGCGGCCGACCCCGCTCGATTCGATGACGGCGCGGGTACCGATACGGACCACAGGGTGGTCGTCTGCGATGATGATGCGCAAGCTCATTGCTCTAGTATGGCCACCGGGCAAGCCGGGCCGCGACCATCGCGGCCCTGTCAGGATTCTAGGAGATCGACGCCGATGCGTAGCTGGGCTGTTCGCGGGCTGGTCCTGCTGCTGGCCGTGCTGGTGCTGCCCGTGGCGCTGGCACAGGCTGTGCCTGGGCTGTTGCCGCTCAGTCCCCTGCAGCGCGAGTACCTCGCCGCCCATCCAAGCATCGTCGTGGGCCAGTATGACAGCGGCTGGCCGCCGTTCGAGTCCCTCCGTGATGGCCAGCAGGTTGGCCTGGGTCCGGATTATCTGGCGCTTCTCGCCCGTCAGCTGGGTGTGAAGGTCGAGGCGAGGCGTTATTCCGACTGGACATCCGTGCTGGATGCGGCCTGTCGTGGCGAGATCGACGTGGTAATGAATGTCGGTCTCAGTGCCGACCGCACCCAGTGCATGGTCTATACCGCTGCCTATGGCGAGGCGCCGTTGGCGCTGGTGGGGAGGCCGGGCGATCTGCGTGCTTCGAACATGCCCGACCTGGACGGATTGCGGGTGGTCATCGAGCAGGATTTCCTGACCGGACCGCAGGTGCGGGCACGTTTCCCGCGTGCGGTGCAGCTTGTCGCAAACAGCTCGTTGGCTGCGCTGCAGATGGTCAGAGACGACAAAGCTGATGTCTACATAGGCAATGCCTACGTTGCCACCGAACTGATCGCACGCCTGCGCCTGCAGGGTGTCGTCCTGCTGCGTCCGAGCGACCTGCCTCCCGAACGGATGCACTTCGGCGTTCCCAACAGCAAGCAACCGCTGGCCGAAGCGCTGGACCTGGCGCTGGCCGCGACCAGCCAGGCCCAGCGCGATGCACTGGCACAACGCTGGCTGCCCCTGCCGCAGTGGTCGGCATCGGCGCAGCTGGCGCTCAGCCAGGCCGAGAAGCGGGTTCTGCAACAGCCGTTGAAGATCGGCTTCGCGCCAAACGCCGCCCCATTGTCGTTCGCCGACGAGGATGGCAGGCCCAGCGGCCTGGCCAGCGAGTACCTGGCGCGGCTGATGCAGGCCGGTGCCAACCTGCAGGCGCAGAACAGCCATGACTGGTACGAGGTGCGCGAGAAGGCGCGCCGCGGCGAGTTGCAGGCGGTGATGGGCATTCCGGTCGATTCGCACTATCTGGGCCCGGACTGGGTGTACAGCCAACCCTTCATCAGCGTGCCGAACGTGATCGTCAGCCGCCACGACAGCCCGGCGCTGCTGGGCCTGTCCGACCTCCAGGACAAGCGCGTACTGCTGTCGGATCCGGAGCGCGTACGCGGTTACGTGCTGCAGCAGGCGCCGCAGGCCAGGATCGTCGCCGCGCGCAGCGCCGAACAGGCCATGCAACGCCTGATCGATGGTGAGGCCGACGCCTACGTGGGCAATCTGGCCCTGGTCGACCACCTGCTGCGCACGCGTTTCCCGGGGCGCCTGCAGGTTGCCGCGCCCGCGGGCTTCAACGACCAGCTGGCACTGGCCGTGGAGCGCCGGCATGCGGCGCTCGCCACGACCTTCGATCGCTTGCTGCTGCAGATGACGCCACGCGAGCGCGAAGCGCTGCGCGGCGACTGGCTGGCGGTGGAGTACCACAACGGCATCGACTGGCGAAGCACGCTGCGCTGGGGTGTACCGCTGCTGCTGGTGCTGCTGACCGCGCTGCTGGTGCATGGCATCGGCTACTGGCGCCTGCGTCGCGAGGTGGCCGGGCGCCGCCAGCTGGAGCAGCGCCTGGCCGAAGTGACCGACAACCTGCCTGCCGTGGTCTACCAGGCCCGTCGCGAGGTTGATGGCACGCTCAGCTTCCCGTTCATTGCCGGTGACCTCCAGGCGCTGTTCGGGATCACCCGACAGCAGGCTGAGCAGGACGCCACGATGTTGCTGGAACGCGTCGAAGAGGACGATCGCGCGCGCATCCTGCAGGTGGTCGAACAGGCCGCGCACCAGTTCGCACCGCTCATGCTGGAATTCCGCCTGCGGGGCGATGGAGCGGGCCCGCGTTGGGTGCGCACCCAGGCGCAACCCTATGCCGCCGAAGCCGGTGTGGTGACCTGGAGTGGCTACTGGGTGGATGCCAGCGAGGCTCGTGCACAAGCGGACGCCCTGACCGCAGCCAAGGCCGAGGCCGAGCAGGCGGCCGAGGCGAAATCCCGCTTCCTGGCCACCATGAGCCATGAGATCCGCACGCCGATGAGTGGCGTGCTGGGGATGCTGGAAGTGCTGGCGCACTCACCGCTGGATGCAGAACAGAAACGCATCCTTGGCGTGATCGAGGATTCGGCGCAGATGCTCCGGCAGATCCTTGACGACATCCTTGACTACTCGCGGCTGGAGGCCAACGCATTGCGGCTGGAGCCGGTACCGCAGCCGCTGCGGCCGTTGCTGGAAAGCGTGTGCCGGTTGTTGTCGGCGCAGGCCAGTGCACGTGGGCTGGGCCTGCACGTGCAGATCGATCCGCAGCTGGCAGCCGCGCACGAAGTGGATGGCGTGCGTCTGCGCCAGATCGTGTTCAACCTGCTCAGCAACGCCATCAAGTTCACCGTGCGCGGCGAAGTGCGGCTGCAGCTGGAAGTGCTGGGGCCAACCGCCGAAGACGGCAGCCAGCCGCTGTGCCTGAGCGTCACCGATACCGGCATCGGCATCGCACCGGAACAGCTGCAGCACCTGTTTGCGCCGTTCACCCAGGCCGGTGCGTACATCCAGCGCGACCATGGTGGAACCGGCCTGGGCCTGAGCATCTGCCAGCGCCTGGTGCAGATGATGGACGGCGAGCTGGAACTGCACAGCACGCTGGGCGAGGGCACCCGCGCCGAGGTGCGGCTGTCGCTGGTGGAAGCCGGCAGCAGTGATGTTGAAGCGCTGGTCGCCGAGCAGGAACAGGCGGCGCTGCTGCCGCCGGCGCTGCGCCAGGCACGCGTGCTGGTGATCGAAGATCATCCGACCAACCAGGCGATGATGGCCTGGCGGCTGCAGCAACTGGGTGTACCGCATGTGCTGGTCGGCGATGGCCAGCAGGGGCTGGATCGCCTGGCATCGGAGCACTTTGATCTGGTCATTACCGATTGCCGGATGCCGGTACTGGATGGTTTCGCCTTCACCCGCCTGCTGCGCGAACGCGAAGGCCGCAACGGCCAGCCGCGGCTGACCGTACTGGCGCTGACCGCCAGCGTGCTGGACGACGATGCACGTCGTTGCCGTGAAGCCGGGATGGATGAGGTGCTGGCCAAGCCATTGTCATTGGCGACACTGCGCGCGGCACTGCTGCGCTGGTTGCCGCAGGCGCAGGGGCAACGGTTCGAGGAGCCGCTGGCCGAGTCCGCTGCCGTCGATGACAGGACGCTGCCCGATCTGGACAGCCTGCAGCGGCGCTTCGGCTCACGCGCGGTCGCCGAGCAGTTGCGCGACAGCCTGCTGCAGGCCAGTGCAGGTGACCTGGCCGCTGTGCAGCGCGCGCTGGAGGCCGGCGACCGTGAGGCTGCCGCGCTGCACCTGCATCGCCAGGCCGGTGGCTTGGGCGCGGTGGGAGCGACGGTGCTGGCTGCGCAGGCCAATGCCCTGGTCGAGCGCCTGCAGGATGCGGCCGAGACCGATCCGGTGCCGTTGTTCACCGCGGTGGCGGCATTCGTGGCGCGGCTGCAACAGCAGTTGCAGCGCCTGGCTCACTGAGCCGACTGCTGCTGCAGGTAGGCGATCACCAGCGCACGGCGTTCGGCGCTGGGGAAGGCGTTGTACATGCGTGTGCCCGGTACAACATGGGTGGGTGACTGCAGGAACGCATCCAGGGTCTGCGCGGACCAGGTGATGTCGGCGCGGCGCATGCCGTCGGAATAGCCGTAGTCGGGCAGGCTGCCGGCGCGACGGCCGATCACGCCGTGCAGGTTCGGGCCGAAGCGGTGGATGCCGCCAGGCTGCACGGTGTGGCAGCCGGCACACAACTCGAACGCGCGTTGCATGGCCTGCTGCTGCGCCTGTTCCGGCGGGGCGGGCGCTGCAGGCGGGCGCTGGCAGGCCGTGGCGGCCAGGGCCACGGCAACAGCGATGAGCAGGAATGATGCACGCATGGGCGGGCAGGATAGCGGTGTGTGGCAAGCGACGGGCTGCGACGCTCGGTCGCAGCCTGTGGCGTTCACATGCCCGAGTAGTTCGGGCCGCCGCCGCCCTGCGGGGTCACCCACACGATGTTCTGGCTGGGGTCCTTGATGTCGCAGGTCTTGCAGTGCACGCAGTTCTGCGCGTTGATCTGCAGGCGCGCGCTGTCGGCTTCGCCGACGAACTCGTACACGCCGGCCGGGCAGTAGCGCGCTTCCGGGCCTGCGTACTCGGCCAGGTTCACCTTCACCGGAATGCTCGGGTCCTTCAGCGTCAGGTGGCTGGGCTGGTTCTCGTCGTGGTTGGTGCTGCTCAGGAACACCGAGCTGAGCCGGTCGAAGGTCAGCACGCCATCCGGCTTCGGGTAGGCGATGCGGGTGTGCTTGGCGGCCGGTTCCAGGCAGGCGTGGTCGGGCTGGGTGCGGTGCAGGGTCCACGGCGGGTTGCGCACGCCCAGCTTGGGAAGCAGCCACTGCTCCACGCCGGTCATCAGCGTGGCCACGGTCTGGCCCTTCTTGAACCACTGCTTGAAGTTCTTGGCCTGCTGCAGTTCGGTGAACAGCCAGCTGGCTTCGAACGCCGTCGGGTAGGCACTCAGTTCATCGTGCTGGCGGTCGGCGGCCAGTGCATCGAACGCGGCGTCGGCGCACAGCATGCCGGTCTTGATCGCGGCGTGGCTGCCCTTGATGCGGCTGGCGTTGAGGTAGCCGGCCTCGCAGCCGACCAGCGCGCCACCGGGGAACACCGTCTTCGGCAGCGACAACAGGCCACCGGCGGTGATCGCACGCGCGCCGTAACCGATGCGGGTGCCACCCTCCAGGTGCTTGCGGATGGACGGATGGGTCTTGAAACGCTGGAACTCTTCAAACGGGCTCAGCCACGGGTTCCTGTAGTCCAGGCCGACCACGTAGCCGATGGCGACCTTGCCGCCGTCGGCGTGGTACAGGAACGCGCCGCCGTAGGTGTCGCTGTCCAGCGGCCAGCCAGCAGCATGCACCACCAGGCCCGGCTCATGCTTGGCCGGGTCGATCTGCCACAGTTCCTTGATGCCGATGCCGTAGGCCTGCGGGTCCTTGCCTTCGTCAAGTTTGTAGCGAGCGATCAGCTGGCGGCCCAGGTGGCCGCGTGCGCCTTCGGCGAAGATCGTGTACCTGGCGTGCAGCGCCATGCCGCGCTCGAAGGCCGGGCCGATGCTGCCGTCCTTCTCGATGCCCATGTCGCCGGTCGCCACGCCGATCACTTCACCGTTGTCGCCATACAGCACTTCGGCGGCGGCGAAGCCCGGGAAGATCGCCACTTCCAGCGCCTCGGCCTGCTGCGCCAGCCAGCGGGTCACTTCGCCCAGGCTGATGATGTAGTTGCCTTCGTTGTGGAAGCACTCCGGCAGCAGCGCGTTGGGCGTGCTGCGTGCGCCGGTTTCGCTGAGGAACAGGAATTCGTCGCGGGTGACCTTCTGCTTCAGCGGTGCGCCACGCTCGGCCCAGTCCGGGAACAGTTCGGTCAGCGCGCGCGGATCCATCACCGCGCCGGACAGCACGTGCGCGCCTGGTTCGGACCCCTTCTCCAGCACGCACACCGACAACTCGCGGCCGGCTTCGATCGCGCGCTGGCGCAGGCGGATCGCGGTGGCCAGGCCGGCGGGGCCGGCGCCGACGATCACCACGTCGAATTCCATTACTTCACGCGGGGGCAGGGCGTTGGCTTCAGCGCTCATCGATTGCATGACTCGTGGGTAGGGCCGGCATCGGGGCCACCGGCGGTGCCTGGGAATCGCGCGTGCAGCCACGGGCGAAACGGTTGTTTGAATGTGTCAGGGTACCGGGACGCGCGTGATCGAGCTAGATCGCCGATGTTCACGTCATGATTGCTGCGGTGCAGCGTAATGCTCGTGGCCGGGTAGGTGCCAACCTTGGTTGGCACATTGTTTCACCGCCCGGACCTGCATCCGTGTGGACCAAGGTCCACACCTACCAGACGCGATGCTTGCGGATGACCGACAATGGCCCGGTCCTGACTGCGCGTGAGTGCCATGGCTTTGCATCCGTACGATCTGTTCGATGTCCGTTCCCTGCTCAACGAGGAAGAGCGCGCGGTGCAGGAGAGCGTCGCCCGTTTCACCAACGAGCGCGTGCTGCCGATCATCGGCGATGCCTTCGACCAGGCCCGCTTCCCCGATGAACTGGTGCCGGAGATCGCGTCACTGGGCCTGCTCGGTGCGACCCTGCCGACCGAGTACGGCGGTGGTGGCCTCGGCGCGGTCAGCTACGGCCTGATCTGCCAGGAGCTGGAGCGCGGCGATTCGGGCCTGCGCAGCTTCGTCTCGGTGCAGAGCTCGCTGTGCATGTACCCGATCTACGCCTATGGCAGCGAGGAACAGCGCCAGCAGTGGCTGCCGGCGATGGCGCGCGGCGAACTGATCGGCTGCTTCGGCCTGACCGAGGCGCATGGGGGTTCCGATCCGGCCAGCATGAAGACCCGCGCGGTGCGCGACGGCAGCGACTGGCGCATCAGCGGCAGCAAGATGTGGATCACCAGCGGCCCGGTGGCCGACCTGGCCATCGTCTGGGCGCAGACCGAGGACGGCATCCAGGGTTTCGTGCTGCAAAAGGGCATGGCCGGCTTCACCACGCAGGAGATCAAGCACAAGATGAGCCTGCGCGCATCGCTGACCGGGGCGCTGTTCTTTGATGACGTGCGCGTGCCTGACAGCCACCGGCTGCCGAACGTGAAGGGCCTGAAGGGGCCGCTGGGCTGCCTGACCCAGGCCCGCTATGGCATCAGCTGGGGCCCGATCGGTGCGGCGATTGCCTGCCTGGATGAAGCGCTGGGTTATGCCAAGGAGCGCGTGTTGTTCGGTCGCCCGCTGGCGGCCACGCAGAGCGCGCAGATCAAGCTGGCCGAGATGGCCCGCCGCATCACCACCGCGCAGCTGCTGGCCCTGCAGCTGGGCCGCCTGAAGGAAGCCGGCCAGCTGCAGCCGCAGCAGGTCAGCCTGGCCAAGTGGAACAACTGCCGCATGGCGATCGACATCGCCCGCGAATGCCGTGACCTGCTGGGTGGCGCCGGCATCACCACCGAACACGTGGCGATCCGGCACGCGCTGAACCTCGAATCGGTGATCACCTATGAAGGCACCGAGACCGTGCACCAGCTGGTGATCGGCCGCGAACTGACCGGCATCAATGCGTTCTGAGTGCACCGGTAGTGCCGGCCGCTGGCCGGCATTGAGTTGGTAGTGCCGGCCGCTGGCCGGCATTGCCCAGTAGCGTACTCGCAGGCGAGCGATCGGTGTATCGAACCGCGCACTGTACCGAGATGGGTTCAAGGACAGCCTGTACCGCGCGGCTGTTGGGTCCGCCTTGAAGCGAGCCGAGCACCGCAGGTCCGGCGGGGGCGAAGAGGCGCGGGTGTCTGAGCGCAGCGAGTTCCGCGCCGCCCCCCGGCGGGCCGAGGAGCGCAGGGCACCGGTGCGCAGCACCGGCTCGCGGATGGCGGCGCGTTTCTTTTGGTTACTTTTCTTTCCGCGCGGAAAGAAAAGTAACGCCCATGAACGCATGCGCCCGCCACAGCAACGACCAGGCAGAAGAGAGACGCGTGGCGTTACGCCCCGCCGGCAAACCCGTGCTGCCGCCACGCCTCGTACATCACCACGGCAACGGTGTTGGAAAGATTGAGGCTGCGGTTGTCCGGCCGCATTGGCAGGCGCAGGCGGCGGCCATCGGGCAAGGCATCGAGCACGTCCTGCGGCAGGCCGCGGCTTTCCGGGCCGAACAGGAAGGCATCACCGTCTTCGAACGCCACGCTGTCATAGCGGACGCTGGCACGCGTACTGAGGGCGAACAACCGCTTCGGTGCGATCCGCGCCAGCGCGGTGTCCAGGTCGGGGTGCACCTGCAGGCGCGAATACTCGTGGTAGTCCAGGCCGGCGCGCTTGAGCTGCTTGTCTTCCAGTGCGAAGCCGAGCGGCTCGACCAGGTGCAGCTGCGCGCCGGTGTTGGCGCAGAGCCGGATCACATTGCCCGTGTTGGGCGGGATTTCCGGTTGGAACAGGATCACGTGGAACTGGGGCGCGGCATTCATCGGCGCAGTGTACCTGCGACGACCGCCGCCTTTACGGCGCACGCCCTGCGCGAGGCAGGGCGGCACCGCTTACGGGCGCAGCAGGATCTGGGCGGTTTCGGTGGCCAGGGCCTGCAGGTCGGCGGCGCTCGGACGCACCTGCAGGGCCGGCAGGTTGACGATCACCTGGTTGGCGACGCTGGTGGCGGCTGCGGCCAGGGTGGCGGCGTAGCGCTGGGCTTCCAGCTCGGCGGCCAGGGCGACGCGCTGTTCCAGGCTCGGGCGCACTTCCACCGAGGCCAGGGTGGTGATCGGCATCGCGGCGGCGACCGGGGCGGCGACGTAGCCGCTGCGCTCGGCCAGCTGGTCGGCACTTGGGCGCACTTCCACGGTGGCCAGGGTCGGGATGCCACTGGCCTGTTCCCAGGCCCGCTGGGCCAACTGGTCGGCGGCCGGGCGAACCTGCACGGTGGACAGGGTCTTGATGGATTCGGAGGCCTGCACCGACGAAACAACCGCGGTGCCGGCGATCAGGGCGATGGCGATGGCAATGGTCTTGGCGTTCATGACGGGGCCTGTTTAGTGTTGGTGATCAGTGGTGTGGTAGTAAGGTAGTACACCAATTCTGGGCTTGCAAGGAAAATTTTCGATTTCCTTCGTTTGTTCAGTCTTCAGTCAGCTTTTGTCTGAAGCCCTTCCTGGTGCAGGAAGTACCAAGCAATCCCCGTGCCAACTTTTAATCATTGATTTGCAAGGGTTTTATGGTCATCGAAAAGTGTCCGGCGGGCGGACACCTGTCCATTCGATGTGCTGCGGACACTGTCCGGACGTTGCTGGCGGGTGCTTGTGACGGCTCGGACAGGGCAGATCGGCTCCGCAGATGGCGCACAGGGGCAATCACCCCCAGTGACTGGCGACCGATTCCTGCCGTTGCGCGCGCACGCTAGGATCGGGGTTCACCTATGTGACCAAGGATCCGGATATGTCTCTCGCCCTTCGCCCGCGCACTGCGCTGCTGGCCGTTGCCCTCAGCACCGCCCTGGGCACGCTTGTGCCTTCCCATGCGTTGGCGGCAAAGCCGGCCGCACCGGCCAAGGTCGATATCCCGTATGAGCAGTTCACCCTGCCCAACGGCCTGCGCGTGATCGTGCACACCGATCGCAAGGCGCCGATCGTCGCGGTCAACGTCTGGTATCACGTCGGCAGCAAGGACGAACCGGCCGGCCGCACCGGCTTCGCGCACCTGTTCGAACACCTGATGTTCCAGGGCAGCGAAAACCACGACGGCGAGTTCTTCGAGCCGTTCAAGCAGGTCGGCGCCACCAACCAGAACGGCACCACCAATACCGACCGCACCAACTACTTCGAGAACGTGCCCACCACTGCGCTGGACATGGCGCTGTGGATGGAATCGGACCGCATGGGCCATCTGGTCGGTGCGATCGACCAGGCGGCGCTGGACGAGCAGCGTGGCGTGGTGCAGAACGAGAAGCGCCAGGGCGAGAACCAGCCCTACGGCCAGGCCTGGGACCAGCTCAACAAGGCGCTGTATCCAGTTGGCCACCCGTACCACCACGGCGTGATCGGTTCGATGAACGATCTGAACGCGGCGTCGCTGGATGACGTGAAGACCTGGTTCCGCACCTGGTACGGCCCGAACAACGCCGTGCTGGTGCTGGCTGGCGACATCGACCTGGCCACCGCCAAGGAAAAGGTTGGCAAGTACTTCGGCAGCATCCCGGCCGGCCCGACCATGGCGCAGCCGGCGGTGAACGTGGCCAAGCGCAGCGCCGACACGCGCGAGACGATGACCGACAAGGTGCCGCAGGCGCGTATCTACCGCGCCTGGAACGTGCCGCAGGTCGGTACCACCGAGGTCGATCAGCTGCAGCTGTTCGCGCAGGTACTGGGCGGTGCCAAGTCCTCGCGGCTGAGCCAGCGCCTGCAGCACCAGGACAAGCTGGTGGACAGCATCGCGGCAGGCCTGTCGACGTCGCAGCTGGGTTCGAACTTCGTGATCATGGCGACGGTCAAGCAGGGCCAGGACCCTGCCAAGGTCGAGAAGATCATCGACGAGGAACTGGACCGGCTGATCAAGCAGGGCCCGACCGCGGCCGAGCTGGAGCGCGCCAAGACCGGTGCCCGCGCCGGTTTCATCCGCGGCATCGAACGCATCGGCGGCTTCGGCGGCAAGGCCGACGCACTGGCCGAGTGCGCGGTGTTCACCGGCGACCCGGGCTGCTTCCGCACCTCGCTGGCCAACATCGAGAAGGCCAGTGCTGCTGATCTGAGCCGTCTGGGCGCGCAGTGGCTGGACAAGGGCAGCCACACCCTGGTGATTGCACCGGGTGAGCGCGTGGCGCTGAAGGAAGACCCGAGCCAAGCGCCGAAGCCGTTCAACGTGCCGGCGGTGGACCCCAAGTACAGCACGCTGCCCGAGCAGGTCGACCGCAAGGCCGGCGTACCGCAGACCCGCGAGTTCCCGCAGCTGAAGTTCCCGGCGCTGCAGCGCGCCACGCTGAAGAACGGCACCCAGGTGATCCTGGCCGAGCGCCACGAGATTCCGGTGGTGCAGTTCAGCTACCAGTTCCCGGGTGGCTTCAGCGCCGACCAGGGCCGCAAGCCGGGCACCGCCAACTTCACCATGAGCCTGATGACCGAAGGCGCCGGCAAGCTCGGCTCGCTGGCCTTCGCCGATGCTGCTGACGCACTGGGCGCCAGCCTGGATGCCTCGGCCGGCCTGGACTCCATGAGCGTGGACCTGTCGGCGCTGAAGGAAAACCTGGCACCGTCGCTGGCGCTGTATCGGGACCTGCTGCGCGAACCGCGCTTCGAGCAGGGTGAGATCGACCGGGTCAAGGCGAGCTGGATTGCCGGCATCCAGCAGGAGAAGGTCAACCCGGGTGCGGTGGCGATGCGCGTGCTGCCGCCGCTGCTGTACGGCAAGGGCCACCCGTATGCCATTCCGTTCACCGGCAGCGGTGACGAAGCAGCGATCAACGGCCTGACCCGCGAAGACCTGGTCGACTTCCACCGCGACTGGCTGCGCCCGCAGAACGGAACCCTGATCGTGGTCGGTGACACCACCCTGGCCGAGATCGTGCCGCTGCTGGACAAGCAGCTGGGCGACTGGAAGGCTGCGGGCGACGCCCCGCAGGTGAAGGCCGCCACCGACGTGGCATTGCCGAAGGGCCCGCGCGTGTTCCTGATCGACCAGCCGGGTGCGGTGCAGGCCAACCTGTTCGCCAGCCAGGTGGTGGCGCCGTCCAGCGCCGCCACTTCGACCCGCTTCGATATTGCCAACGGCGTGATCGGCGGCGACTTCACCTCGCGCCTGAACATGAACCTGCGTGAGGACAAGCACTGGTCGTACGGTGCGCGCAGCAGCGCGATCAACTCGGTGGGCCAGCGCCCGTGGATGGCCAGCGCGCCGGTGCAGATCGACAAGACCGGCCCGGCGATGGCGGAAATGCGCAAGGAAATCGCCGCGTTCGCCGATGGCAGCAAGCCGGCCACCGCCGCCGAGGTCAACCGCATCCGCAACATCCAGACCCTGAGCCTGCCCGGTGCCTACGAGACCGCCAGCGCGGTCGCCTCGACCATCGGTTCGATCGTGCAGTTCAAGCGTCCGGACGACTACGTGCTGCGTCGCAAGGCCGAGATCGAGGCGATGACCCCGGCGCAGGTGCAGCAGGCCGCCGCCGAGATCAAGCCACAGGCGCTGACCTGGGTGGTGGTGGGTGATCTCAAGCAGACCGAAGCGGCCGTGCGTGCGCTGAACCTGGGCGAGGTGACGGTGATCGACGCCGAAGGCAACCCGGTCAAGAAATGAGGGATGCGCCTGCCCGCCCCCGCGGGCAGGCCTCCCCAGGTAGTGCCGGCCGCTGGCCGGCAACCTTGCCGTGGTAGTGCCGGCCGCTGGCCGGCAACGCCGTGACCCGAAGGCGGGGTCACAGCCCCCTGCGAGGGATCCGTCCCCCCACCGGCTACCCCCGATTCAGGCTGTTCAGGCAGAATCCCTCCATACCCTTCCAGGATCTGCCCATGCGCGTTCTGCTGCTTTCCTCCCTGCTGCTCACCGTCACCGCCTGTACCTGGGTGCCGATCGAACCGGCCGGCAAGGCAACCCGTGTGCTGCCGGCAGGCCCGGTTCCGGCCGGCTGCATCGCCAAGGGCGAGGTGGTGGTTACCGTGAAGAGCAAGGTCGGCTTCTACAACCGCAACCCGCTGCGCGTGCAGGAAGAGCTGGAAACCCTGGCCCGCAACGAGGCCCCGAGCGCCGGCGCCAATGCCGTGCAGGCCGCTGCGGCCCCGGCCGATGGCAGCCAGCGCTTCGCCGCATTCCAGTGCCCGCCGCGCTGAACGCTTCACCATACGGCCAAGGCTGAATTCGTAAAGATGCGGTGAAGGCCCCGGGGGTTATAGAATAGCGCCCCCTTTTGCCTGAGCCTTGGCGCTAACCTCGATGCTCTTCAAGAATGTCTCGATCGCCGGCCTGGCACACGTCGACGCGCCGCATACGCTGACCACCAAGGAAATCAACGAACGCCTGCAGCCGACGTTGGATCGCCTGGGTATCCGCACCGACGTGCTCGGCGACATCGCCGGCATCCACGCGCGCCGCCTGTGGGACAACGGCGTGCTGGCGTCCGACGCTGCCACCATGGCAGGCCGCAAGGCACTGGAAGACGCAGGCATCAATGCGACGCAGGTCGGCCTGCTGGTCAACACCTCGGTCAGCCGCGACTACCTGGAGCCGTCCACGGCCTCCATCGTCTCGGGCAACCTCGGCGTCAGCGACGAGTGCATGACCTTCGACGTCGCCAATGCCTGCCTGGCCTTCATCAACGGCATGGACATCGCCGCGCGCATGATCGAGCGCGGTGACATCGACTACGCGCTGGTGGTGGACGGCGAGACCGCCAACCTGGTGTACGAGAAGACCCTGGAGCGCATGACCGCCCCGGACGTCACCGCCGACGATTTCCGCAACGAGCTGGCCGCCCTGACCACCGGTTCGGGTGCCGCGGCGATGGTGATGGCGCGCTCGGAGCTGGTGCCGGACGCGCCGCGCTACAAGGGCGGCGTGACGCGCTCGGCCACCGAGTGGAACCAGCTGTGCCTGGGCAACCTGGACCGCATGGTCACCGACACCCGCCTGCTGCTGATCGAAGGCATCAAGCTGGCACAGAAGACCTTCACCGCTGCCAAGATCGCCTTGGGCTGGGCCGTGGAAGAGCTGGACCAGTTCGTGATCCACCAGGTCAGCCAGCCGCACACCGCCGCGTTCATCAAGAACTTCGGCATCGACCCGAAGAAGGTCATGACCATCTTCGGCGAGCACGGCAACATCGGCCCGGCCTCGGTGCCGATCGTGCTGAGCAAGCTCAAGCAGCTGGGCAAGCTGAAGAAGGGCGATCGCATCGCGCTTCTGGGTATCGGCTCGGGCCTGAACTGCTCGATGGCTGAAGTGGTCTGGTAAAAGAGTCACCGCTGACCTGCTGCACGACGGGCAGCGATGATTTTTCCAAGTGTTCAAGGGCCGGTTTACCGGCCCTTTCTACAGGTGCGATCCGATGTCCCAGCTTCCCGGTTACCCCGCCCACCCGCAGCGCTTCGAGGTACGCCCCGGCCTGTCGATGAACTATCTCGACGAAGGCCCGCGCGACGGCGAGGTGGTGGTGATGGTGCATGGCAACCCGTCGTGGAGCTATTACTGGCGCACGCTGGTCGCCGGCCTGTCGGACACGTACCGCTGCATCGTGCCGGACCACATCGGCATGGGCCTGTCGGACAAGCCCGATGACAGCCGCTACGAGTACACGCTGCAGTCGCGCGTTGACGACCTCGATGCGCTGCTCAAGCATCTGGGCATCACCGGCCCGGTGACCCTGGCGGTGCACGACTGGGGCGGCATGATCGGTTTCGGCTGGGCGCTGTCGCACCACGACCAGGTCAAGCGCCTGGTGGTGCTCAATACCGCTGCATTCCCGATGCCGGCGGCGAAGAAGATGCCGTGGCAGATCGCGCTGGGCCGCCACTGGAAGATCGGCGAGTGGATCATCCGCACCTTCAACGCGTTCTCCTCCGGTGCCTCGTGGCTGGGCGTGGAGCGGAAGATGCCGGCCGACGTGCGCCGCGCCTACGTGTCGCCGTACAACAGCTGGGCCAACCGCATCAGCACCATCCGCTTCATGCAGGACATCCCGCTGTCGCCGGCCGACAAGGCGTGGTCGCTGCTGGAGCGTGCCGGCAAGGCGCTGCCGTCGTTCGCCGACCGGCCGGCCTTCCTCGGCTGGGGCCTGCGCGACTTCGTGTTCGACCACCACTTCCTGAAGGGCTTCCAGGCCGCGCTGCCGCAGGCCCAGGTACATGCGTTCGAGGACGCCGGCCACTACGTGCTGGAAGACAAGCACGAAGTGCTGGTGCCGGAGATCCGCGCCTTTCTGGACAAGAACCCGATCTGATCGGTGTGCCGACCAACGGTCGGCATCCACCCCTTCCTCTTCCGGTGGGTGCCGACCGTTGGTCGGCACACCCGAAGGGTTGATGAGGTTGCCGGCCAGCGGCCGGCACTACCATTACGCGGCGACCGGCGCCTGCGGCGGCGAGGAAGGGCTGTTGCCGTTGTCGTCCGGATGGTCGTCGTCATTGTCGGCGTCATCGCGCCAGCGCCAGTCGGCCGGCGTCAACGGATCCAGGCCATAGGCGATGCGCGCCTTGTCGCACTGCGGGCTGGCCTTGCCGTACTCCCACGATGCATCCACCTCGCGGCACACGCTGGGCCGGTTGGGATGGATGGTGCAGCGTGAATACACGCCGATCTGCGCATCCAGCGCCACGCAGCGCACCGGCTTGGAATGGGTGCCGCGCATGCACAGGCGGTGCGGGTCCAGCACCTCGGTGAGCTGGTGCGGCACGCCGCCGGGGGTGACCTCGTCTGATTCCATCCAGTGGAAGGCCACGCGGTACTGAGTGCAGCAGGCGCCGCAGGTCATGCAGGGATGTTGCATGGGCAAGCCGCCTCGGGCGGCAGTCGGAATCAGGAACGAGGGTGCGGATTTTCCACGAAGTGGGCCGCCGCGCAAGAAATTCCGTAAGCGGCGACAATGAACGGATGAACCGACCCTGCAATATTGCCGCCCGCTTGCCTGAACTGGCGCGTGAACGGCCAGATCAGATCGCCATCCGCTGCCCTGGCCGCCGTGGCGCCGGCAACGGCATGGCCGCCTACGACGTGACCCTGGATTACCGCCAGCTGGACGCCCGCAGCGACGCCATGGCGGCCGGCCTGGCCGGCTACGGGATCGGCCGTGGAGTGCGCACGGTGGTGATGGTGCGGCCGTCGCCGGAGTTCTTCCTGCTGATGTTTGCCCTGTTCAAGCTGGGCGCGGTGCCGGTGCTGGTCGACCCGGGCATCGACAGGCGCGCGCTGAAGCAGTGCCTGGACGAGGCGCAGCCGGAGGCCTTCATCGGCATTCCGCTGGCGCACGTGGCGCGGCTGGTGCTGCGCTGGGCCCCCTCGGCGGCGCGCCTGGTGACCGTGGGCCGCCGCCTCGGCTGGGGCGGGACCACGCTGGCCGCGCTGGAGCGCGCCGGCGCCAAGGGTGGGCCGATGCTGGCCGCCACCGACGGCGAGGACATGGCCGCGATCCTGTTCACCAGCGGCTCCACCGGCGTGCCCAAGGGCGTGGTCTACCGCCACCGCCACTTCGTCGGCCAGATCCAGCTGCTGGGCAGCGCCTTCGGCATGGAAGCGGGCGGGGTGGACCTGCCGACCTTCCCGCCGTTCGCCCTGTTCGATCCTGCGCTGGGCCTGACCTCGGTCATCCCGGACATGGACCCGACCCGGCCGGCACAGGCCGACCCGGTCCGCCTGCATGACGCCATCCAGCGCTTCGGCGTGACCCAGCTGTTCGGCTCGCCGGCGCTGATGCGGGTGCTGGCGAAGCATGGCCGGCCGCTGCCGACGGTGACCCGGGTGACCTCGGCGGGTGCGCCGGTGCCGCCGGACGTGGTCGCCACCATCCGCAGCCTGCTGCCGGCCGACGCGCAGTTCTGGACGCCGTATGGCGCCACCGAGTGCCTGCCGGTAGCGGTGGTCGAAGGCCGCGAGCTGGAACGCACGCGCGCCGCCACCGAGGCCGGCGCCGGCACCTGCGTGGGCAGCGTGGTGGCGCCGAACGAAGTGCGCATCATCGCCATCGATGACGCGCCGCTGGCCGACTGGTCGCAGGCGCGCGTGCTGGCGGTTGGCGAAGTGGGAGAAATCACGGTGGCTGGCCCGACCGCCACCGACAGCTACTTCAACCGCCCGCAGGCCACGGCTGCAGCGAAGATCCGCGAGACGCTGGCCGATGGCAGCACCCGCGTGGTGCATCGCATGGGCGACGTCGGTTACTTCGATGCACAGGGTCGCCTGTGGTTCTGCGGGCGCAAGACGCAGCGCGTGGAAACCGCGCGCGGACCGCTGTACACCGAACAGGTCGAGCCGGTGTTCAACACCGTCGCAGGCGTGGCGCGCACCGCGCTGGTCGGTGTCGGCGCCGCCGGTGCGCAGGTGCCGGTGCTGTGCGTGGAACTGCTGCGCGGCCAGTCCGACAGCCCGGCGCTGCAGGAAGCGCTGCGTGCGCATGCCGCAGCGCGCACGCCTGAGGCCGGCCTGCAGCACTTCCTGGTGCATCCGGCGTTCCCCGTCGATATCCGTCACAACGCCAAGATCGGCCGCGAGAAGCTCGCCGTCTGGGCCAGCGCCGAACTGGAGAAGCGCGCATGAAGATCCTGGTCACCGGTGGTGGTGGGTTCCTTGGCCAGGCGCTGTGCCGCGGGCTGGTCGAACGTGGCCACCAGGTACTGGCGTTCAACCGCAGCCATTACCCGGAGCTGCAGGTGATGGGCGTGGGCCAGATCCGTGGCGACCTGGCCGACCCGCAGGCGGTCCTGCATGCGGTGGCCGGCGTCGATGCGGTATTCCACAACGGTGCCAAGGCCGGTGCGTGGGGCAGCTATGACAGCTACCACCAGGCCAATGTGATCGGCACCGACAACGTCATCGCGGCCTGTCGCGCGCACGGTATCGGCCGGCTGGTGTACACCTCCACGCCCAGCGTGACGCACCGGGCCACCCACCCGGTAGAAGGCCTCGGCGCCGACGAAGTGCCGTACGGCGAAGATTTCCAGGCGCCCTATGCGGCCACCAAGGCGATTGCCGAACAGCGCGTGCTGGCGGCCAATGACGCGTCGCTGGCGACGGTGGCGCTGCGTCCGCGCCTGATCTGGGGCCCTGGCGACCAGCAGCTGGTACCGCGCCTGGCCGAACGTGCACGACAGGGCCGCCTGCGCCTGGTGGGCGATGGCAGCAACAAGGTCGATACCACCTACATCGACAACGCCGCGCTTGCCCACTTCCTCGCCTTCGAGGCACTGGCGCCCGGTGCCGCATGTGCAGGCAAGGCCTACTTCATTTCCAACGGCGAACCGCTGCCGATGCGCGAGCTGGTCAACCAGCTGCTGGCCGCCGTGGGTGCACCGAGGGTGGACAAGGCGATCAGCTTCAAGACCGCGTACCGTATCGGCGCCATCTGCGAGCGGCTGTGGCCGCTGCTGCGCCTGCGTGGCGAGCCGCCGTTGACCCGGTTCCTGGCCGAGCAGCTGTGCACGCCGCACTGGTACAGCATGGAGCCCGCCCGCCGTGACTTCGGCTATGTGCCGCAGGTCAGCATCGAAGAAGGGCTGCGCAGGCTGAAGGCTTCATCTGCTGCTTAGATCGCCGTCACTGGTTGCACACCGCAGGATCGGGAGGATGGATCCACGCCATCCAAGGCTCGACCACCCGCGAGGAGCGCCATGCTGCATTACGCCATCATTTTCTTTGTCATCGCCATCATCGCCGCCGTTCTGGGTTTCTCCGGTATCGCCGGCGCCGCAACGAACATCGCCTGGATCCTGT
This sequence comes from Stenotrophomonas sp. YJH_SMC_133, assembly GCF_059370655.1. Taxonomy (NCBI): domain Bacteria; kingdom Pseudomonadati; phylum Pseudomonadota; class Gammaproteobacteria; order Lysobacterales; family Lysobacteraceae; genus Stenotrophomonas; species Stenotrophomonas sp. YJH_SMC_133. The sequence continues at coordinate 151,056 of NZ_JCAFTW010000004.1, read as the reverse complement.
TCGTGGTGTTCCTGATCCTTGCGGTGATCTCGATGTTCCGCAAGCGAGGCTAGCCGGTAGTGCCGGCCGCTGGCCGGCATCGCTTTCCGCAGAGTCGAGCCATGCTCGACTCTGCGGGCGATCACCACGTTACACAGCGCTCTGCAGCCCGCGATCGGCCTCATGGCGTTCCAACGCCAGTTCGATCAGGCGCGTGATCAGCGTGGTGTAGTCAACACCGCTGGCGCCCCACAACTTCGGGTACATGCTGATGCGGGTGAAGCCCGGCAGCGTGTTGACCTCGTTGATGACGATCTCGCCGTCTGCGGTGAGGAACACATCCACGCGCGCCATGCCCGCACACTCCAGCGTCTGGTAGGCCTGCCGCGCGATCTGCCGGATACGCGCCTGGGTGGCGGCGTCGATGTCGGCCGGCACCACCACGTCAGCGCCATTGGCATTGATGTACTTGGTGTCGTAGGCGTAGAACTCGTCGTGCACCACCACCTCGCCGCATACGCTGGCCTGCGGGTGCTCGTTGCCCAGCACCGCGCATTCGATCTCGCGGCCGACCACCGCCGATTCCACCAGCACCTTGTGGTCGTAGCGCAGCGCCAATGCCAGTGCCTCGGCAAAGCCCGCCGCATCCTTGACCTTGCTCACACCCACCGACGAACCCTGGTTGGCCGGCTTCACGAACAGCGGCAGGCCGAGCTGGGCGATCACCGCATCGGCATCCACCTCCGCGGCCTCATGGCGGCGGATGCACAGCCACGGCGCCACCTGCAGCCCCGCGTCGCGCAGCAGGCGCTTGGTCACGTCCTTGTCCATCGCCACCGCCGAGCCCAGTACCGGCGAACCGACGAAGGGCAGGTTGATCATGCGCAGCAGCCCCTGCAGCGCACCGTCTTCGCCGAGTGGCCCATGCACGATCGGCAACACCACATCGATCTGGCCCAGCGCACTGGCCGCATCGGACGGCTGCAGCTGCGCCTGCTCGGCGCCCGGGCGCACCGCCAGCGACTGGCCCGAGCGATGCAGCGCGATGAGCGACGGATCATCGGCATTGATCAGGAAGGTATCCGGCTGGCTCAGATGCCACTGGCCCTGCTTGTCGATGCCGACCAGCACCGGCTCGAAGCGCTCGCGATCAAGCGCATCGAGGATGTTCTTCGCCGACTGCAGCGAAACTTCGTGCTCGGAAGACTTGCCCCCGAAAATGATGCCAACCCGGGTCCGTGCCATGGGGAATGCGATGTCCTGTGCGTTGCGTGGCCCCATAGCATGAACCTTCATCGGCCCTCCGCGTGAGGCACAGATGAACCAGAAATCCATCCACGCATGGCGTGGATCTACCGTCCTCATGGCCCATCAACAGGGGTCGGAGCCCGTTGCGCTACAACGGGATCCGACCCCACGGACGACAGGAAACTGTCGAAGGCGGGGTGGGTCCGGTTGTGGGGGCGTGAGCCGCATGGATGCGGCGACCGAGCTTACATGGACGTACTTGCAGCGTCCCCCGCAACCGGACCCACCCCGCCATCCCACGGATAGCCAGCTTTTGATGTTGATCTTGCCGGCCAGCGGCCGGCACTACCACGGGTGCCGGGCGGCAGCCCGGCAGCCCGGCAGCCCGGCAGCCCGGCCCAAGCTCCCCACCCACGCAGGTAGAATGCGCACATGGCTCTCTCCCTGCTCAAGTCCCTCAAGCCGGTCGCTGGCCGCGCCCTGCAGATCGCCCTGAACCGCGCGCTGGCGCTGGATCCGGATACCCGCCATGCATTGGCCAGCCTCGACGGCCGGCATATCGACCTGACCCTGGAAGCGCCGGTGCTGGCGATGCGCATCAGCGTCGACGGCGACCAGCTGCGGGTCGGCCCGGTGGATGCGCAGGAAGCCGACCTGGCCGTGCGCAGCAGCCTGGCCGGCGTGCTGGCGCAGCTGCCGCTGCTGGCCAACGCGCGGCGCGGCGACAACAACGGCAAGGGCCGTGTGCGCGTGGCCGGCGATGCCGAGCTGGCGCGCCGCCTGCAGCAGCTGGCCAAGGGCTTCGATCCGGACTGGCAGCAGCCTTTCGTCAGCGTATTCGGCGAAGTACTGGGCGTGCAGGTCGCCAACACCCTGCGCAGCGCCCTGCAGCACGCGCGCCAGGGGGCGATCGATCTGGCCCACAGCGCCGCTGAGTTCATCACCGAGGAGTCGCGCGATGTGGTGCCGCGCGCCGAGCTGGATGCCTTCCACGACGACGTGGATGTGCTGCGCGATGACGTGGAGCGCCTTGGTGCACGCGTGCAGCGCCTGCGGGGTGCCGCATGAAGGCCGTGCTGCGGGCCAGCCGCATTGGCCGGGTGATCCTGCGTTACCGCCTCGACGACCTGCTGCAGGGCACGCCGGCCGAGCGCTGGCTGCGCCTGGCCAAGCCGTTCGTGCCGCGCGCCTCGGCCAGCATCGCCTCGCAGTCGCGCGGTGCGCGCCTGCGCCTGGCGCTGCAGGACCTCGGCCCGATCTTCGTCAAGTTCGGCCAGATCCTGTCCACCCGCCGCGACCTGGTGCCGCCGGACGTGGCCAACGAACTGACCCTGCTGCAGGACCGGGTCAAGCCGTTCGATGGTGAGACCGCGCGCCGCATCGTCGAGGACGCGCTCGGCCTGCCGGTCAGCGAGGCCTTCGCCAGCTTCGACACCGAACCGCTGGCTTCGGCCTCGATCGCGCAGGTGCACGCGGCCACGCTGGCCGATGGTCGCCAGGTGGTGGTCAAGGTACTTCGCCCGGGCATCGAGAAGCAGATCGACGCCGACATCGCCCTGCTCAATTCGCTGGCCGCCCTGGTCGAGCGCACCCATCCGCGCGCCGACAAGATCCGGCCGCGCGAAGTGGTGGCCGAGGTCGAGAACACCCTGGCCGCCGAGCTGGACCTGCAGCGCGAAGGCGCCAACGCCAGCGTGCTGCGCCGCTTCTGGGAAAACAGCGACGACCTGTACGTGCCGGAAGTGATCTGGAGCCACACCGCCGAGCGCGCGCTGACCCTGGAGCGCGTTTGGGGCATTCCGTCCGATGACATCGCTGCACTGGACAAGGCCGGCATCGACCGCAAGGCGCTGGCCGCCAAGGGCGTGCGGGTGTTCTATACCCAGGTGTTCCGCGACAACTTCTTCCACGCCGATGCGCACGCCGGCAACATCTGGGTCGACACCGATCCGGCGCGCCGTGCCAATCCGCGCTTCATCGCGCTGGACTTCGGCATCATGGGCCAGCTCTCGCAGGAAGATCAGTACTACCTGGCCGAGAACTTCATGGCCATCTTCAACCGCGATTACCGCCGCATCGCCGAACTGCACGTGCAGGCACGCTGGATGCCCGACCACGTACGCATCGACGATCTGGAAGCGGCCGTGCGTTCAGTGTGCGAGCCGTACTTCACCCGTCCGCTGTCGCAGATCTCGCTGGCCGAAGTGCTGATGAAGCTGTTCCGGGTGGCGCAGCGCTACCAGCTGACGCTGCAGCCGCAGCTGATCCTGCTGCAGAAGACCCTGCTGAACATCGAGGGCGTCGGCCGCCAGCTGGACCCGCAGATCGACATCTGGGCGGTGGCCAAGCCGGTGCTGGCGAAGATCCTGCGCGAGCGCTACAGCCCGCGCCGGGTGGTGCGCGAGCTGGGCAAGCGCCTGCCGGAAATCATGACCCATGCGCCGGACATGCCGCGGCTGGTGCACGCCTGGCTGACCCAGCAGGTGGAAGGCCGCCACGAACTGGCGATGCGTTCGCGCGATCTGGTCGCGCTCGACGCCAGCCTGCAGCGCCTGCAGAAGCGCGCCGTGGGCGCGATCACCGGTGTGGGCCTGCTCGCCATCGCTGCACTGATGTATGTGCTGCAGCCGCCGGGCTGGTACTGGGGCGACGTGCCGGCGTGGAGCTGGCTGTCCGGTGCGGTCGGCGTGGTGGCGCTGGCGCGCGCGTGGTGGCGCTGACTCCGGCAGATTGAAGATCGGCGGCAGGGTACGCCGCCGATCAATTACAGGCTCACCAGTGGTAGCCCAGGCCCAGGTGCGATTGCACACTCTGGAAGCTGTCCAGGCGCGTCCTGTGCCAGGTCTTGCCGATACCCACGTCCAGCACCAGATGCTCACCCAATGGCTGGCTGCGGCGCAGGAAGGCACGCCGTGCATCGTGCTCGCGCAGCAGCAGCGGATCGGACTCGGCGGTGTAGCCGGACGTGCCGCTGCCCAGCCACAGCTGGGTCGAACCACGGCCTTGCCCATCCTTCAGCCGCAGCGACAGTGTGGTGCCATGCCCATCCGGTCCATTGGACTGGCGGTGCCGTTCGTGGCGCAGTGAGGCAGTCACGCGCGGGAAGTAATGCGAGGCACCCACCGACCAGCCGCTCACATGGGCGCCGGCATGGTACTGGGCGTATTTGCCGCCCACGCTCAGTACGGTCTGCGGTGTCACTTTCCACTGGATGTCCTGGTTGACCTGGCGGTTGACGAACACCGGATCATCGTTGGATGCCGTGACAGCGGTGCGGGTGGACAGGCGCGGGCTCCAGCGATGGTGCAGCGAGCCCTGCATGCGGTTGCCGCTGAATCGCCTGCTGCCGTAGTCACGCTCGCCATGGGCCAACCCCAGGTGCCAGCGGCTGCCGCCACTGCGGCCGGCCACGTCCACGGTCTGTACGTCGCGCTTGCCGAAGCCATCGCTGTAGTCGGCATGGTCCAGTTGCACCGTGACACGGTCGACGCCGGCGTGGGCGCTGCAGACAGCCAGCAGCAGGGCGCATGGCAGTGCGCCGCGGATGATCAATCGCATGGGGTTACTCCAGGGGTTGGGAATGCAATGACTGCAGCAGCCGGTAGCGGCCGGGCGGCAGGTTTCGTTCCACGGTGATGCGCGGCCCGAACTGGCTTCCCGGCGCGACGATGCGGCCGGGCAGGATGATCACGCCGACGCCCAGCGCGGCACCTTCGCCGATCCAGGCGCCGAGCTTGTCGCGCTGGCTGTCGATGACGGTGTCGCCGATGTGGACGGTGACCGTTGCCCCATCCAGGCGATGGTTGCTGGTACGCACCAGGGCGCCGAGGTAGACCCGGTCATCGATGCGGCTGTCGGCGATGAAGCACTGCGGGCCGATGCTGACCTGGTTGCCCAACCGTGCGTTCTTCAGTTCGCTGGCAAAGCCGATACGCGTGCCGTCACCGATGCACAGCGGGCCGCGCAGCAGTGCGTTGTTGCCGATCAGGCAGTCGCGGCCGATCGACACCGGACCCTGGACATGGGCGCCGTCGCAGATGCGACTGCCGGCACCGATCCGTACGGCGCCGTGCAGGGTGGCCCGTGGCGAGACCTCCGCGTCGGGATCAGTGTGGGGCGCAAGTGTCGACAGTGCCTCGGCCATCGCGGCGAGGTCATTCCACCACATGCGGGTACCTCGTCGGCTTGTCGCGCACGGGTTCGCGGCCGGTGAACAGCCCCGCCAGGCCATGAAACAGCCAGATCGCATAGGCGAGCAGTACATACAGCATCGAGAAGGCCGCCGCCGGCACCAGCCACGCGCGTCGGTGGTGGATGGCACTGATCACTGCCAGCAGCATGACGATGCCGGTCCAGAACAGCGGCATCACCGACAGGGCAAGGCCACCCGGTCCGTGCAGCCGGGCCGCGCCGAACCATACCTGCAGCGACAGCATGATGCCGGCCAGGGCGAGCAGCATCATCGGCAGGATGCTGAAAATGCCGAAGCGTGTCAGCAGCAGGCGGCGATGCAGGCGCATGCATACCGCATAGCCGACGATCCAGCGTCGCCAGCGCCGCCATTCCTCCACCAGCGTGTTGCATTCCTGCGGGTAGACCACGCAGCGGATGCTCTGGCGAACCCGATAGCCCTGCGCAACCAGCGACCAGGACATGTCGAGGTCTTCCACGCGGGTGCGATCGGAAAATCCGACCTTGCGCAGCACCGAAGTACGGAACAGGCCACACGAGCCGGAAACGATGAACGGTGCGCCGCCCAGCCATTGCTGGAAGCTGCGCTTGATCACGATCATCGGCAGTTTCAGGCTGGCGCGCACATGGGGGAGGAAGCCGGCGCCCTGCAGGCTGGACGAGGGGACCCCGCCAACCGCATCGGCGCCGCGCTCGATCTCGGCCAGCAGATGACCCAGGCCATGGCTGCGCGGATCGATATGGGTATCTGCATCGGTCAGGAACACCTGCTCGGCGGTTGCGTGCTGCAGCCCGTGCATCAGCGCACCGCCCTTGCCGGTGTTGGCCTGGTGCACGGCCACCAGGCGCCCGGGCCAGCGCGCCTGCAGCGCATCAAGCACCTGAGCCGTGTTGTCGGTGGAACCATCGTTGACACAGATCACCCGCGCCACGTACGGGTTTTCCAGCAGGCTGGCCAGCGAGCGCTCCAGGCATGGGGCTTCGTTGTAGGCCGGCACGATCGCGTCGATGCTGTACAGGCGGGTGCTGGGCCGGCGCGAGGCCTGCACGCAGATTCGTACCAGGATGAAAGCGCACATGGCCAGGAACAACAGCGTCTTCATCAAAGCACCAGACGGTAGGGCAGGAAGCCCTCGCTGGGACCGATGCCGATCTGCTGGCCACGGAACTGCGCATGGCAGCGGAGGTGGCTTTCCTGCATGTAGTGGCGATCGCCCTGGCTGGCATGCTCGCGCAGCGCGTGGATCTTCAGCTCCAGCTGCGCGCTGATGTCCTCGAACACCTGCGGCGCGAACTGCGGCAGGGTGCTGGGACTCTCATAACAGAGGATCTGCGGAATGTGGCGGCAGGCGATGATCGACGCTTCGTGAACGGTGCGATGGTCCTGGTGATGATCCTCACCACACATCGTGTAGATGCGGTCTGGTTCGATCAGCGTGCAGACCTGTTCGATCGACGCAATGATGTCGTTGCGGCAGGTGGGGAATCGTGTGTCCGGGAAATCCTGCTGGATCACCTCGGCCACCCCGAGCCGGTGCAGGGCGCGATGCGATTCATCGCTGCGGTCGATGCCGGCGTGGCAGCCCCGGCCGCCACGGCTGAGTACCAGTGCATGGATGCGTGAGCCGGCGCGGGCGAGCTTTGCCAGGCTGCCACCGCAACCGAGTTCGATGTCATCTGGATGGGCACCGATTGCCAGAATGTTCAATGTCATGGCCGTGTCCTAGCGGAAGCCGGGTGCGCGGCGGCCAGGCATGCTGTCCCCGCGCGAAGGAGGCGGGAACTATCTCAGCGTGAAAATGCAGCGGCTCTAGGATTCATACGAAATTCCGGAATTCGGGTAAGAATGGACGCTGCGTCATGGCGAGCTCAGCGGAAAATGGCCCTGGAACTGTCGGAACTGAAGAACGAACTGGCCCACTTCGGTGCCGAAAACGACGCCCGTGAAGTCGAACGCGGCCGCCGCATGCTCAACATCACGCCAGATACGGGCGAATTCCTCGCGGTGCTGGTGCGCTTCGGCACTGCGCGCCGCGTACTGGAGATCGGCACCTCCAACGGCTATTCGACGCTGTGGCTGGCCGAGTCCGCCGCCGCCATCGACGGCCACGTGACTACGCTGGAATACGCCGAGGACAAGGCGGCGATGGCGCGTGACACCTTCGCGCGCAGTGGCCTGGCCGATCGCATCACGCTGGTCCACGACGATGCCGGGCCGTGGCTTGCAGAGGCCGCCGATGCCAGCATTGACCTGCTGTTCCTCGATTCGGACCGCGGGCAATACGCCGGCTGGTGGCCGCAGCTGCGCCGCGTGCTGCGGCCGGGTGGCCTGCTGGTGGTGGACAACGCCACCTCGCATGCGGGAGAGATGGAACCGCTGCGGACGCTGCTGGAGTCTGACGCGAACTTCAGCACCAGCCTGGTGCCGGTAGGCAACGGCGAGCTGCTGGCCGTACGCAACGCCTGACCGCCGTGCTGCCCGCGCCTGATCCGGTAGTGCCGGCCGCGCCTGATCTGGTAGTGCCGGTCGCGCCTGATCTGGTAGTGCCGGCCGCTCGGCAACCCCGGCAGCCAGACGATCCGCAGGCAGCCGGCCAGCGACCGGCTCTACCGCATTCAGTGCCCAGCCTCGATAATTCCGCCGTGAGCACCGAACCTGACACCCTCGCCGCGGTCGAGACTGAAACCGCGCCCCTGCAGCTGCTGCACCTGGATGAGCGCCTGGCCGTGGTCAACAAGCCTGCCGGGCTGATGGTCCACGACAGCAAGCTGGCCCGTGGCGAAGACGACTTCCTGGCCGACCGCCTGCGCGAGCAGCTGGGCCGCCCGATCTTCCTCGTGCATCGCCTGGACCGGGCCACCAGTGGCTGCCTGCTGCTGGCCTTTGACCGCGAGACCGCCAGTGCGCTGGGCAAGGCGCTGATGGGTGGCGAGGTGCTGAAGGACTACCTGACCGTCTGCCGGGGCTGGCCGGCCGAACTCGCCTGGCAGGTCGATCATGATCTGGACGGCGGCCCGGGCAAACCGGTGAAAAAGCCGGCGGTCACCGACTTCCAGCGCCTGGCCACCGGCGAGTTGTCGGTGCCGGTCGGTGAATTCACCCGCTCGCGTTATGCGTTGCTGCGCTGCCAGCCACAGACCGGGCGCTTCCGGCAGATCCGCCGGCACCTCAAGCACCTGTCGCATCACATGATCGGCGACACCAGCCATGGTGATGGCCGCCACAACCGCATCTTCCGCATGCAGGGCGTGCACCGCATGCTGCTGCACGCCGAGCGCCTGCGGTTCCCGCATCCTGAGGGCGGCAACGTGGATGTCAGTGCGCCGCTGGATCGTGAGTTCCAGAAGGCGCTGGACCTGTTCGGCTGGCAGGTGGACCTATAGACGGTCGTGCCGGCCGCTGGCCGGCATCTGCCTGATCCCAACCGTACGAGGTTGCCGGCCAGCGGCCGGCACGACCTCACTTCTTTTCCGGCTCGTTGACGATCGCTTCCAGGTCCTTCTGCAGGTCCGCGAACAGCGGCTGCATGCGCGCCTGGATCGCCACCATCACGTTCTGCATCAGGGCCGGGGTCTTGTCCAGCAGGCTCTGGCCGGCCGCGCTCTCGTAGAACTCGGCCATCGCCAGCACGTCTTCCTTGCTGAAAGTCTTCTTGTACAGGTCCACGTACATCGGCCGCAGCTGCTGCCAGGACAGTGCCTGGCGCAGGGTCTGGCTGGTCCGTGCCTGGATCCGCTTCAGCTGCTCCTGCTGCTGGGCATTGAGCTGGCGCTGTGCGGCCACCTGCTGGAACTGCTGCTGCTGCATCGCCTCGATCTGCGGCAGCATGGTGTCGATCATGCTCTGCGCACGTGACGCGGACAGCAGACGGTTGATGTCGCCATCGGTCGGCGGCGCGGCCAGGGCGGGGACACTGGCCACGGCCAGCGCCAGCAGCAGGGCGGCGCGGCGCAGCAGGGAGGGCAGGGCGGGTGCGGAGCGGGTCATGCGAAGCTTCCTGCGGTACATGGGACGGCCAGCATACCCGCAGCCAAGGCGAAGGCGGCGTGTTCGGTACCTGATCGGCGGCATACGGCGCGCGATGCGCACTCCGACACGTGGCTGCCGCTACAATGCGCGGATGGGCAGTGGACCGGTCACCATCAACGCGCAGCTTGAAATCCCCGACGGCGAGATCGTCGAGCGGTTCGTGCGTGCCAGCGGTGCCGGTGGCCAGAACGTCAACAAGGTCTCCACTGCGGTGGAACTGCGTTTCGACGTGGCCAACTCGCCCTCGTTGCCCGAACCGTTGCGCACGCGCCTGCTGGCGCGGCGTGACCGGCGCATGACCGGCGAAGGCGTGCTGGTCATCGACGCGCAACGTTTCCGTACCCAGGATCGCAATCGCGAGGATGCGCGCGAGCGGCTGGCGGCCTTCATCCAGGCCGGGCTGAGCGTGCCCAAACCGCGCAAGGCCACCAAGCCGACCCTCGGGTCGAAACTGCGTCGTCTGGACGCCAAACGCGGGCGCGCGCAGATCAAGCGCGGGCGCTCATCACGTGACTGGGAGTGATTGCTTGAACAACCCGACTCCGCTGCTGCCGGCCGTGCCGCCGCAGATGCCACAGGTCAAACCCAACGCCTTCCTGCGCTGGCTGGCGCGCTGCACCCTGCGCATGGGCGGCTGGAAGGTGACCGGCACCCTGCCTGACATCCCGCGCCTGGTGTTCATCATCGCGCCGCATTCGTCCAACTGGGACGGCCTGTGGGGCATGGCGGCCAAGATCGCGCTGGGCATGAAGGTGAAGGTGCTGGGCAAGGCCTCGCTGTTCTGGTGGCCGCTGGGGCCGCTGCTGCACAAGCTGGGCGTGATCCCGCTGGACCGCAGCTCGCCGCAGGGCACGGTGGGCCAGGCGGTGGACCTGCTGCGCAACAACGAGAAGATGTGGTTCGCCATCACCCCCGAGGGCACCCGAAAGGCGGTGAAGGAGTGGAAGGCCGGCTTCCTGAAGATCGCCCGGATGGCCGACGTGCCGATCCTGGCCGCCTATTTCCATTACCCGGAAAAGACCATCGGCATCGGCCCGCTGTTCCAGCCGACCGGCGACGATGCTGCCGACATGGCCGCCATCCGCGAGTTCTACCGGCCGTGGATCGGCAAGACCCGCGGCACGGTCTGAGCCGGCCGCAGGCCGTCGCATAGACGCCACGTCCGGCACATGCCGGGCGAGCGCGACAGGAGTAGGGTGGAGGGCTGGTATTCCATACCGTCTGCCCAAGGAGCGTTTTACATGTCGCGTACCGTAGTCCTGGCCGCCGCCATCAGCCTGGCGCTGGCGGCCTGTTCCGGCAAGGAGTCCACCCCCGTGTCCGATGCCCAGAAAGCCCCGGCCCAGCAGCCGGCCGAAGCCTCCACCAATCCGCTGCTGAGCGCCAGCACGCTGCCGTTCCAGGCGCCGCAGTTCGACAAGATCAAGGACAGCGACTACCTGCCGGCCTTCGAAGAAGGCATGCGCCAGCACCTGGCCGACGTTCGCAAGATCGCCGACAGCAGCGAGCCGGCCACCTTCGACAACACCATCGTGGCGATGGAGCGCAGCGGCGAGACCCTGACCCGCGTGTCGCGCATCTTCTTCGGCCTGGTCCAGGCCGATACCAACGATGCGCGCCAGAAGATCCAGGAAGAAGTGGCGCCGAAGCTGGCTGCGCACCAGGACGAGATCAACCTCGACCCGAAGCTGTTCGCGCGCGTGAAGTCGATCTATGACCAGCGCGACACGCTTGAACTGGATCCGGTGCAGAAGCGCCTGGTCGAGCACTACTACGATGGCCTGGTGCGCGCCGGCGCACAGCTGTCCGACGCCGACAAGGCATCGCTGCGCAAGCTCAACGTGGAAGAAACCACCCTTTCCACCCAGTTCCACACCCGCCTGGTGGCCGCTACCGCCGCTGCGGCCGTTGTCGTTGACGACAAGGCCAAGCTGGCCGGCCTGGACGAGGATGCGATCAACAACGCCGCCAACGCAGCGAAGGAGCGCAAGCTGGATGGCAAGTTCCTGCTGCCGCTGCAGAACACCACCCAGCAGCCGGTGCTCGGCTCGCTGAGTGATCGTGACCAGCGTGCCGCCGTGCTGAAGGCTTCGGAAACCCGCGCCGAGCGTGGCGATGCCAACGACACCCGGCAGACCGTGCAGCGCCTGGCCCAGCTGCGTGCGCAGAAGGCCAAGCTGCTTGGCTTCGACACCTTCGCCGACTACCAGCTGGGCGACCAGATGGCCAAGACCCCGGCTGCCGCGCTGAAGCTGCTGACCGACACCGTGCCGGCCGCTACCGCCAAGGCGCGCGCCGAAGCCGGCGAGATCCAGAAGGTGATCGACGCGCAGAAGGGCGGCTTCCAGGTCGCCGCCTCGGACTGGGATTTCTACGCCGAGCAGGTGCGCAAGGCCAAGTACGATCTGGACGAGTCGCAGATCAAGCCGTACTTCGAACTGGACAACGTGCTGCAGAACGGCGTCTTCTACGCCGCCACCCAGCTGTACGGCATCACCTTCAAGCCGCGTACCGACATTCCGACCTACAACCCGGACATGAAGGTGTACGAAGTGTTCGACAAGGACGGCACCTCGCTGGCCCTGTTCTACACCGACTACTTCAAGCGTGACAGCAAGTCCGGCGGCGCCTGGATGGACGTGTTCGTCGAGCAGGACGGCCTGACCGGCGCCAAGCCGGTGGTCTACAACGTCTGCAACTTCACCAAGCCGGCCGCCGGCCAGCCTGCGCTGATCAGCTTCGACGACGTCACCACCATGTTCCATGAGTTCGGCCATGCACTGCATGGCATGTTCTCGAACGTGAAGTATCCGTCGATTGCCGGCACCGCCACCTCGCGCGACTTCGTCGAGTTCCCGTCGCAGTTCAACGAGCACTGGGCGCTGGACCCGAAGGTGTTCGCCAACTACGCCAAGCACTACAAGACCGGCGAGGCGATGCCGCAGGAGCTGGTCGACAAGATCCTCAAGGCACGCAGCTTCAACCAGGGCTATGCGACCACCGAGTACCTGTCGGCCGCACTGCTGGACCTGGCCTGGCACACGCAGAAGGCCGACGCGCCGCTGCAGGACGTCGGCGCCTTTGAAGCCAGCGCGCTGAAGAAGTTCAAGGTCGACCTGCCGCAGGTGCCGCCGCGTTACCGCACCACCTACTTCGACCACATCTGGGGTGGCGGTTACTCGGCCGGCTACTACGCCTACTTCTGGGCCGAAGTGCTGGATCATGACGCCTACCAGTGGTTCACCGAACACGGTGGCCTGACCGCCGCCAATGGCCAGGAATTCCGCGACAAGATCCTCTCGCGCGGCAACAGCGTGGAGCTGTCGACCCTGTACCGCGATTTCCGCGGCAAAGACCCGTCGGTGGAACCGCTGCTGAAGTTCCGCGGACTGAAATAAGCGCGACCTGAAGTACGAAAGAAATAACGGCGGGGGAAACCCCGCCGTTTTTCGTTGAATCGATACCATCGACAGATTCCGCAGTTTGCCGCTCATCCACGCATGGCGTGGATCCATGTATCGACCAAGGTCGACACCCACCAGAAGCAGGCCATGCTGTTCCGACGGTTCGCGGAGATCTGTCGAAGGCGGGGTGGGTCCGGTTGCGGGGGTGTCCGCGGCATGGATGCCGCGGCCAAGCTTACAGGGACGTACTTGCAGCGTCCCCGCAACCGGACCCACCCCGCCATCCCCAGGAAACCGGCTTTGGCTGTTGCTGTTGCTGTTGAGGTTGCCGGCCAGCGGCCGGCACTACCGGGTGCCGGGCACAGCCCGGCCATCACGTCCCCACGTGTACCCGGTTGGCCTGTTCGGCCAGCCCCAGGTGATCCAACGCGATGTCCAGCGCCAGCACATAGCTCTGCGCACCGTACCCGGCGGCGATGCCCAGGCGCTGGCCGACACCGGCCGGCAGGCACGACTCGGCCACCGCGCCGTCGTCATGTACTTCCACGTAGGCGTTGTGCAGGTAGGGCAGCAGGCGCTGAAGACGCAGGCTGTTGGCACACGCACCCGGGTCCAGCAGCGTCACCTCGCCACGGCTGTGGTCGGCCACGCGCAGGGCGTCCAGCAGTTCCTGTTCCGAGCCGCAGGCGCGTATCGCCACGCTGGTGCCGGCGTCGATTGCCCGGTGCACCAACGACTTCAGTACCGGTGCCGGCAGCGGCATGGCGGTACGGATCAGCGCACCGGCGGCTTCCGGGCCACGGATGATGAAGATCGACATGGCTCAGCCCTCCTGCGCCAGGCGGCGGCCGACGATGGCCAGCGACAACGGATAACCGGCCTGCTGGCTGCGCTGGTCGATGACCACCGCCGCGGGGCCATGCTGCAGTTGCAGGCGCGACTCCAGGCCGGGCTCGCTGGGTGCCTGCAACTCGATGTACTGCGCCGGCAGCCGTTCCAGCGCCGCCTGCAGCGCACCGCCCTCGGCCTGCCATTGCGCCTCGTCGGCCACGCCGACATCCAGCAGCACCCAGTCGGCCGAACGCGCCTGCGACTGGCACAGGCACTGGCGCACTTCGGACAGGCTGGCGCAGTCGCTGCACAGCACGCGATGGCCGTTCAGCTGCGCCGGCAGCTGCGGGCGCGGCACGGACGAAGATGCGTGGCGGATCACCAGGAGGGTCATACAACACCTTGCGGAATGCGCCCTGCGGCGCGGTGGGCACACGATGCGCGCGCTGGCCGTAAAGGTGCGATGCCGGCGGCAGGTCCCGCGCGTAAAACCTGCGTAACCCGGCGCTACCGGGAACCTCTCCCCCCCATATGTGGTCTGATGCAGCTACCACCCACCCGGAGCCTGCCATGGACGCCGTTGCCCGCCCTCCCTTTTCCGATCGCGCGCTGGCCTGGCTGAAAAAGGAGGCGCTGCCGTTGCTGGTGATGCTCGGCCTGCTCGCCGCCGCCCGCGATACCCTCGCCAACCACTACGTGGTGCCCAGCGGTTCGATGCAGCCGACCCTGCAGCCCGGCGACCGGGTGGTGGTGGACATGCGCGCCTACGGCCTGCGCCTGCCATTCACCAGCAGGGAACTGATGTCCACCGGCACGCCGCAGCGCGGCGAAGTGGCGGTATTCGATTCGCCAGCCGACGGCACCCGCCTGATCAAGCGCGTTGCCGCAGTGGCCGGTGACCATGTGCAGCTGTACGAAGGGCACCTGACCATCAACGGCCAGCCGCTGCAGACTGCGGACCTGCAGGATGTGGAAGCCTTTGGTGAACGCCGTGCCAGCCTCGATCTGGACATGGGGGGCGGCCCGGACATCGCCGACCTGGTGGTGCCGGACGGCAAGGTGCTGGTGCTGGGTGACCACCGTGGCAACAGCTTCGATGGCCGCTTCTTCGGCTTCGTAGATGCCGACAAGGTCTACGGCCGTGCGGTGGCGGTGTACTACCGCCGCGGCGACGGTTTCGAGTGGCAGCGCCTGTAAGCTGAATTGATACTTCTTGAGTATCAATCCTGACCTATCAGGTTATGGATCGACTGGATGGACGGGCCTAGTCTGAGGCCCGTTCCCTCCCACGCCCGGCCGTCCCCACCGGCCCTTCGATTCCATGACTGGCGAAACTGCGGCGGCCGTTGAAGGCCGTCCCTCCACTCTCGATACCGGCACCGACACCCGCATCCAGCAGGGCACCCCGGCCTTCCGCCGCACCGCGCTGGCGCTGTTCCTGGCCGGCTTCTCCACCTTCGGCCTGCTGTACACCGTGCAGCCGCTGCTGCCCGAGTTCAGCCGTCACTTCGGCGTGTCCGCCGCCGGCAGCGCGATGTCGCTGTCGTTGACCACTGGCACGCTGGCGGTGGCGATGCTGCTGGCCGGCCTGCTGTCCGACGCGGTCGGCCGTCGCCCGTTGATGATCGTTGCGCTGTTGGCGTCGGCCATGCTGTCGCTGTGCACCGCGCTGGTGGACGACTGGACCACGCTGCTGGTGCTGCGGACCCTGCTTGGCCTGGCGCTGAGCGGCGTGCCGGCGGTAGCGATGACCTACCTGGTCGAGGAAATGGACAGCCGCGCGCTGGGCCTGGCGATGGGCCTGTACATCGGCGGCAACGCCATCGGTGGCATGAGCGGGCGCCTGCTGGCCGGCATCATCGCCGACCATTGGGGCTGGCGCTGGGGCATCGGCGTGGTCTCGATCATCGCCGTGGCCAGCACCGTGCTGCTGTGGCTGCAGCTGCCGCCGTCGCGTCACTTCCATGCACGTCGCGGCGGCCTGCGCCAATTGCCGTCGCGCTGGCGCACGCTGTTCGCCGACCCGGGCCTGCCGTGGCTGTTCGCCACCTCGTTCGTACTGATGGGCGTGTTCGTCACCCTCTACAACTACCTGGGCTATCACCTGCTGGCGCCGCCCTACCATCTCAGCCAGACCGTGGTCGGGCTGATCTTCAGCGTCTATCTGGTGGGTACCTTCAGTTCGGCGTGGATGGGCCAGCAGGCCACGCGCTACGGACGCGGCCGCATCCTGTCGATCTCGTTCGCGCTGATCGGCGCCGGCATCGCGCTGCTGGCGATGCCGTGGCTGAGCACGATGGCGCTGGGTATCGCACTGGTGACCTTCGGCTTCTTCGGTGGTCATTCCGTGGCCAGCAGCTGGGTTGGAAGCCGCGCCGGCGCGATGCGTGCGGAAGCCTCGGCGCTGTACCTGTTCGCCTACTACCTGGGGTCCAGCGTGCTGGGCGGTGTGGGTGGCCTGGCCTATGCAGCCTGGGACTGGCTTGGCGTGTGTGCGTTCGCCGCCGTGCTGACCCTGATCGGCGGTGGCATCGTCTGGGCGCTGCAGCAGCGCGCGCCGCAGCCGGTCACGGCGTGACCCAACGCACGGTAGTGCCGGCCGCTGGCCGGCAACCACGGTGTGGCGGGTTTGCCGAGGTAGAGTCGACTGTTAGTCGACTGCTCTTCCATCAGATCGCGAAAACCCCGCGCTGCGCGCGATAGTCGACTAACAGTCGACTCTATCGGCGAATGCCCCGCGCAGCAGCGTGGCGAAATTGCGGATCAACGGGGTTACCCGTTCGCGATGCCACGCCAGCTGCACTTCCGAATGGGCACCGGCATCGGCCAGCGCCACGAAGCGCGATCCTTCCACCCGGATGTGATCGCACGAAGACGGCAGGATCGCGGCGCCCAGGCCCGCGGCGGCCAGGCTGATCAGCGTCGAGGCTTCACCCGCTTCCTGCACGATGCGCGGCGTGAATCCGGCAGCCGCACACAACGCGATCATGTGGTCGTGGATGCCCGCGCCCGCGCTGCGCCGGAATGCCACGAACGGTTCCTGCGCGAAGTCGCGCAGCGACAGCGTGCCCTGCTTCGAAAGCCGGTGCAGGGCCGGGTGCCCGGCATGCACGATCAACGCCAGTGGATCGACGAACAGGCTGTGCGCCACCAGTTCCGGTGGCAACGCGCGCTTGCGGATGATGCCCACGTCCAGTGAGCCGTCGAGCAGCGCGTCGATCTGCTGCAGGGTGTTCATCTCGCTCAGCTGCAGCCGCACCTGCGGATACTGCTGGCGGTAATGCAGGATCGAACGCGGAATCTGCGGCGACAGCGGCGTGGCGCGGGTCAGGCCGATGTGCAGTTCACCCTGCTCACCGCGCTGCGCGCGCTGTACCTCATCCACCGCCGCTTCCACCTGCTGCACGATGGCGCGTGCACGTTCCTGCAGCAGCTCGCCCGCGGGCGTCAGCTGCACACGACGATGGCTGCGCACGAACAGGCGCGCACCGATCAGGTCCTCCAGCTGGCGGATCTGCTGGCTGAGCGGCGGCTGCGACATGCCCAGCCGCTCCGCCGCCTGGCCGAAGTGCAGCGTATCGGCGACAGCGAGGAAGTAGCGCAGGTGGCGGAGTTCGATGGACATGGGGCCAGTTTATTCATCGTCAGCCGGAAATGAATCAGAGATGGGATCCGATCCCGTGCCGACCAACGGTCGGCACCCACCAACAGCAGCTGGCACCAACAGCAGCAACCAACTGTCGAAGGCGGGGTGGGTCCGGTTGCGGGGGTGTGAGCGGCACGGATGCCGCGACCAAGTCTCGGGGGTCACTTCATGGACGGGTTTACGGCGTCCCCCGCAACCGGACCCACCCCGCCATCCCACGGAATGCCCGCTGTTGCTTTTGAGGTTGCCGGCCAGCGGCCGGCACTACCGCAGGTGCAGGGCGGCAGCCCTGCAAACCAGAACACCCCTCACCGCTCGGAATGCCCGCTCTGGTCGTAATCGCGCGGACTGAACAACTCCGGCTGGATCAGCTCGATGAACGCCCGCGCCTGCGCCGACAACGCCTTGCCACGCCGCACGATCACCCCGTAGCTGCGCTCGGGGAACCAGCGCTTCATCGACCGCGCCGCCAGCCGCTCGTGGTCGGCCTCGTTCAGGCACAGCGCCGGCACGATGGAAATGCCCATGCCCATCGCCACGTACTGCTTGATCACCTCCCAGCCGCCCACCTCCAGGGCCACGGTGTAGGCGATGCGGTGGCGCTGGAACACCTGGTCGACCAGCCGATAGGTGATCTGCCGCTTCGGTGGCAGCACCAGTGGATAGCGCGCGATGTCGGCCAGCTCCAGCTCGCCACCGCTCGCCAGCGGATGATCGTGCGGCGCGATCAGTACCTGCTCGAAGCGATAGGCCGGGGCGTAGCTGAGATCGGCCGGCACATCGGTCATCGAACCGATTGCCAGGTCGGCGGCATCCTCGCGCAGCAGGTCGGTGCCGTCGGCGCTGATCGCGTTGTGCAGGGTCAGGCGCACGTCCGGGTGGTGCAGGCGGAAGCGTTCGACGATCTTCGGCAGCAGGTACAGGATGGTCGAGCTGTTGGCGGCGATGTTCAGCTCGCCCGCGTCCAGGCCGCGTACCTTGTCGCGGAAGCGTGCCTCCAGCCCGTCCAGGTTCTCCACCAGCGGCTGCGCCATTTCGTACAGCAGCTGGCCCTCGCGGCTGGGCACCAGGCGACGCCCGCTGCGCTCGAACAACGGCACGCCCAGCTCCCGTTCCAGGGCCTGCAACTGCAGGCTGATGGCCGGCTGGCTGACGAACAACGCCTCAGCCGCCCGTGAGACAGAGCCCAGGCGCACGGTCTGGCAGAACGCGCGCAACGGCTTCAACCGGTCGGATTTGTAGGAAAAACGCGGACTTGGCGAGGGGCGCGTGGTCATGGCGTTACAAGTATTAGCACAACTTATGTAGAGCATTGCAAAAACTGTTTTGCCAAATACTCGGCCAGGGCGGCACCGTGGAGGCGTTCCCCACCGCTGGAGTCGCCCCATGTCCGCCGTCGCTTCCGCTGTTCCCACCCCTGCCAGCAAGGCCACCCCCGGCATCGCCCTGGCGACCCGCGTGGCCGGTCAGGACACCGTGCTGCCGGCGCCGCTGCTGGCCCTGCTGGTGTCGCTGCACCGTGCGGTGGAACCGGGCCGGCAGGCACGGCTGCAGGCCCGCCGTGAACGCCAGGCGTTCTTCGACCAGGGCGGCCTGCCGGACTTCCGTGAAGACACCACCGCGATCCGTAGCGGCGACTGGCGCGTTGCGCCGCTGCCGGCCGCGCTGCAGGATCGCCGCGTCGAGATCACCGGCCCGACCGACCCGAAGATGGTCATCAACGCGCTGAACTCCGGCGCCAAGGTGTTCATGGCCGACTTTGAGGATTCGACCTCGCCGACCTGGCGCAACCTGCTGGCCGGGCAGCAGTCGCTGGCGGCGGCGGTGCGTGGTGATCTGGAATTCACCGCCGCCAATGGCAAGCACTACACGCTGCGCCCGTACGACGAACAGGCCGTGCTGATCGTGCGCCCGCGCGGCTGGCATCTGGACGAGAAGCACGTGCGCATCGACGGCCAGTTCATCGCCGGCGGCCTGTTCGACGCGGCGGTGTTCGCCTTCCACAACGCCCGCACCCTGCAGGCCAAGGACCGCGGCCCGTACTTCTACCTGCCCAAGCTGCAGAGCATGGAAGAGGCCGCGCTGTGGGAGACCGCGCTGTCGCACATCGAAGGCATGCTCGGCCTGCCGCACGGCCAGATCAAGGTGACCGTGCTGATCGAAACGCTGCCGGCGGTGTTTGAGATGGACGAGATCCTGCACGCACTGCGTGACCGCATCGTCGGCCTGAATTGCGGGCGCTGGGATTACATCTTCTCGTACCTGAAGACCTTCCGCCGCCACGCCGACCGCGTGCTGCCCGAACGCGGCCAGGTGACCATGACCCAGCCGTTCCTGAAGGCGTATTCGGAACTGCTGATCCAGACCTGCCACCGCCGCGGTGCGCATGCGATGGGCGGCATGGCCGCGCAGATCCCGATCAACAACGATGCCGCGGCCAACGAACAGGCGATGGCCCGGGTGCGCGCCGACAAGCTGCGCGAAGTCACCGCCGGCCATGACGGCACCTGGGTTGCGCATCCGGCGCTGATTCCAGTGGCGATGGCGATCTTCGACGAACACATGCCCGGTGCGAACCAGCACAGCGTGCTGCGCCAGGATGTGCGCGTGGGCCGCGATGAACTGATCGCGCGCCCGCCGGGCACCATCACCCGTGCCGGCTTCGAAGGCAACGTGGAAGTCTGCGTGCGCTACCTGGCGGCGTGGCTGGATGGCAACGGTTGCGTGCCGATCCACCACCTGATGGAGGACGCGGCCACCGCCGAGATCAGCCGCAGCCAGCTGTGGCAGTGGCTGCATACGCCGGGCCAGCAACTGGACGACGGCACTGCGATCGATCTGGCGCTGCTGGATTCCACTCTCTCGCAGCTGCCGGCACGGCTGGGCGATACCGCCGCGCTGCCTGGTGGTACACGCATCGGCGAAGCCATCACCCTGCTCGGCGAACTGAGCCGCAGCGACGAACTGACCGATTTCCTGACCCTGCCGGCCTACGCGCGCATCGATTGACTCCCGCCCGCGTTTCCACGCCGTTTCCCTCCCCGCTGCACGCACGAACCGAACTGGAGAAAGACATGAGCAAGCTGCCCACTGCCGAACAGATCCAGCACGACTGGGATACCAACCCGCGCTGGGAAGGCATCCAGCGCAACTACAGCGCCGCCGACGTGGTGCGCCTGCGCGGCACCGTCCACATCGAGCACTCGCTGGCCCGCCTGGGTGCGGAGAAGCTGTGGGCGTCGCTGCATGAGCGCGAGTTCGTCAACGCGCTGGGTGCGCTGACCGGCAACCAGGCCATGCAGCAGGTCAAGGCTGGCCTGAAGGCCATCTACCTGTCCGGTTGGCAGGTGGCGGCCGACGCCAACCTGGCCGGCCAGATGTACCCGGACCAGTCGCTGTACCCGGCCGATTCGGTGCCGGCGGTGGTCAAGCGCATCAACAACACGCTGCTGCGTGCCGATCAGCTGCACCACGCCGAAGGCAAGGATGACATCGACTTCCTGCAGCCGATCGTGGCTGACGCCGAAGCCGGTTTCGGCGGCGTACTCAACGCCTTCGAACTGATGAAGGCGATGATCGAGGCCGGCGCCGCCGGCGTGCATTTCGAAGACCAGCTGGCGTCGGTGAAGAAGTGCGGCCACATGGGCGGCAAGGTGCTGGTGCCGACCCGTGAGGCCATCGAGAAGCTCAACGCCGCACGCCTGGCCGCCGACGTGCTGGGCGTGCCGACCCTGCTGGTCGCGCGCACCGATGCCGAGGCCGCGGATCTGCTGACCAGTGACATCGACGGCAACGACCGCCCGTTCACCACTGGCGAGCGCACCGTCGAGGGCTTCTACAAGACCCGCAATGGCCTGGACCAGGCGATCAGCCGTGGCCTGGCCTACGCGCCCTACGCCGACCTGGTGTGGTGCGAGACCGGCAAGCCGGACCTGGAATTCGCACGCAGGTTCGCCGAGGCGATCCATGCGAAGTTCCCGGGCAAGCTGCTGGCCTACAACTGCTCGCCCAGCTTCAACTGGAAGAAGAACCTGGACGACGCCACCATCGCCAAGTTCCAGCGTGAGCTGGGCAGCTATGGCTACAAGTTCCAGTTCATCACCCTGGCCGGCTTCCACGCGCTGAACTACGGCATGTTCAATCTGGCCCACGGCTACGCACGCCGCCAGATGAGCGCGTTCGTGGAACTGCAGGAAGCCGAGTTCGAAGCCGCCGAGCGCGGCTTCACCGCGGTCAAGCACCAGCGCGAGGTTGGCACCGGCTACTTCGATGCCGTGACCCAGGCGATCCAGCAGGGCCAGTCCTCGACCACCGCGTTGACCGGCTCGACCGAAGAAGAGCAGTTCCACGGCGGGCGCAGCGAACGCGCCGCGTGATGCGGTAGTGCCGGCCGCTGGCCGGCACCCACGTGCTCCTTCGGGCACTACGGAGAAGCCGGCCAGCGGCCGGCTCTACCGGGGTCGCGAATCCGATCAGGGTGGCCAGGGAAGGGCCAGGCAACGCCGGCCGGTCGGGGGACCTGCCGGCGTTGTTGTATCGACGGAAACGCGATGAACGCATGCAGCGTCAATCCAGCGCACCCCACAGTCCGGCAACTTGGCCGAAACCCTGTGAAGGTGGCCATCAGATTGATCCGGAACGACTTTTCCCTGGACCGTGGCGGGCAGAACGGCCACCGTGCGCCTTCACATCGGGAAAGCGGACCACAAGGCTCAAAATGAGATAGGGCGCACATTTTAAAGCGGTGCTATGCTCCGCGGCTCACCAGGGGACGCTGGCGGCGGGTGCAGGGAATGACCGGCAGGGGTGCGGCCGAGAACAGTGATGTGACGTCAGGTATCGCCCGGGTGGCGATGGCCGAGATCGTGCATGCGCTGCTGTCCGATGCCGAGGTCGCATTGTTCGCCAGATTTGCCCGTCCACGCAAGCTTCATGCCGGGCAGTGGCTGTTCCAGCGTGGCCACCGTGGCGAGCGCATGTACGTGATCCTGGAAGGCCAGATCGAACTGGATTTCGGCGAGGACCTGGTGATCAAGACCCTCGGGCAGCAGGAGTTCTTCGGTGAGCTGGGCCTGCTGGTGGGTGATCACCCGCGCAGCGCCAGTGCGCGCGCCCTGGTGGACTGCGAGGTGCTTGAGCTGGGGCCCGCCGACTTCCATCGTCTGGTGGAATCCGATCCGGGCCTGGTCGCCTACTTCCTGCGCCGCACGATCATGCGCGTGCTGACCAACGAACAGGCGCTGATCAGCCAGCTGCGCCGGCGCAACCATGATCTGGAAACCGCGCTGGACAATCTGTACATCACTACCCACCAGCTGACCCACACCCGTGAACTGGTGCGTACCGATGAACTGACCGGGCTGCACAACCGCCGTGGCCTCACCCTGTACCTGCAGGAATGCCGCGCCGATGGCAGTGGGCTGCCGCAGGCGCTGCTGCTCATCGACTGCGACCGCTTCAAGCAGATCAATGACCGCCATGGCCACCAGGCCGGCGATCGCGTGCTGCAGAGCATGGGCAACATCCTGCGCTCGATGGCCGGTGAGCAGGACCTGGCCTGCCGGCTCGGCGGTGACGAGTTCTGCCTGATCCTGCGTCGTGGCAACTACGAGATCGTGCAGCACGCGGCAGAGTTCATCCTCAGCGCGGTACACGGCCTGCTCGAGCGCAGCCACGGCACGCCGCACGTCAGCCTGGTCAGCATCGGCGCCAGCCTGCTGGACCCGGATGCGGGCTGGAGCGAGTGGTACGCCAGCGCGGATCGTGCGCTGTACCAGGCCAAGCGTGATGGTGGCAACTGCCTGCGTTGGGCAGACGCAGTGGACTCACCCTAGATCGGGAGACAGAGGCGATGAATGGCGACAACGGAACGTCGGCGCCGCACAACCAGCAACTGCGCGCCCTGCTGTTCACCGACCTGTGTGACTCGCTGCTGCTGGTCGAACGCATCGGCGATGTCGCTGCCGCCGAACTGTTCCAGGAACACGACCGCCTGGTGCTGGCGCTGCAGCAGCGCTGGAACGGCCAGCTGATCGATCGCTCCGACGGACTGTTCATGCTGTTCGAGCGCCCGATCGACGCGCTTGGCTTCGCATTGGATTACCAGCGTGGGCTGCAGCCGCTGGGGCAGAGACACGAGATCCATCTGCAGGCGCGGGCCGGTCTGCATGTGGGCGATGTGCTGACCTGGGAGAACAGCGCCGAGGCAGTGCGGGCTGGCGCCAAGGCGATTGAAGTCGAAGGCCTGGCCAAGCCGACGGCGGCGCGCCTGATGCAGTTGGCACGTCCGGGCCAGATCCTGCTTTCGGCGGTGGCCGAATCCATCGTGCGTCGCTCCAGTGGGTCGCTGGGCGCGATGGCTGAAGGCCTGCAATGGCGATCGTTCGGGCGATGGCGCTTCAAGGGCGTGAGCCAGCCAGCCGAAGTCTACGGCGTGCAGGCGGCGGGCATGCCCGCCCCGGGGCGGCTGCGGCACACGGCCAAGGCCCGGCGTGATCTTCCGTTGTGGCGCCGTCCGCTGGCGATGGCGGCGCAGGCCGCCGTACTGCTGGCCGCAGTGCTTGGCGTCTGGTTGCTGACCCGGCCACAGCCGGCCATCGCGTTCGCCGAACGCGACTGGGTGGTGCTCGGCGGGCTGCATAACCTCACCGGCAATCGACTGCTCGATGACGCCCTGGACCAGGCGTTCCGGATCAGTCTCGAGCAGTCCCGCTACGTCAACGTCGTCAGTGACGACCGCGTCAGCCGCACCCTTGAGATGATGCGGAAACCGCCGGATCGCGGTGTCCGCGAACGTGGCGATGCCGCCGCTGTGGCGGTGCGCACGGGCGCCCGCCTGGTGTTCGTGCCATCGGCGACCGATGTCGGCGGCCGAACCCGCTTCAGCGTGGAGGTGCTTGAGCCGTCGACGCTGCGCACCCTGGCCGTGGTATCCGCCGATGCGAAGGCGGGTGCGGTACTGGCGGCGGTGGACGATGTTTCGCGCCAGCTGCGCGATCGCCTGGGCGAAGAGCCCGCATTGATCCAGCGCGACAGCCAATCCCTGCCGGAGGTGACCACGGGCAGCATGGATGCGTTGCGTGCGTTTGCCTTGGGCCAGAAGCGCTACAGCCGAGGAGATTTCAACGGCGCGATGGCATTCTTCGGGCAGGCGATCGAGGTCGATCCTGAGTTCGCCCTGGCATGGCTGGGCCAAGCCCGCTGTCGCTTCGCCATGATGAATTACCGCGATGCCCGGCGTCTGCTGGCAGAGGCCGACCGTCGATCAGGGCACCTTACGCCACGCGAGCGCCTGTACGTGCAGAACTGGGCGCTGCAGATCAGTGATCCGGATCGCGCCACCGATGGCTGGGCGCGCATGGCGGAGCTGTATCCGGATTACATGCCTGCAAGCTACAACGCCGGTCTGAATCTTTTCCACGAGAACCGCCTTGCCGAGGCCCTGGCGCTTTCCAGGCGTGTTGCACAAAGCAGGGTCGAGCTGCCTGAGATCGCGCAGGACCAGTACGGCCGCGCCTTGCTGGCCAGCGAGCGCTACGCAGAGGCTGACATCGCGTTCAGCCGTGCCGCCGGCAATGGTTGGGAAGGTGCATTGATGCGCCAGGCGACGGTGGCGGCAGCGCGTTCCGAGTTCGAGAAGGCCAATGCGCTGCTTGCGCGGATCGATCCAGGCAACTTCCATGCTGGCAATTTCGCTACCACGATTGCGCTTGACCAAGGCGATGTCGAGGGCGCCATCAAGCTCGCCGAACAGGGAAGGATGCTTGCCGGACAGCGCCAGGGCATGGATCGGTACAACTTCGACATGCCCCTGGCCGTCGCCTACATGATGGCCGGCAGAAGGTCGAAGGCGCTGATGGTGGCGCGCGTGGCCGCGACCGCGCCGTTCGCAGAGCTGAGCGGCGAACCCGCGGTGGAGGTAGTGGATCGCCTGGTTGCAGCACACGCGGCAGCCTTGCTGGCACTGAGACTGGGCGATGCCGCACCGGCCAAGGCGGTCCAGGCCCGGATGAACGCGCTTCAGGATCTCCCTGACAGCAGCGTGTTGCGCCAGTACGTCACCCTGTTGGCCGGGCGGATGATGCAGCATGAGGGCCGGCCCCAGGCCGGGCTGGACCTGCTCGTACCGCTGCTGAAGAAGCAGCCACGCCTGCAGGTGCGGCTGGCAGTGCGTGACCTGGCGCTGGAGGCGGGCCTGAAGGATGTTGCCCAGGAGCAGACGCGTTGGCTGCGTGATCGCCCCGGATTTGCATATGCAGAAGCGCAATGCAGCTTCTGCCTGCAGGCGCTTAACGTAGTGGATGTGCGGAGGCTCATGGCGGCGCCGGCAATCGAGGCTGCCGACACCATGGCCTCGATGCCTCAGCGCAGCGTGCGCGGCGAGCCGTAACCGTCCTCAAGCATCGGCACGGAGTAGCCGGTACCACTGGTCAGCATGGCGATGATCTGCTCTTCGGCCTGTGCGATGACGTCTTTCTCCGCCAGGCAGATGTTCTTGCAGCAATCCTGGACGAACTGCTGAAGGTCAGCCGGGTTGGATGGAACGTGTCCAGCCAGCAGTATCGCGGCAGCCGTGTCGGTGGCGAAGAGCTGGCGGAAGGTGTCATCGGTGGCGAGGCGCTGAACCAGCGTCCTTGCGACCGGCAGCGAGAGCGTCAACGTGGGCATTGTGTCCTGCATCCATGGAGTGTCGAGGGGCAGTGGTGATGTCGGCTTGGCAAAGCGGTTCTTGAGAGGGTAGAGCGGGAGATGTAAAGGAATCGGGTCGCGGTTCGATAACGTGGATTCACGATGAAGGAAGGGCTGATCCGATGGATGTCAGGCGCTGCGCGATCGTAGTGGTACAGCCCACCGAGCAGATCCGGTTCGAGTTTGAGGGCCTGCTGCGCGGTGGTGATGGGCTGGTGCGCACGCTTGCCTGGGAGGCACTCGCCCCCCACCTGGATGGACCGGTGGTGCTGGACGCTGCGGCACAGGCACTGCTGGGAAGCCTGAGCCCAAGTGCATGGACCACGCTTGAGGCAGGGGAGGCCTGTTCACCCGCGATGGACCTGCTGATCGCCAGTGGCCTGGTGTTGACCCGGGGGCAGGATGACGATGTTGCCGCTCGTGACGAGCGGCTGCGTGCAACGCATTGGCATCCCCTGGCTGCGGTCATGCATGCCTTCTCACGCTGGGAGGATGTTGACGCCGTTCGCAACATGCGTGAATCACAGATCGAAACGGCCTCGCAGATGCGCAGGACGTTGGGACCGCCGCCACCGCACGCTGCCGCTGCCGACGCTGGGTTGGTACCACTGCCGCCTCAGCAGTCCAACGATTTCGACGCACTGCTGGCGCGGCGCGTCACCTGCCGGAACTTCGATGTCACCCGATCACTGCCGCTGTCCCTGCTGAGCCAGATGCTGCAACGGGCATTCGGCAGCAGCAGCTGCCAGCGCGAAGGCGATGATCTGGTGTTCCTGAAGAAGAACGTCCCTTCGGGCGGTGGACTGCATCCTGTCGAAGCCTACGTGCTGGTGCGCAATGTCGATGGACTTGCCGCGGGCATGTACCTCTATCGAGCGCAGGGCCACGGACTGATGCCGGTTGATTGCCCCGTGGCCATCGATCGCGACTTCGTGATGTCCATGGTCGGGCAGCAGCACTGGTTCGCGGATGCGCACGTGCTGGTGGTCCTGGCCCCGCGTTTCAACAGGACGTACTGGAAGTATCGCCAGCATGGGAAAAGCTATCGGGTTGTCGCGATGGAGGCGGGACATCTATCCCAGACGCTGTACCTGGCGGCCACGGATGCCGGCCTGGGAGCATTCATTACTGCAGCGATCAACGAAAAGCCCATCGAACGTGCCCTGGGCCTGGACACGATCAATGAGGGGGTACTCGCGGTCTGCGGTTTCGGATGGCGTGCATCACGGATGACGACCAGCGAGCTGGACCCTGCAGGCACGATCTGGAACCTTGAAGACCGCGCGGGCTGACCCCGCGCGGCCTCTGCTGCATCACGCCGCTTCGAAGTCCACCAGTACCGCGCCATCACCCACCTGGTCGCCGGCCTTGGCGCGATAGCCCTTCACCGTCCCATCCGCCGGTGCCTGCAGGGTGTGCTCCATCTTCATCGCTTCCAGCACCACCAGCGGCGTGCCGCGCTTGACCTCGGTGCCGGCCGCGACCAGTGTCGCGACGATCTTGCCCGGCATCGGCGCCAGCAGGCTGCCGGCATCCGCCACGGCGTGGTCCGATTCGCCCACCGGATCGTGCAGGGTGAAGCGGTGCTGGCCGTCGGCGCCGAACAGGTACAGCTGGTCACCGTCGCGCAGCAGCTGCAGCGACCAGCGGCGTTCGCCCAGCTGCACGGTAAGATGCTGCGCATCGGCTGTGCCGATCACCTGAACCGGCGCGGCGTCATCGCGCTGCACGCGCCAGCCATCGGCCTGTGCCCACACTTTGAGCGTGTGCTTGCGTTCGCCCTGCTGCAGCGGCAGCACGCGCGGTGCCGATGCGCCGAGGCGCCAGCCATCCTGGGCCTGCCATGGCGAATGCGGGTCGCGCGCGTCGGTGCTGGCACCGGCAGTGCCAGCAACCGCGGCCACGGCGGCCAGCTGCCACAGGGCATCATCCGTGTCGCCCACTGCGCTCAATGCCGCCTGTTCGCGTTCGATCAGCGCGGTATCCAGCCTGGCGTGCGCGAACGAATCGGTATTCACCAGCCGGCGCAGGAAGCCGGCATTGGTGGTCACGCCTACCACCTGGCAGTCGGCCAGCGCCTGGCTCATGCGGCGCAGCGCTGCATCGCGGTCCACGTCCCAGACGATCAGCTTGGCGATCATCGGGTCGTAGTACGGGGTGATGCTGTCGCCTTCCTCCACGCCGGTATCCACGCGCACATGGGCCGACGGGATTGGCAGGCGCAGGCGGCGCAGGGTGCCGGTGGAGGGCAGGAAGCCACGGTCGGCATCTTCGGCATACAGGCGCGCTTCGATCGCGTGGCCGTGGATGGCCAGCTGCTCCTGGCGCAGCGGCAGCGGCTGGCCCGAGGCCACACGCAGCTGCCATTCCACCAGGTCGGTACCGGTGATGTACTCGGTGACCGGGTGCTCGACCTGCAGGCGGGTGTTCATTTCCATGAAGTAGAAATCGCCGTCCGGGCCGGCGATGAACTCCACCGTGCCCGCACCTTCATAGCCCACCGCGCGCGCGGCATCGACCGCCGCCTTGCCCATCGCAGCACGACGTTCCGCGCTCATGCCCGGGGCCGGCGCTTCTTCCAGCACCTTCTGGTGGCGGCGCTGCACCGAGCAGTCGCGCTCGAACAGGTACACCGCGTCACCGTGGCTGTCGCCGAATACCTGGATCTCGATATGGCGCGGGCGCTCGACATACTTCTCGACCAGCACGTGGTCGTTGCCGAACGCCGAGGCCGCCTCGCGCTGGCAGCTGGCCAGCGCATCGACGAAGTCCTCGCTGCGCTCGACCTTGCGCATGCCCTTGCCACCGCCACCGGCGCTGGCCTTGATCAGTACCGGGTAGCCGATGGCGTCGGCCTGCGTGCGCAGGAAGTCCGGTGCCTGCTGGTCGCCGTGGTAGCCCGGGGGCAGCGGTACGCCGGCCTTGGCCATCAGCGCCTTGGCCGCGCTCTTGTCGCCCATCGCGCGGATGGCGCTGGCCGGCGGCCCGATGAAGGTGATGCCGGCGGCGGCGCAGGCATCGGCGAAGTCGGCATTCTCGGACAGGAAGCCGTAGCCGGGGTGGATCGCCTGCGCGCCGGTCGTGCGTGCGGCGTCGAGCAGGGCATCGCCGCGCAGGTAGCTCTCACGCGCGGCAGCCGGGCCGATGTGGATGGCTTCGTCGGCCAGCCGCACGTGGCGCGCGTTGCGGTCGGCATCGGAGTACACCGCCACGGTGGCGATGCCGAGGCGGCGGCAGGTGGCGATGACGCGACAGGCGATTTCGCCACGGTTGGCGATCAGGACTTTGGTGAACATGGCAACGGGCTTCATGGGAGCGTGCTCGGTCATGGCATGGATTACATGCGGAACACGCCGAAGCGCGTCTGCTGCGGGGCGGCGTTGAGGCTGGCCGACAGCGCCAGGGCCAGCACCCGGCGGGTGTCGGCCGGATCGATCACGCCGTCGTCCCACAGGCGCGCGCTGGCGTAGTACGGGTGGCCCTGCTGCTCGAACTGGTCGCGGATCGGCGCCTTGAACGCGTCTTCCTCCGCAGCCGGCCACTGGCCGCCCTTGGCTTCGATGCCATCGCGCTTGACCGTGGCCAGCACGCTGGCGGCCTGCTCGCCGCCCATCACGCCGATGCGTGCGTTCGGCCACATCCACAGGAAGTTCGGCGAGTACGCGCGGCCGCACATGCCGTAGTTGCCGGCGCCGAACGAACCGCCGATCACCACGGTGAACTTGGGAACCCTGGCGCAGGCCACCGCCATCACCAGCTTGGCGCCGTCCTTGGCGATGCCGCCCTGTTCGTACTTGCGGCCGACCATGAAGCCGGTGATGTTCTGCAGGAACACCAGCGGAATGTTGCGCTGGGTGCACAGCTCGATGAAGTGCGCGCCCTTCAGCGCCGACTCGGAGAACAGGATGCCGTTGTTGGCGATGATGCCGATCGGGTAGCCGTTCAGATGGGCGAAGCCGGTCACCAGCGTCGCGCCATAGCGCGGCTTGAATTCGTCGAAGCGCGAGCCATCGACCAGGCGCGCGATCACCTCGCGTACGTCGTAGGGCTTGCGCGTATCAGCCGGGATCACGCCGTACAGTTCGTGTGCCGGCAGCAGCGGTTCTTCGCTGGCCTGCACCGCCATCGCCGGTTCCGGCTTGCGCCAGTTCAGCTGCGCGATGATCGCACGCACCCGTGCCAGTGCCTGCAGATCGTTGTCAGCCATGTGGTCGGCCACGCCGGATATGCGGGTGTGCACGTCGGCGCCGCCCAGTTCCTCGGCGGTCACTACTTCACCGGTGGCCGCCTTCACCAGCGGCGGGCCGCCGAGGAAGATCGTGCCCTGTTCGCGCACGATCACCGTCTCGTCGCTCATCGCCGGCACGTAGGCGCCACCAGCGGTGCAGCTGCCCATCACGCAGGCGATCTGCGGAATGCCCTGCGCCGACAGGTTGGCCTGGTTGTAGAAGATGCGGCCGAAATGGTCGCGGTCGGGGAAGACTTCGTCCTGCAGCGGCAGGAACGCGCCACCGGAATCGACCAGGTAGATGCACGGCAGGTGGTTCTGTTCTGCGATCTCCTGCGCGCGCAGGTGCTTCTTCACCGTCATCGGGTAGTAGGTACCGCCCTTGACCGTGGCATCGTTGGCCACGATCACGCACTCCACGCCGCTCACCCGGCCGATGCCGGCCACCACGCCGGCGGCCGGCACGGCGTCTTCGTACATGCCATGCGCGGCCAGCGGCGCGATTTCGAGGAAGGCGCTGCCGGGGTCGAGCAGGGCGTCGATGCGGTCACGCACCAGCAGCTTGCCGCGTGCGGTGTGCTTGGCGCGTGCGGCTTCGCTGCCACCCAGCGCGGTGCGCGCCAGGGTGGCGTGCAGATCGTCGACCACGGCCTGCATGGCCGCGCGGTTGGCTTCAAAGGTATCGCTGCCCGGTTGCAGCTGGCTGTTCAGGACGGTCATCGCGGTGGCCTTACAGGGTGCGCTGGAACAGTTCGCGGCCGATCAGCATGCGGCGGATCTCCGAGGTGCCGGCGCCGATTTCATACAGCTTGGCGTCGCGCCACAAGCGGCCGGTCGGGTATTCGTTGATGTAGCCGTTGCCGCCCAGAATCTGGATCGCCTGGCCGGTCAGCCAGGTGGCCTTCTCGGCGGCGTACAGGATGGCACCGGCGGCGTCCTGGCGGGTGGTGCGGCCCTGGTCGCAGGCGCGCGCCACGGCATAGACATAGGCGCGGCAGGCACCCAGGCCGACGTACATGTCGGCGATCTTGGCCTGGATCAGCTGGAAGCTGCCGATCGCCTCACCGAACTGGTGGCGCTCGTGCACGTACGGCATCACCACGTCCATCGCCGCGGCCATCAGGCCCAGCGGGCCGCCGGACAGCACCACGCGCTCGTAGTCCAGGCCGGACATCAGCACGCGCACGCCACCGCCAACCTGGCCCAGCACGTTTTCTTCCGGCACTTCGCAGTCCTGGAACACCAGCTCGCAGGTGGGCGAGGAGCGCATGCCCAGCTTGTCCAGCTTCTGCGCGGTGGAAAAGCCCTTCATGCCCTTCTCGACCAGGAACGCGGTGATGCCCTTGGCGCCGGCGTCCATGTCGGTCTTGGCATAGACCACCAGCACGTCGGCATCCGGGCCGTTGGTGATCCACATCTTGTTGCCGTTGAGCACGTAGCGGTCGCCGCGCTTGTCGGCGCGCAGCTTCATCGACACCACGTCCGAACCGGCACCCGGCTCGCTCATCGCCAGCGCGCCGACCAGGCTGCCGTCGCACAGGCCGGGCAGGAAGCGCTGCTTCTGTTCTTCGTTGCCGTTCTTGCGCAGCTGGTTCACGCACAGGTTGGAGTGCGCGCCATAGGACAGGCCGATGCCGCCGGAGGCACGCGAGATTTCTTCCATCGCCACCACGTGGGCCAGGTAGCCCATGCCGGTGCCGCCGTATGCTTCTTCCACGGTGAGGCCGAGCAGGCCCTGTTCGCCCAGCTTCGGCCACAGGGCCAGCGGGAACTGGTTGCTGGCATCGGCCTCGGCGGCCAGCGGTGCGACCTCGGCGGCGGCAAAATGGGCCACGCTCTGGCGCAGCAGGTCGATGTCTTCGCCAAGGTCGAAGTTCAGGGATGGCACGTGCATTGTGGTGGCTCCACGACGGGATGGCAGGAAATGGACGCACCCGGCGGGGGAGCGGGCGGCGGTCTGCAGGACCGCTGCCCGCACGGGCGATTGGACCCCAGCGTAGCGGGGTTCGGATAAGAAGTGAATACAAATTCAAAAATTGAAACAAGAATCAAAACATGGCCTACAAACGCTCTGCACTGATGGAAGAACGCCTGGCCGGGGCCCGTGAACGGATCCTGCTGGCCACCCGTGAGCTGGTCGCCACCGGCGGCTGGCGCAACGCCCCGGTGACCGCCGTGGCAACCCAGGCGGGGGTATCCACTGGCCTGATCTATCGCCATTTCCCGTCCAAGGCCGAGCTGTTCGTGGAGGTGCTCAACGCCGCGGTGGCCCACGAGGTCGCGATCATGGAGCGCATCGCCAGTGGTCCGGAGGTGGCCAGCGAGCGCCTGCGGCTGGCGATCACCGCCTTCGTTCGCCGCGCCCTGGCCGGGCCGGGGCTGGCGCATGCCTTCATCGTCGAACCGGTCGATCCGGACGTGGAGGCTGAGCGCATGCGTGGTCGTCGCGCCTTCGGCGACGTGTTCCTGCGGCTGGTGGAGGAGGGCGTGGCCGCCGGTGAGCTGCCGGCGCAGGACGCGCATGTGGCCGCCGCCTGCCTGGTCGGCGCCTTCACCGAGGCGATGGTCGGCCCGACCGCACCCAGCCGCGAAGCGCACCGCGACGAAGACGCGCTGGTGGATGCGATCTGCAGCTTCTGCCTGCGCGCGATCGGCGCCCGGTAACGTGGTAGAGCCGGCCGCTGGCCGGCTTCTGCACGATCCATCCGGCGGGATGGCGATGCCGGCCAGCGGCCGGCACTACCGGGCCGGCATGTTGCGCCGCACCAGCAGTGACGCCTGTTGTCGCACGCAAAGCGCGTTCTATACTCGGTCCATCACGCAGTCGCTCAGCCGTGGTCCAACGACTATCAGCCAGGGGTAACGAAGAGTGCGGAATTACGATCTGGAGTTCCTGAAACGCTTCTCCATGGTGATCGCGCTGCTGGCGACCATCACCCTCGGCCTCATCCTCCTAGCCGCCTACATCCACACCCGGATTCCGCCCGAGGTGTCGCCGACTGCGGCCAAGCGCACCGAACAGCGCATCTCGCCCACCGGCGCGGTCTATGCCGGCAGCACCGGCGCCGCCGCGCAGGCTGCGGCCAAGGCCGCCGCGCTGGCCAAGGCCGCCTCGCAGGTGGCCTACGGCGGCACCAAGGACGGCAAGGTCATCTTCGACAACCTGTGCACCGCCTGCCACACCACTGGCGTGGGCATGGCGCCGACGCTGGACCATTCGCACTGGGACAAGCGCATCGCGCAGGGCAAGGACACCCTCTACAAGCACGCCATCGAGGGCTACACCGGCCCGGATGGCGGCATCATGCCGCCCAAGGGTGGCAACCCGGCGCTGACCGAGGAACAGATCCACGCCACCGTGGACTGGATGCTGGGCAACCTGAAGTAGGCGCCGGGACGGCCAAACCGCGAAACGGCGGAAACGTCGGAACATGGAACGGCCAAACGGGATGGCGGAACCGCGGGAAGGGGGTAGAGTCGACTGTTGGTCGACTGCTCTTCCCAACGCCACCGAAAAAGCCCGCGCTGCGCGCGATAGTCGACTAACAGTCGACTCTACCCGCCGGTCGCCCCAATCGCCGCGGTCGTTCTCCGTCTGCCGCCGGCGGCTTTGCCGGCCAAGGCCAAAACCGCGCGCGTCGCTGGGGTTTCGCATTTCAAGGTTAGTCTGTGCGCCTCTTCCATGGAGTCGCCCGTCGATGCGCCGCCGTTCCCTCGCCCTTGCCCTGTCCCTGCTGCTGCCGGCCGGTGCCTTTGCCCAGGCCCAGCCGCAGGCCGCACCGGCCGCGTCGCCCTCCGCTGCGCGCAGCAGCGCCACCGTGGTGCTGACCGCCGCGCCGGCCGACTGGCGTGCACTGGATGGCCAGCGAGTGCGCATCGCCGCACCGCTGACCCTGGCCGGTACCGACGGCCTGGAGCGCTTCGGCCAGCTCACCGTGGCCTTCGATGGCCGCCTCTGGCAGCCGACCGAAGTGGCCACGCCGGGCACTGCCGGCTATGAGCAGGTGATGGCCGACAACCAGCGCCGCCGCCTGGTGCTGGAAGATGGCAGCGATGCCCGCGACCCGGCCAGCGTGGCTTACCTGCCGGGCAACCCGGTGCTGCGCACCGGCATGCAACTGCGCGATGTGCAGGGCATCGTGCGCATGGACGCGCAGGGCCATCCGCGCCTGCAGGTCGAAGGCGCGCTGAAGCTGCCGGAGCTGAAGCGCCCGGCGGTGCCGACCGTGCCGGGCAACCTGCATGTGGCGGCCTTCAACCTGGAGAACTTCTTCAACGGCGACGGCCAGGGCGGTGGCTTCCCGACCCTGCGCGGCGCACGCACGCTGGAGGAACACAAGGCGCAGGTGGCCAAGCTGGTCACCACGGTCAACGCGCTGGGCGCCGATGTCGCCGCGCTGATGGAGCTGGAGAACGATGGCTACGGTCCGCAGTCGGCCATCGCCGAACTGGTCGATGCGCTCAACCGCGACCGCGGCGCGCAGGGCGACTGGCGCTTTGTCGATGCCGGCAACGGCCCCGGTGACAACCCGATCCGGGTCGGCATCATCTACCGCAGCGCGCGCCTGCAGCCGGTGGGCAAGCCGGCCACGCTGACCGGTGGCCCGTTCGTCGAGCACAGCCGCGTGCCGCTGGCGCAGGCCTTCCAGGGCAAGCAGGGCGCGCCGTTCGTGGTGGTGGCCAACCACTTCAAGTCGAAGGGCTGCCGCGACGCCGCCGGTGCCGACGCCGACCACAACGACAACCAGGGCTGCTGGAACGCCACCCGCGTGACCTCGGCGCAGCAGCTGCACGCCTGGCTGCAGACCGACCCGACCGGTACCGGTGCAAAGGACGCGGTGCTGCTCGGCGATTTCAATGCCTACGCGATGGAAGACCCGATCCGCACCCTGCATGACCTGGGCTGGCAGGACGCGTTCAAGGTCGCCAAGGTCGAGCATCCCTACAGCTACGTCTACAACGGCTATACCGGCCGCCTCGACCACGCGCTGTTGAGCCCGGGCATGGCCAAGCGCCTGCGCGGTGCCGCCGAGTGGCACAGCAACGCCGACGAGCAGGATGCCAGCGGCTACCAGGACCGCAACGTGCAGGGCCCGTGGCGCAGCTCCGACCACGACCCGCTGCTGCTGGGTTTCGACAAATAAGGTTCGGCGGGGATCTGCTCTGGGAGGGACCTTGATCGGCACGGATCCTGCCGTTGCTTTTGATCTTCCAGTCCGTCTTCAAGCGAGCCGAGCATCGCAGGTGAATCAGGGGCGAAGAGGCGCCGATGTTTGAGCGCAGCGAGTTCGGCGCCGTCCCCTGGTTCATCGAGAAGCGCAGGGTACCGGTGCACAGCACCGGCTCGCGGCTGGCGGCGCGTTTCTTTTGGTTACTTTTCTTTTCGCGCGAAAAGAAAAGTGACATCCCACCGCGGGCGCGGAAATGGCCCGCCGCAACCAACGCTCACCCCCAGGCGATCAACCCGATCGCCAGCACCGCCAGCGCCAGGCCGGCGCGGTTCCACTTCGTGGTGGCCTCGCCGAAGGCGAACACGCCTACCAGCGCGCCCAGCACCACCACGCCGATGTTCATGCCGGCGAACACGGTGGCCGGGCTGTCCGGCATCGACTGGTGCGCGCGCACATAGAAGAGAATGTTGCCGCCATTGAGCAGGCCCAGCAGCGCGCCCGCGCCCAGGTTGCGCCAGGCCAGCCGGCTGCGGCCACGCGCATGCCGCCACAGCTGCAGCACCAGCATCAGCACGAAGGCCACGCTGAAGCTGGCCAGCACCGCCGCCATCGACGGCGTGCCGGACAGCGCCACCTGCTTGAGCAGCACGTCCACCACCGCGAAGCCGGCCCATACCGCCAGCAGCCAGCCCCAGCCACCGGGCGAGGACGCCACCGCCGGTCCGCGCGGGCGCAGGCTGATGGCTACCATCGCCAGCAGGCCCAGGCCGAGCCCGGCCAGCTTCCACGGTGTGGCAGTCTGGCCGAAGAACAGGAAGGCGGCGGCCAATGACAGCAGCAGCGACAGCCGCTGCGCCACGTCGCTGCGGACGATGCCGGCCACCGCCACCGCGCGGCCCAGCACCAGGAAAATCGAGGGCAGCACCACCGCCAGCGCCAGCAATGACAGCCACGGCGCGTGCGGCGCGCGCAGCGCATCCAGTGGCGGCCGCAGCACCACGGCGGTGAGCGTTGCCGCCACCAGATAGTTCCAGGTGACCATCTGCGAAACATCCAGCTGGCGGCGTCCGGCCACCTTCAACAACACCGAAACCAGCACGCTGCAGATCACGGCCAAAGACAGGTAGAGCATGGGACGGGCACAGGGCAGGGGCGGGGGACGGTATCATGGTGCCATGCACAAGCACTCGTTCCCCGTCGCCCCCGGCGAAACCGCCTGCCTCGAACTGGACGGCCCGGCCGGCCCGCTGGAAGTGGTCGTCGACCTGCCCAAGGCCGATGCGCCGGTGCAGCCGATCGTGGCCATCATCTGCCATCCGCTGTCCACCGAAGGCGGCACCCTGCACAACAAGGTGGTCACCATGACCGCCACCACCCTGCGCGAGCTGGGCATCGCCACGGTGCGCTTCAACTTCCGCAGCGTGGGTGGTTCGGCCGGTGAGTTCGACCATGGCGTGGGCGAGCAGGACGACCTGAAGGCCGTCGCCGCCTGGGTGCGCAGCCAGCGTCCGGACGACCGCCTGTGGCTGGCCGGTTTCAGCTTCGGCGCGTTCGTTTCACTGAAGGCCGCGGCCGAGTTGCAGCCGGAAGCGCTGATCTCGATCGCGCCGCCGGCCGGCCGCTGGGACTTCGACGGCATCGCCCCGCCGGCCCGTTGGCTGGTGATCCAGGGCGAGCAGGACGAGATCGTCGACCCGCAGGCTGTCTACCAGTGGCTGGACTCGCTGGATTTCCCGCATGAGCTGGTGCGCATGCCCGAGACCAGCCACTTCTTCCACCGCAAGCTGATCGACCTGCGCGGCGCGCTGACCCACGGCGTGAAGCACTGGCTGGGCGCGGCGGCATGAGTGCAACCGAGCTGACCCCGTCGCAGCGGTACGCGGAAGGGGTTGCCCGTGGCGACTGGCAGAACGACCCGGCCCAGCATGCGGCGCTGGCCGAGCTGGACCGCATCCACCTGGGCCTGCTGGACAGTGCCGAGGACGGTTGGCTGGACCGCCTGTCCTCGTTCTGGAAGAAGCCCGAGCCGGTCAAGGGCCTGTACTTCTGGGGCGGCGTCGGCCGCGGCAAGACCTTCCTGGTTGATCTGTTCTACGACGGGCTGCCGATCAAGCAGAAGTACCGCACCCACTTCCACCGCTTCATGCGCAGCGTCCACGAGCGCCTGCGCGAGCACCAGGGCCAGAGCGACCCGCTGGCGAAGATCGCCCAGGAATGGCGCAGCAACCTGCGCGTGCTGGTGCTGGACGAGTTCTTCGTCACCGACATCGGCGATGCGATGCTGCTGGCGCGGCTGCTGGAGCGCCTGTTCGCCGAGGGCGTGACCCTGGTCACCACCTCCAACACCGCAGTGGAGAACCTGTACCTCAACGGCCTGCAGCGCGAGAGCTTCCTGCCGGCCATTGGCCTGCTGCAGCGCTTCTGCGTCGAGCTGTATGCCGAAGGTACCGAGGATTACCGCATGCGCGCGCTGACCCGCTCGCCGGTATACCGCGCACCGCTGGCGGCCGACAGCGATGAGTGGCTGGCCACGCGCTGGAACGAGCTGAGCGGCGGCCAGCCGGCCAAGCCCGGCAACATCGAGATCGAGGGCCGCAAGATCCCGGTGCGTGGCCGCGGCAAGAGCATTGCCTGGTTCGATTTCGCCGCGCTGTGCGAAGGCCCGCGCGGGCCCTCGGATTACATCGAGATCGCGCACGAGTTCAACACGGTGCTGCTGGGCGGCATTCCCGCCTTCGACCGCCTGAACGAAGATGCCGCGCGCCGCTTCGTCAACCTGATCGACGAGCTGTACGACCGCCACGTCAACCTGGTCTGCACCGCCAGCACCTCGCCGGTCGAGCTGTACACCGGCCAGCGCCTGCAGGGCGCTTTCGAACGTACCGCCTCGCGCCTGATCGAAATGCAGAGCGCCGAGTACCTGGGTACCCCACACCGGGCGTGAGGGGCCTGCGGGCGTACGTTGCCGGCCAGCGGCCGGCACGACCCCCCTGGGATTCCGGTAGTGCCGGCCGCTGGCCGGCAATGATCGGGGGAAGGGTGCAACGGCGTTTCCCTGCGGCCGCTGCTCCGGCCTGGCCGGCACATGCAGCCTCGCGTCGCTGCCCGGCGGGCGGTCCCGGCGTCCACCGGATTCCCACCGGCTGCCCACCACCTATCCACAGGGTTGTCCCTAGCCAGTTTCATCACTGTCATGTGAAGCTGTCATTGTTCCGTTTTCGCGGTGCGTTGTACCACCGCAATGACGCCTTTCGGGCTTGACTGCGCAGCCCGTTCCGGCAGGTCTGAAGCGTCTGATCCGGACGCCGGTGGCACGATCCTTGCGGCGCAAGGGATTGCCGAATTTCACTACATTTGGCGTTGACGGGCCCCATCACCCCCACTATCTTGTGGCCGTCGGTCGCAGCAACCCCAATTCCAGGGATGCCCGGGTACCCATCCGCGATCGTCAACGGCAGTGGCAGGCGCAGGGTCTCATCCGCTGCGACGCCGTCCTGCCATCCTGGGCTGTCATGTCCCGGGCTGCGTCACCCGATGCATCGAGCACCCACCAATCACGCCAAGAGGACACACGCCGTGACCACCGAATCCAGCGCCACCATCGAGAAGGAAAGCGAATTCCTGTTGACGTCGCCGCCGACGGCCAACGCGATGAGTGTGACCAAGCGCAATGGCACGACCGAACTGGTGGACCTGAACAAGATCGTGCGCGCGGTGCAGCGTTCCTCCGAAGGCCTGCACGCCGTCGATCCGATGCGCGTGGCCACCCGCACCATTTCCGGCCTGTACAACGGCGCCACCACCCGCGAGCTGGACGAACTGTCCATCCGCACCGCCGCCCTGCTGATCGGTGAAGAGCCCGAGTACGGCCGCCTGGCTGCGCGCCTGCTGGCCAACTACATTGCCAAGGAAGTCTCGGGCCAGGAAATCTACGCCTTCTCGCAGTCGGTCAGCCGTGGCCATGAAGTCGGCCTGATCAACGACCGCCTGCTGAACTTCGTGCAGACCAACGCGCGCAAGCTCAACGATGCCATCGACATCTCGCTGGACCTGAACTTCGATTACTTCGGCCTGCGTACCCTGTACGACCGTTACCTGCTGCGCCACCCGCACACCCGCAAGGTGATCGAGACCCCGCAGCAGTTCTTCCTGCGCATCGCCAGCGCGCTGAGCGAGGACGTGTCCGAGACCCTGGCGCTGTACAAGCGCATGGGCAACCTGGACTACCTGCCGTCCAGCCCGACCCTGTTCAATTCCGGCACCACCCACGAGCAGCTGTCCTCGTGCTTCCTGCTGGACTCGCCGCAGGACTCGCTGGAGTC
Source organism: Stenotrophomonas sp. YJH_SMC_133 (assembly GCF_059370655.1). Classification (NCBI taxonomy): domain Bacteria; kingdom Pseudomonadati; phylum Pseudomonadota; class Gammaproteobacteria; order Lysobacterales; family Lysobacteraceae; genus Stenotrophomonas; species Stenotrophomonas sp. YJH_SMC_133. The sequence goes on along the minus strand of NZ_JCAFTW010000004.1, from coordinate 111,318 downwards.
GATCTACTCCAAGTACGGCGACATCGCCCAGCTGTCGAAGTTCTCCGGCGGCATCGGCGTCAGCTACACCCGCGTGCGTTCGCGTGGTTCGCTCATCAAGTCGACCAACGGCCACTCCAACGGCATCGTGCCGTGGCTGAAGACCATGGATTCGTCCGTGGCCGCAGTGAACCAGGGCGGCAAGCGCAAGGGCGCGGCCTGCGTGTACCTGGAAACCTGGCACGCCGACATCGAGGACTTCCTCGAGCTGCGTGACAACACCGGTGACGAAGCCCGCCGCGCGCACAACCTGAACCTGGCCAACTGGGTGCCGGACCTGTTCATGAAGCGCGTCGAAGCCGACCAGGAATGGTCGCTGTTCGATCCGCGCGTCGTGCCGGAGTTCACCGACCTGTTCGGCGAAGCCTTCGAGGCCGCCTACCTGCAGGCCGAAGCCCAGGGCAAGGCCAACCGCACCATCTCTGCCCGCAAGCTGTACGCCCGCATGATGCGTACGCTGGCCGAGACCGGCAACGGCTGGATGACCTTCAAGGACAAGTGCAACCGCGCCAGCAACCAGACCCTGCGTCCGGGCAACGTGATCCACCTGTCCAACCTGTGCACGGAAATCCTGGAAGTCACCTCCAACGATGAAACCGCGGTGTGCAACCTGGGTTCGATCAACCTGGGCAACCACTTCGACGAGCACAACGAGTTCGATTTCGAGAAGCTGGCCGAGACCGTGCGCCTGGCCGTGCGCCAGCTCGACCGCGTCATCGACCTGAACTTCTACCCGATCGAAACCGCCCGCCGCGCCAACCTGCGCTGGCGTCCGGTCGGCCTGGGCTGCATGGGCCTGCAGGACGTGTTCTTCCGCAAGCGCCTGCCGTTCGACAGCGCCGAAGCCCGCGCCCTGTCGAAGAAGATTGCCGAAGCGATCTACTTCCATGCGCTGGAAACCTCCTGCGAGCTGGCCCAGGAACGCGGCAAGCACCCGTCGTTCAACGACACCCGTGCCGCCAGCGGTGAACTGCAGTTCGACGCCTGGAACGTGGTGCCGGAAGACACCGCACGCTGGGACGCCCTGCGCAGCCGCATCAAGGAACACGGCCTGCGCAATTCGCTGATGATCGCGATTGCGCCGACCGCGACCATCGCCTCGATCGCCGGCTGCTACGAGTGCGTCGAGCCGCAGGTGTCCAACCTGTTCAAGCGCGAAACCCTGTCCGGTGACTTCCTGCAGGTCAACCGTTACCTGGTGAACGAGCTGAAGAAGCTGGGCCTGTGGACGCCGGAAATGCGCGATGCCATCAAGCTGGCCGAAGGTTCCATCGCCGGCGTGGCGCAGATTCCGGAAACGCTGCGCGAGGTCTACCGCACCGCGTGGGAACTGCCGATGCGTTCGCTGATCGACATGGCCGCCGAGCGTGGCGCCTTCATCGACCAGTCGGCCTCGCTCAACCTGTTCATGGAAAGCCCGAACATCGGCGCGATGTCCTCCATGTACATGTACGCCTGGAAGCAGGGCATCAAGACCACCTACTACCTGCGTTCGCGCCCGGCCACCAAGATCGCCAAGACCACGGTGAGCGCTGCGGCCCCGGCCAAGGTATTCAGCCCGGACGAAGCCATCGCCTGCTCGCTGGAAAACCCGGAAGCCTGCGAGGCCTGCCAGTAACACACCGCGCGGTGGGTGCCGACCGTTGGTCGGCACTCGAACACCTCGCACCTGTAGAGCCGAGCCATGCTCGGCTGCGGAAAAACACCCACGGTAGGCCGGGCCACGCCCGGCGGCTCACCCAGGAATTCAAGGAAACACCCATGGCCGACAAGCCCAAGCAGATGCTGCTCGATCCCGGTTTTGAACTGACCCTGCGCCCGATGCGCTACCCGCAGTTCTATGACATGTACCGGAACGCGATCAAGAACACCTGGACGGTGGAAGAGATCAACTTCCAGATCGACATCACCGACCTGCACAGCAAGATGTCGCCGGGCGAGCGCCACCTGATCCACCGCCTGGTCGCGTTCTTCGCCACCGGCGACTCGATCGTCTCCAACAACCTGGTGCTGAACCTGTACCAGCATCTCAATGCGCCGGAAGCGCGCATGTACCTGTCGCGCCAGCTGTATGAAGAAGCGCTGCACGTGCAGTTCTACCTGACCCTGCTCGACAACTACCTGCCGGATCCGGAAGAGCGCGCCAAGGCGTTCTCGGCGGTGGAGAACATCGACTCGATCAAGAAGAAGGCCGATTTCTGCTTCAAGTGGATCGACTCGATCCAGAGCCTGACCCGCATCGAGACCCGCGAACAGCGCCGCCAGTTCCTGCTCAACCAGATCTGCTTCGCCGCCTGCATCGAAGGCCTGTTCTTCTTCGCGGCCTTTGCCTACGTGTACTACTTCCGTTCGCGCGGCCTGCTGCCGGGCCTGGCCTCGGGCACCAACTGGGTGTTCCGCGACGAGAGCGCGCACATGGAGTTCGCGTTCGAGTCGGTGCGCGTGGTGCGTGAGGAAGAACCGGACCTGTTCGACGAAGAGATGAAGCAGCAGGTCTACGACATGCTGGCCGAAGCCATCGAATGCGAAGTGCAGTTCGCCGAGGACGTGCTGTCCGGCGGCGTGGCCGGCATCTCCACCCGCGACATGCGCCAGTACCTGCAGCACTGTGCCGACCAGCACTTCGCCAAGCTGGGCATGGAAAAGAAGTACAACGTGCGCAACCCGCTGCCGTTCATGGAACTGCAGGACGTGCAGGAACTGACCAACTTCTTCGAACGCCGCGTCTCGGCCTACCAGGTCGGCGTGCAGGGCGAAGTCGCCTTCGACATGAACTTCTGATCGAACCGGCCCGGCCTGTCGCAACGAAGAACCCCGGCCAATGCCGGGGTTTTTCGTTGCGCATCAGAAGGATGAGCTATTCTCGCTGGACGCCAGTGGTGGCGGTGCTTCGCATCCATGCCGGGCCTGGGGAGGAAGAGGGGATGCCACTGCAGGAATGACGCGTGGACAATCCCAGCGCCGGGTTCCCGTGCGCGTGGTCCTGCCATGGTGGCGCAACTGAATGGACCCCGGAGGTCGCAATGGAGACTGCAGTGCCTGGAACAGCAACCCGCAGGACCGTGTTTCGTGGGTGGACGGGAGGACTGTTCGCCGTCCTGGTCGCCTGTCCGTCCCTCGCCCATGGCACGAACTGCGATTCCAAGGTGACCAACGTTTCCATCGACGCCAGCGGCAAGGTGTTCGTGGCGACCACCGTCTCGCCCATCCACGCGGTCTGCAACATCGTCAGCAAAGGCGACTTCAGCATGCCGCCGGAGGTCTGCAAGGCGACCTACGCGATGCTGATGAGTGCGAAGGTCTCTGCCATTCCCATCCGCCTGTACTACACCAGCGTGCCGCAATGTGGCGATATCAAGGCCTGGTCGGCACAACCGAGCTTCTACCACGCTGAACTGTTCTGATTACGGGGCCGGGCGTATCGCCTGGAGGGCACGCCGCGATCAGCGCCGCCCTTCCACCGCCATGCGCACCGCCAGTCCGGCCAGCACCGCGCCCATCAGCCAGCGCTGCACCATCTGCCAGGTCGGGCGTGCGGCCAGGAAGCCGGCGATGCTGCCGGCGGTCAGCGCGATCATGCCGTTCACGCTGACGCTGACCAGGATCTGGGTCGAGCCCAGCACGATCGACTGCATCAGCACGCTGCCTTCGCTGTCCGGGTGCAGGAACTGCGGCAGCAGCGACAGGTACATCACCGCCACTTTCGGGTTCAGCAGATTGGTCAGGAATCCCATCGTGAACAGCTTGCGCGGGCTGTCCTGCGGCAGTTCGCGCACCGCGAACGGCGAACGGCCACCGGGCTTGAGCGCCTGCCAGGCCAGGTACAGCAGGTACAGCGCGCCACCGATGCGCAGCGCGTCGTAGGCGAACGGTACGGTCATCAGCAGGGCGGTGATGCCCAGTGCCGCGCACAGCATGTAGAACACGAAGCCCAGTGCCACCCCGCCCAGCGAGATCAGTCCCGCCATCGGCCCCTGGCAGATCGAGCGCGAGATGACGTAGATCATGTTCGGCCCGGGCGTGAGCACCATGGCCAGCGAAACCAGCGCAAAGGCCAGCAGATCGGAAGTGGCGGGCATGGGGGGTCCTGGCAGTGGGCGTGAAGCAGTGTAACGCCTGCTGCAGGCGCGGCCTGCGCAGGCACCGCTGCCGGGTGACCGTTGCACGTGCATTCCGATGGCCGTCACGCCGGTCGCTTAGAATCCGCAGCACCCCACACCGAAGCTCCCCCATGACCCCGATCCCCGAGACCGTGCCGCCCATCGAAGTGCGCATGGCCGAAATCGTCTTCCCCAACCACACCAACCACCTCGGCACCCTGTTCGGTGGCCAGGCACTGGCGTGGATGGACAAGGCCGCGTTCCTGGCCGCCGCCCGCTACTCGCGCCGTACCGTGGTGACCGCGCGCAGCGACCAGGTCGACTTCAAGCTGCCGATCCGCATCGGCCAGATGGTGGAAACCATCGGCCGCATCGTTGAAGTCGGCCGCAGCTCGATGAAGGTGGAGGTGGAACTGGTCGCCGAAGACCTGCACAGCGGCGAGCGCAAGCTGTGCACCCGCGGCCACTTCGTGATGATCGCGCTGGACGAGGAAGGCCACCCGATCGCGGTGCCGCCGCTGCCGGCGGCCTGACCCGGACAACCGACCGGCGCTTGCGGGGGCGCCGCAGCGCCCCCATCTGGCAGCCATGAGCCTGCCACTGACCGACTTCATCGACCGCGCCCAGCGCCTGTTCGTGCTGACCGGCGCCGGCTGCAGCACCGCCTCGGGCATTCCCGATTACCGCGACAGCGACGGCCAGTGGAAACGCACGCCACCGGTGACCTACCAGGCCTTCATGGGCGAGGCCGCTACCCGCCAGCGCTACTGGGCGCGCAGCCTGCTGGGCTGGCCGCGCTTCGGCCTGGCCCGGCCCAATGGTACCCACCAGGCCCTGGCCGCACTGGAAAGCCGTGGCAAGCTGCAGGTGCTGCTGACCCAGAACGTGGACGGCCTGCACCAGCGCGCCGGCAGCCGTAACGTGATCGACCTGCATGGCCGCCTGGACCTGGTGCGCTGCATGGGCTGCGAGCGCCGCAGTGGCCGCGAGGACTTCCAGCAGCGCCTGCTGGACGCCAACCCCGGCTGGGATGCGCTGGAGGCCGGCGTCGCGCCTGATGGCGACGCCGACCTGGAGACCGATTTCTCCAGCTTCGTGGTACCCGGGTGCCCGCACTGCGGCGGGGTGTTGAAGCCGGACGTGGTGCTTTTCGGCGAAAACGTGCCGCGCGAGCGGGTGGAGGCGGTGCACGAGCACCTGCAGCAGGCCGACGCCGTGCTGGTGGTGGGCTCGTCGCTGATGGTCTATTCCGGCTTCCGCTTCGTGCAGGCGGCGGCCAAAGCAGGACTGCCGGTGGCGGCGTTGAACCGTGGCCGCACCCGTGCAGACGACCTGCTGCAGTTCAAGGATGAACGCGATTGTGCTGAGGCGCTGGCGTCGGTTATCGAACCATCGGCTGGGTAGAGTCGACTGTCAGTCGACTCTACAGGCCACCCGCCGCCGCGAAACAGCGATCCATCCAGATGGTTGATCCCGGAGCCGTGCGGCGGTGCAATACGCATCCCCTACGTCGTCCATCACTGTCTTGAGCCAGCTGTTTTCGCCGATCTCGTTCGGCCCCCTGACCCTGTCCAACCGCATCGTCGTCGCGCCGATGTGCCAGTACTCCGCCGAAGACGGCCGCGCCAGCGACTGGCATGCCATGCACCTGGGCAACCTCGCGCAATCCGGCGCCGGCCTGCTGATCCTGGAAGCCACCGCGGTCGAGCCGCGTGGCCGCATCAGCTGGGCCGACCTGGGCCTTTGGGATGACGGCACCGAGGCCGCGTTGGCACAGGTACTGGCCAGCGTCCGCCGCTGGTCGCCGATGCCGCTGGGCATCCAGCTCGGCCATGCCGGTCGCAAGGCCTCGGTGAACCGCCCTTGGGACGGCGGTGGCCAGTTGCCGGCCGATGATGCACGTGGCTGGGCCACCGTGGCGCCGTCGCCGCTGCCGTTCCATGCCGCCGACCCGGCGCCGCAGGAACTGGACGAGGCCGGCATCGCCGAGGTCATCGCCGCCTTCGCCGCCAGTGCGGTGCGTGCCGAGCGCCTCGGCTTCGAGCTGATCGAGCTGCATGCCGCCCACGGCTACCTGCTGCACCAGTTCCTGTCGCCGCTGAGCAACCGTCGCACTGATGGCTACGGTGGCTCATTGCCGAACCGCCTGCGCCTGCTGGTGGAAGTGTTCGACGCCGTGCGTGCGGCGGTATCGGACAAGGTCGCCGTGGGCGTGCGCATCTCCGCCAGCGACTGGGTCGATGGCGGCTGGGATCTGGTGCAGAGCGAAGCGCTGGCCCAGGTGCTGGACGCGCGCGGCTGCAATTTCCTGCATGTCTCCAGCGGTGGCCTGGACGAACGCCAGAAGATCACCGTCGGTCCGGGCTACCAGGTGCCGTTCGCGGCAGCGATCAAGGCCAAGGTGCGCATGCCGGTCATCGCCGTGGGCATGATCACCGAGCCCGAGCAGGCCGAATCGATCCTGCGCCATCGCCACGCCGATGCCGTGGCCCTGGCGCGCGGCATCCTCTACGACCCGCGCTGGCCGTGGCATGCCGCTGCCGCATTGCGCGACAGCGTGGAACCGGCGCCACAGTACCTGCGCTGCGAGCCGCGCGATGCGCGCGGCGTGTTCAAGACGCGCTGAGGCTCACACCCGCCAGGCCGGCGCGATGCCGGCCTGAAGGTGTTCGAACAGCGCGCGGATCTTGGCGGTGAAATCGCGGCGGTCGCTGACGCAGAAGTAGACCTCCATCGGTTCCGGGCGCCACGCGGTGTCGGCGCCGAACACCGCCTGCAGGCGGCCATCGCGCAGGTACGGCTCGGCCACGAATGCGGCCAGCCGGGTGATGCCGGCACCGGCCGCCGCCAGCGTCGCCAGCGCATCGATGTCATCGCAGACCATGCTCGGTGGCAGCGCGGCGTCCACGCGCTGGCCGTCCTTCAGCAGGCCCCAGCGCAATGGCCGGCCATCGGTGGGGAAGCGGTGCAGCAACCCGCGATGACCGCCCAGATCGGAAGGCTGTTGCGGGACGCCGTGCGCCTTCAGGTAGGCCGGCGAGGCACAGAACACGAACGGAACACGCGCCAGCTGCCGCGCGACCACCCCATCCTCCAGCTGCGCCCCGATGCGGATGCTGGCATCCACCGCTTCCGGCCCATGCTGCACGGCGCGGTCGGTCAGGCGCAGCTCCAGCTGCAGTTGTGGGTAGCGCTGCTGCAGTGAAGGCAACAAGGGGGCAAGCACGTGGCGACCGAAGGCGCTGCTGCTGGCGATGCGCAGCGGCCCGGCCGGTTCGATGTCACCGGCGGTGACCATCGCCTGCGCGCGCGCCAGGTCGGCTTCGATGTGGCGCACCTGCGCCAGGTACAGCGCGCCGGCCTCGCTGAGCGCCAGCTGCCGCGTACTCCGGTTCAGCAACCGTACGCCCAGATGGGCCTCCAGCCGGTTGATGTTCTGGCCGACCGCGGTGGCGCTGATGCCAAGGATGCGGGCCGCGGCGGCAATGCTGCCGGTCTCTGCGGTGCGGGTGAAGCTGCGGATCAGTTGCAACAGGTTCATGACCGACCAGCTTGCCACGGGAAGGTCCAAGTATCGCTTGGTACTGAACCAAGCAGGCCGGTTGCACCCGTGATCATCCGGCCGCTGGGCAGGGCGCTGCCCTACACTGTAGCGATGCGCCCCGATTCCATTCTTACCCTGTCCTGCCCCGACCGCACCGGCATCGTCTACCGCGTGTCCGGCCTGCTGTTCGACCACGGCTGCAACATCCTCGACGCCCAGCAGTTCGGCGATGAGGAGAGTGGCCGCTTCTTCCTGCGCGTGCACTTCGACCGCGATGCCGGCCTGCCGCTGGAGACCGTGCACGCCGCCATGGCCACGCTTGCCGAAGGCTTCGGCATGGACTGGCAGCTGCACGATGGCCGACGCCGCGCCCGGCTGCTGGTGCTGGTCAGCAAACAGGGGCATTGCCTCAACGACCTGCTGTTCCGCGCCCACAGCGGCCAGCTGAAGGTGGACATCGCAGCAGTGGCGTCCAACCACGCCGACTTTGCGCCGCTGGCGGCGTCCTACCAGGTGCCGTTCCACCACCTGCCGGTGACCGCCGATACACGCGCGGTGCAGGAGCAGCAGATCATCGACCTGGTCGAGCGCGAGCGCATCGACCTGGTGGTGCTGGCGCGCTACATGCAGATCCTGTCACCCACGCTGTGCCGCGCGCTGGCCGGCCGTGCGATCAACATCCACCACAGCTTCCTGCCCAGCTTCAAGGGCGCGCAGCCGTACCACCAGGCACACGCGCGTGGGGTCAAGATCATCGGCGCCACCGCGCACTATGTCACCGAGGACCTGGACGAAGGCCCGATCATCGAACAGGACGTGGCCCGCGTGGACCATGCGATGGCACCGCGTGAACTGGTGCGGCTGGGCAGCGATACCGAATCGCTGGTGCTGGCACGCGCGGTTCGCCGCCATGTGGAGCACCGCATCCTGCTCAATGGGCATCGCACGGTGGTGTTCCGGTAATCGCCCATCCCGCGTCCGCCGGGCATGGCCCGGCACTACCGAATCCTGGTTTCATCCAATGAAAAGCCCCCGGTTCGGCCGTCCCGCGATCTGTAGGGGGGCGTAGTTGGGGGGCTGGATGAATCGATTGTGTTGTTGTGGGCAGGAGCGCGCAAGCGGCATAAGCGACGTGCGCGGTAGCGCCGGGCCATGCCCGGCGGTCACGCCTCAGACGATCGCGATCCCCGCCTTGCCCAGCGCCTCGCGCACCATCACGTCGTTGGCTTCGGTCACCGGCTTGGTCAGCTCCCACAGGAACTTCACCCGGAAGCCGGACTTCACCGCGTCCTGCGCGCTCCACAGCACGCAGTAGTCACGGGCCAGGCCGCATACGTGCACTTCGCGGATGCGGCGTTCATGCAGCCAGCCGGCCAGGCCGGTGGCCGGGCGCTCGCCATCGGGGCCATGGTTCTCGCGGAAGGCGCTGTACGAATCCACCTGTTGGCGCGTGCCCTTGCGCAGGATCAGGTCGGCCACGGTCCAGTCCACGCCCGGGTGCAGGGCGGCACCGGCGCTGCCCTGCACGCAGTGGTCCGGCCACAGGGTCTGCGGCTGCGCGTGCAGCAGGATGGTCTCGAACGGGCGTTGGCCGGGGTGCTGGCTGGCGAATGAGGCATGGTCGGCCGGGTGCCAGTCCTGTGTTGCCACCACGGTGCGATAGCGGCGCTGCGCCAGCAGATCGGCAATGGGTGCCACCAGCGCATCGCCCTGGTCGCAGGCCAGGGCGCCACCGGGCATGAAGTCCGGCTGCAGGTCGATCACCAGCAGGGCGACATCGGCGGGCAGGGCGGTCATGGCAGTTCCGGTACAACAGAAGGGGCGACCAGCGTGGCCGCCCCATGCCTGCACGTCAATCGTCCTGCGGCGTCCCAGCGTCCTGCCCGTAGTACAACAGGCCGATCTTGATCCGCTCGCGGCCATTCTCGCGGCGATGGCGGTTGGCATCGCGCAGCGAGTACACGCAGCCGCAGTATTCCTGCTGGTAGAACTGCTCGCGCTTGCTGATCTCGATCATGCGGCTGGCACCGCCGCCCTTGCGCCAGTTGTAGTCCCAGTACTGCAGGCCTTCATAGCGCGAGGCGGCGCGGATGCCGCAGTCGTTGATCTGCGCCATGTTCTTCCAGCGCGAGATGCCCAGCGAAGAACTGATGGTGTCGTAACCGTGCTCGTGCGCGTACAGCGCAGTGCGCTCGAAGCGCATGTCGAAGCACATCGTGCAGCGGATGCCGCGTTCGGGCTCGTTTTCCATGCCGCGTGCACGGCTGAACCAGTTGTCGGTGTCGTAGTCGCAGTCGATGAAGGGAATGCCGTGCTGCTCGGCGAAGCGGATGTTCTCCTGCTTGCGCAGCTCGTACTCCTTCACCGGGTGGATGTTGGGGTTGTAGAAGAAGATCGCGTAGTCGATCCCGGAGGCGGTGATCGCCTCCATCACTTCGCCGGAACAGGGCGCGCAGCACGAATGCAGCAGCAGGCGCTTGCCGCCGGCGGGCAGGGTCAGGGTGGGGCGTTGGAGCTCTGTCATCGTCAGGTACCGCATGGACCGCCGGCAACGGCGGTGGCCCATGCATCAGCGCGTGGGTGAACGGGTCTGGCCGGATACCGTGAACAGGACGCGCGCGGCCACACCGCCTGCACGCGCAGGACGACGACGGCCCCGGCAACCTCCCCGCGGAGATTCCAGGTCGAGTCAGGGGACGGTCGTGTCCCCCGGCCGGGGCCGGTATTCGGGCTGATGGACTCGGGCCGCAGCCCACCTACTACCTGCCGCTTCCCAGGCGCGAGCCCAGTGCTGTTGGCAGGATTCGTTTCCATTCACCGCTGCGGGGCAGCTCCGGAATGGACGCGCGAGGCGCCTTCACCGGATTCCCGTTTAAATCCCTCCCCGCGCCGCAGCGATGGGAGGGATACCTTCGGCGTGTGCAAGGTGGACCTGTTGGTGGCGCCGGTCAAGAGCGCAGGGGTCAGAACCCGCTGCGCTGCAACGGGATCCGACCCCAGCGGAAGGAAGGGGTCGGATCCCGCTGCCACGCAGCGGGCTCTGACCCCGGTCGGGATGCACCTTCAATGCCCCACGGCCGCCCGCGTGCGGATGTCGTCCAGCCGCTGGTCGTACAGAAGATGGCCGTTCTCCCACACGGTCACCATTGCGTCCTCGAAGCCGTCCGGCAGGGTGTCGTCGCCGTTGGCCGGCAGTGGCACCGTATGCAGGCTGCCATCGTCCAGGTGGCGCAGCAGGCGCATGCGGCCGCGCTTGCTGGCCTTGCCGGCGTCGGTGACCGGATCCTTGTAGACGTCGATCCACTCGCCCTCGACCCGTGCGGCCGAGCACTTCAGCGCGAACTTCTGCGTATCGCGGTCCAGCCGCTGCAGCAGCGCACCGCCCATGCCGAAGGCCACGTTGTCGGCGGCGTAGCCGTCGTCGGTGATGCGCTGCAGGATCGCGCGGATGGTGTCCGGATTGATGCCATCGCCCTGGATCACCCGCACGTGGTTGAGCACGCGATAGCCCTTGCCGTTGATCGCGTGGCCGAAGGCTTCATCCAGCCGGCGCAGGCTTTCGGCCACCACCTCCACCGGGTCACCCGAGTCGGGACGGATGACCAGGGTGGCGCCCGACGCGATCACGTCATCGCGCAGGGTGGTGCCCCAGTGTTCGCTGATCGCGCGGTAGATGTCATAGCTGTCCGACACCACCGCCACGATCGAACCGGGCTTGCCGAACTGGCGCAGCATGTTGCGATAGGCGTCCACCTCGCGTTCGCGGCCCCAACTGGTGATGGTGCTGTGCTCGGCGGCCGGAATCGAATAGCCGGCCATCGGCGCGTGGTAGTGCGCGCGTGCCAGGCACAGCGCCGACACGGTATCGGTGCCGAGGAAGTTGACCAGGTGCGCGGCACCGCCCAACGCGGCCGATTCCAGGCTCGATACACCGCGCGCGCCGAAGTCGTGCAGCTTGAACGGCAGCTGCTCCTGCGGGTCGTCGCTGGTCTGCTGCAGGAACGCGGCGATGGTCTGCCGTGCGTGCCAGCTGATGGTGGCCACGGTGACCGGATACCACACGCGCAGCAGCAGCGTTTCCAGATACGACGGCACCCAGAACGCAGCCGGATCGGTCGACTCGATGGTCATCAGTGCCTGGTGGGTGGGCACCACGCTGCCCTCGGGAACGGCGCGGATGCGCACCGGCAGGTGGCCGCCAAGCCGGTCGACGATATCGCGCCAGCCGGCCTCGTTGAACGGTTCGCCGTGCGCGGCGAATACCGCAGCAGCGTCGTCGATGTCGGCGTGGGTGACCGGTCGTGCCAGCGCGTCCTTGAGGATCGCCTGCAGGCCGAAGAACACCGTGCGATCGTGCAGGCCGCCACGTGATTCGACGTAGAAGAACGTGGCATCGGTACCCGGCGGGTACTGCAGCCAATGGCTGGCCTTGTAGCTGTCGGTGTTGAGGAGAAGATTATCGAGGTAGTGCATGACGGAAGCTCCTTCGCGTCGAGTGACACCAGCGGTCTGTCCGCCAGTGGGGAGGCCGGGCCTGTCAGCCGCGGCCGAGGAAATACTCCAGGATGTGCAGGTGGTCTTCGAACAGCTGCGGGCCCATGTCCAGGGCTTCACTCACCGGTATCCAGCGCGCCTTGTCAGCGTCATCGCCGCCGCGCACCGGCGGCAGTTCACCGGCCGGGAATTCGAAGTGGAAACCGTGGGTGATGGTGCGGCCGCGCTGGCTGCGGTCGGGGTGGTCGAAGACCTGCTGGCCCTTCAGCGACCCCTTCAGCACCGGCAGCGGAATCTTCAGCCGGGTTTCCTCGCGTAGTTCGCGCAGGCAGCTGTCGAGCAGGCTCTGTTCCTGGCCGACGAAGCCGCCGGGCAGCGCCCACAGCCCCTTGCCGGGTTCCGAGCGGCGACGCACCAGCAGCACGTGGCCCGAATGCACCACCACCGCATCGGTGGTGACGAAGGTGGGCGCGTAGGGCGCATCCTTCCAGGCGGCCTTGTACTGTTCGATGAAGCGGTACTCGGCCACCAGCTGGCCATAGGCAGGCGCGCTTTTGCGGAACGCTTCAAGCATGTCGTACACCGGCGCCGGCACATTGCCACGCAGCATCAGCAGCGCACCGTGGAAGTCGACGTCGCCGGCTTCGAACAGGTAGCGCCGCAGCTCGGTGGCCGACAGGGTGGCGGTGTGCTGCACGTCCACCAGCGGCCACTGCGGGAACTCGCGCAGGTAGTAGCTGGACGCGTCCTTGTCCATGCCGATCAGGCCTACCTTCGCATCGGCGGCGGCGCCGTCGTTGCGCAGGGCTTCAGCCACCTGGCGCTGCACGTTGGCGATCCACTGCGCTTCGTTGTACAGGTGGTCACGCAGCGGGCGGATCAGCAGACGGTCGGTGTGGCCATCGAGGGCGGCCTGGATCATCACGGCGCGTTCGGCCACGGTCCAGGGATTGCGCAGGCTGCGGGGGGTATCGGCAGAGCCGACCAGGAAGATCAGCTTGCGGGCCCGGCTCAGGGCCAGGCGGGCAACGGCGGCGTGGCCGTTGTGGAAGGGCTCGAATCGCCCGATGAAGACGAGATAGTCGAATTCCATGAGAATCCCTCATGTCGTTGTGGCAGCCGCGGGTCTGTCCCTTGGCTTGCTGCAGATGCTACGCCGATGGCGGGGCGGGTCAAGCCTGCAGCCGTGCTTTCTGCTGAACGGCGCATCGCGTGCGCGGACTGCGCCGTTGTTCTCAGGCCCTGAGAAGCCCCTGCGCCATACTGGCACCCACGCGGCGGACGGCATGCTCGGGGGCAAGACAGTGGCGGACAAGTACTGCGATCTGGTCATGAAAGGCGGCATCACCAGCGGCATCGTGTACCCCAATGCGGTACTGGCGCTGGCGCGCGAGTATCGCTTCAAGAGCATCGGCGGCACTTCGGCCGGCGCCATCGCCGCCGCCGTGGCGGCTGCGGCGGCCTGCGGTGATCGTCGCCAGCAGGCCGGCGAGCACCTGCCCGGCGATGCAGGCTATGGCGGGTTGTCGGCGGTGTCGGCGCAGCTGTCGCGGCGCGGCTTCATCTACAGCCTGTTCCAGCCCGCACGCGGCGCACGCGCGGCCTATCGCCTGCTGGTGGTGCTGACCGGCAATGCCAGCCTGCCGCACAAGCTGCTGTGCCTGGCCGTTGCCGTGTTCGAGATCGCGCCGCTGGAAGTGCTGGTGTCGCTGGCGCTGCTGCTCGGCCTGGGCTGGTGGGGCGGTGGTTGGAGCGGGGTGGCGGCCACGCTGCTGCCGTCGCTGCTGTGTGCGTACGGTGCGGGTGTGGCCGGTGCCGCGCTTCGTGTGGCACGCGTGGCGCGACGCAATCTGCTGGGCCTGTGCAGCGGCCTCGGCCGCGATGCACGCACGCCGGCACTGACCGAGTGGCTGCACGAATGCCTGCAGCAGTTGTCCGGCAAGCCGCTGGATGCACCGCTCACCTTCGCCGACCTGCACGACGCGCCGCGCTATGCCGGCGAGCCGGACAGCCCGCATGCGATCAGCCTGCAGATGATCACCACCTGCGTGTCGCACAACGAGCCGCGCACGCTGCCGCTGGGCGGCGCGCAGTTCTGGTTCCTGCGCGAGGAATTCGAGCAGCTGTTCCCGGCCAGCGTGGTGCAGTGGCTGGTGACGCAGGCCGGCCCGCCGCTGGAGGTGGAAGGGCGGCAGTACTACCACCTGCCGCCGGGCCCGAAGCTGCCGGTGCTGGTGGCCACGCGCATGAGCCTGAGCTTCCCGCTGCTGATCAGCGCGGTGCCGCTGCATGAACCCTCACGCCGCGAACGACGCTGCGAGCCGACCGCGCCGGCGGCCGACCCCGAGCACAACGTGGCCGACAGCATGGAAGGGCTGACCAGCGCCGGGCAGGCTTGCGGCCCGGTGATCACCGCCTTCCGCATCTGCTGGTTCTCCGATGGTGGCATCAGCAGCAATTTCCCGATCCATCTGTTCGATGCCGCGTTGCCGCGCTGGCCGACCTTCGCCATCAATCTGGTCTACCCGCAGCACGCCGAAGAGGTGAACCACGGCAGCAGTGGCCGCCAGTCGCTGGAGCACGCGGTGTTCCTGCCCACCGAGAACCGACACGGCTGGCAGCGCACCTACCAGTCGATCGCCACACCGCTGGCGGCCGCCGAGCTGGGCCGCTTCCTGTTCGCGGTGGTGGCGACCATGCAGAACTGGCGCGATCTGCTGCAGGCGCGCGCGCCGGGCTACCGCGACCGCATCGTGCACGTCAGCCTGCAGGGCGACGAAGGCGGCATGAACCTGGACATGCCGCAGGAGGTGCTGACCCGCATCGCCGACAAGGGCAGCCTCGCCGGTGCGCGCTTCTGTTCGTTCTCGTTCGAGAACCACTACTGGATCCGCTGGCGCAACCTGGCCTCGGCCTACCAGCGCTACACGCTGGAAGTGGCACGCACCGATGATCCGGCGCAGCAGGTACTGGCCTACCGCGCGGCGTACGCGATGGTTGCCAGTGGCCAGCCGACGCCACCGTCGTACAAGCTGGGCTCGGAAGACAAGCGGCTGGCCGCGCAGCAGCTGTGGGGGTTGATGGTCGAGCAGGGACGTACCTGGGAAGACCTTGGCCCGGACCTCACTGACGGCGCACCGCGTCCGTTGCCGCAGATGAAGGTGACCCCGATCTACTGAGCCGGTAGTAGATCCACGCCGTGCGTGGATGCATTTCGCGCAGGGCCAGAGCGTGCCGACCAACGGTCGGCACCCACCATCAGCATCAGCATCAGCATCACCATCAGCATCAGCATCAGGTTCCAGCAGCAGGAGGAAACTGTCGAAGGCGGGGTGGTGTCGGATTGCGGGGTGTCCGCGGCATGGATGCCGGGGGTCACTTCAGGGACGGGTTCACGGCGTCCCCGCAATCCGACACCGCCCCGCCATCCCACGGAAAGCCCGCTGTTGCTTTTGAGGTTGCCGGCCAGCGGCCGGCACTACCGCAGGTGCAGGGCGCAGCCCTGCAGAACCCCCTATCGCCCCGGCAACTGCGCGAACGCGCGCTGCATGCAGTCCTCGCGCGGGCACACCCGGCAACCCGGCCCGATCGACACCGAGTTCCCCGGGCTCTGTACATCCAGCCCCAGCGAATACACCAGGCGTTCGGCATGCTGCAGGTCGCAGCCCAACGCCACCGCGAACGTCTTGCGTGGCTGGCCATGGCCCACCGGCCCGCTGCTGACCTGCCGCGCCAGCCAGAAGTGGCGCCGCCCATCGGGCATGCGCGCGGTCTGGGTGAGGATGCGGCCGGGCTGGTTGAACGCCTCGTAGACGATCCACAGCGGGCACGACCCTCCCACCTGCGAGAAATGGAAATCGGTGGCCGAATGGCGTTTGGACACGTTGCCGGCACGGTCCACGCGGATGAAGAAGAACGGCAGCCCGGGCGCGCTGCGCCGCGCCAACGTGCTCAGCCGATGACAGACCGCTTCAAAGCCCACGCCGAACTGGTGCGCCAGCAGCTCGATGTCGTAACTGCTGGCCTCGGCCGCACGCAGGAAACGCATGTACGGCATCACCAACGCACCGGCGAAGTAATTCGACAAGCCAATCCGCGCCTGCGCGATGCGTGCCTCATCGGTAAAGCCAGCGCGCGCCACTACCGCATCGATCTGCGGCAGGTAGCCGTGAAGGGCCAGCTCGGCCGCCATCTGGAACGCCTGCTGGCCGGGCTCAAGGTAATCGGGCAGCCACAGCCGCCGCGCACCGGCATCGTATTGCCGTTTCTCGCGCCCGGCCTGCAGTGCGGCCACTTCCACCAGCACGCCATGGCGGTCGGCCAGCAGCTGGCGCAGCCGCGGTGCCACATGCCCGGGCGACAGCCCCCATTCGGCGAACAGCTGCTCGGCCAGCTCGTCCAGTTCGGGGATGTGGTTGTGCATGCGGTTGAAGAACTCGCGCACCTGGTCACCGGCGGGCAGGGTGCTGCCGGCACCGGGCTCGCCCAGCTGGAACTCCAGCGCGGCGGCATGCTCGCGCAGCGCCAGGTGGCGGCGGTGCAGGTCCAGCAGCGCGCGGCTGACCTGCGGCAGGTTGCCGGCCAGGGCGCGCAGCTCGGTCGCGCTGACTTCGGCCAAGCCGAGGTCGCGCAGGGTCTCGCCCAGGGCTTCCTGCAGGGCAGCGGGCTCATCTTCGTCGAACAGTGAGGAAACATCGCCCAATACCTCGCCCAGCTTCTTCTGTACGGCCGGGGTCAGTGGGCGTTTGTTGCGCTCGATCTGGTTCAGGTAACTGGCCGACAGGCCCAAGGCGCGGGCCAGGTCCACCTGGCTGTAGCCGCGCTGTTCGCGCAGCCGTAGCAAGCGCAGGCCAAGCTGCCGCTGGGTGGCTGAATAATTCACAGAATTAACATGAATCGTCTGGCGTGTTGGCCAGATTAAGCGGATTCAGCCCGGAAATCGAGATGGGTGCTGTGAATAATGCCAAGCATCTTTCGCACCCCGTGGGATTGTCGTCATGACTGTTGCAGCGCCCCGTATCCGCATGCTGATCGATGGCCAGTTCGTTGAATCGGCCACCTCCCACTGGCAGGACGTGATCAATCCGGCCACCCAGGACGTGCTGGCCAAGGTGCCGTTCGCCACCACCGGCGAAGTGGACGCCGCCGTCGCCGCCGCCAAGGAAGCCTTCAGGACCTGGCGCAAGACCCCGATCGGTACCCGCGCGCGCATCTTCCTGAAGTACCAGCAGCTGATCCGCGAGAACATGAGCGAGCTGGCCCACATCCTCACCGCCGAACAGGGCAAGACCCTGCCGGACGCCGAAGGTGATGTGTTCCGTGGCCTGGAAGTGGTCGAGCACGCTGCCGCCATCGGCAACCTGCAGCTGGGCGAGCTGGCCAACAACGTGGCCAATGGCGTGGACACCTACACGATCATGCAGCCGCTGGGCGTGTGCGCTGGCATCACCCCGTTCAACTTCCCGGCGATGATCCCGCTGTGGATGTTCCCGATGGCGATTGCAACGGGCAACACCTTCATCCTCAAGCCGTCCGAGCAGGACCCGATGGTCACCATGCGCCTGGTCGAGCTTGCCCTGGAAGCCGGCATTCCGAAGGGCGTTCTGAACGTCGTCCACGGCGGCGAGGAAGTGGTCAACGCGATCTGCGACCACCCGGACATCAAGGCCGTGTCGTTCGTCGGTTCCACCCGCGTCGGCACCCACGTCTACAATCGTGCCTCGCTGGCCGGCAAGCGCGTGCAGTGCATGATGGGCGCCAAGAACCACGCCGTGGTGCTGCCGGACGCCAACAAGGAACAGACCCTCAACGCGATGGTCGGTGCCGCCTTTGGTGCTGCGGGCCAGCGCTGCATGGCCGCTTCCACCCTGGTGCTGGTCGGTGAGGCGCGCAACTGGGTGCAGGACCTGGTCGAAAAGGCCAAGACGTTGAAGGTCAGCGCCGGCACCGTGTCCGGTACCGACGTCGGCCCGGTCATTTCCTGCAGCGCCCGCGAGCGCGTGGAAGGCCTGATCGCCTCGGGCGTGGAGCAGGGCGCCAAGCTGGTGCTGGATGGCCGCAAGCCGCAGGTCGATGGTTTCGAGAAGGGCAACTTCGTCGGCCCGACCATCTTTGCCGGTGTCACCACCGACATGCGCATCTACCAGGAAGAAATCTTCGGGCCGGTGCTGGTCATCCTCGAAGCAGAAACGCTGGAAGACGCCATCGCGATGGTCAACAGCAACCCGAACGGCAACGGCACCGCACTGTTCACCCAGTCCGGCGCGGCCGCGCGCAAGTTCCAGGAAGACATCGACGTCGGCCAGGTCGGCATCAACGTGCCGATCCCGGTGCCGGTGCCGCTGTTCTCGTTCACCGGTTCGCGCGCCTCCAAGCTGGGTGACCTGGGCCCGTACGGCAAGCAGGTGGTGCTGTTCTACACCCAGACCAAGACGGTCACCGCGCGCTGGTTCGATGACGAGACGCTGAGCCACGGCGTCAACACCACGATCAGCCTGAAGTAACGGCAGGAGCAGCCATGAGCCACTCGATGACGACGGAACTGGAAGAAGCGCAGCAGGCGTACCGCGAGGCGGCGCGCGACTTCGCACAGGCCGAACTGGCGCCGCACGCCGCGCGATGGGATGCGGAGGGCATCTTTCCGCGCGAGGCGATCGCCAAGGCCGGTGAACTGGGCTTCTGCGGCCTGTACATGGACCCGGAAGTGGGCGGCAGCGGCCTGAGCCGACTGGACGCCGCCGTCGTCATCGAGGAGCTCGCCAACGTCGATCCGTCGACCGCGGCTTACATCAGCATCCACAACATGGCCTCGTGGATGGTGTCCAGGTGGGGCCAGCCGGCCCTGCGCGATGCGTGGGGCACCGATTTGTCCTCGGGCCTCAAGCTGGCCTCGTACTGCCTGACCGAACCGGGTGCGGGTTCCGATGCGGCGTCGCTGAAGACCACCGCCGTGCGCGATGGCGACTTCTATGTGCTGAATGGCTCCAAGGCCTTCATTTCCGGCGCCGGTGCCACCGAGCTGCTGGTGGTGATGGCGCGCACCGGTGGTGCCGGTGCCGGCGGTGTCAGCGCCATTGCGGTGCCGTCGGACCTGCCGGGCATCAGCTTCGGCCGCAAGGAAGAGAAGATGGGCTGGAACAGCCAGCCCACCCGTGGCATCACCTTCGAAAACGTCCGCGTGCCGGTCAGCCACCTTCTGGGAGAGGAAGGCGGCGGCTTCAAGCTGGCGATGAAGGGTCTGGACGGCGGCCGCATCAACATCGCCGCCTGCTCGCTGGGTGCCGCGCAGGGTGCGCTGGATGCCGCGCGCCGCTACATGGGCGAGCGCCGCCAGTTCGGCAAGGCGCTGGCCGAGTTCCAGGCGCTGCAGTTCAAGCTGGCCGACATGGTCACCCAGCTGGTCGCCGCCCGGCAGATGGTGCACACCGCCGCGCGCAAGCTCGATGCCGGTGCCAGCGACGCCAACGTGTGGTGCGCGATGGCCAAGCGCTTCGCCACCGATGCCGGCTTCAACGTCTGCAACGAAGCGCTGCAGATCCACGGCGGCTACGGCTACATCCGCGAATACCCGATCGAGCGCCTGCTGCGTGACTGCCGCGTGCACCAGATCCTGGAAGGCACCAACGAGATCATGCGGGTGATCGTTGCCCGTCACCTGCTCAACACCGAAGAGGAACTGCGATGAAGGATTGGCGTACCCAGGAGCACGTGGGCCTGAAGGTGGAGGTCGATGGCCACACCGCCGTGGTCACCCTGAACAACCCGCCGGCGCACACCTGGACCGTGCACAGCCTGTCGGCGCTGCGCGACCTGGTGGGCGCGCTCAACGCAGACCGCGACATCTACGCGCTGGTGATCACCGGTGACGGCGAGAAGTTCTTCTCCGCCGGTGCCGACCTCAACCAGTTCGCCTCCGGCGACAAGGCCGCTGCACGCGAGGCCGCGCGCCGCTTCGGTGAAGCCTTCGAAGCGCTGTCCGGTTTCCGTGGCGTGTCGATCGCCGCGATCAACGGCTACGCCATGGGCGGTGGCCTGGAATGCGCACTGGCCTGCGACCTGCGCGTCATTGAAGACCACGCCCAGGTCGCGCTGCCGGAGGCCACCGTCGGCCTGCTGCCGTGTGCCGGTGGCACCCAGAACCTGCCGCGCCTGGTCGGCGAGGGCTGGGCCAAGCGCATGATCCTGCTGGGCGAGCGCATCAATGCCGAGACCGCACTGCGCATTGGCCTGGCCGAAGAAAAGGTCGGCAAGGGCGAAGCCAAGGCACTGGCCCTGGAATGGGCGAAGAAGGCCGGCAAGCAGAGCCCGACCAGCATCGCCGCCTGCAAGACCCTGGTGCAGTCCACCCGCACCGGCACCCACGCCTCGGCGCTGGTGGCCGAGCGTGAAGCCTTCGTCGACCTGTTCGACACCGCCGACCAGGTCGAGGGCGTGACCGCCTTCCTGGAAAAGCGCACCGCGCAGTGGAAGAACGCATGAGCACCGACACCGTTGCCGACGACGCACCGGTGCTGTTCGAGGAGCGCGTGGCCGGCAACGGCGCGCGCATCGGCATCGCCACGCTCAATGCGCCGCGTACGCTCAATGGTTTCTCGCTGCCGATGGCGCACCTGCTGCTGAAGCAGCTGAATGCCTGGGCCGATGACGACGGCATCGCCATGGTGGTGCTGCAGGGTGCCGGTGAGAAGGCGTTCTGCGCCGGCGGCGACCTGCACAGCCTGTACAAGAGCATGGTCGCCTTCCGCGAGGCCGGCTGCAGCGACATCCGCGAGAACGACTACGCCGCCGAGTTCTTCGACGTTGAATACCGCGTCGATCATCTCATCCACACCTACGCCAAGCCGATCCTGTGCTGGGGCCATGGCATCGTGATGGGCGGCGGCATCGGCCTGATGTCCGGCGCCAGCCACCGCGTGGTCAGCGAGCGCTCCAAGCTGGCCTTCCCGGAAATCACCGTTGGCCTGTTCCCCGATGTGGGTGGCAGCTGGCTGCTGCCGCGCGTACCGGGCAAGGGCGGCCTGTTCCTGGCGCTGACCGGCGCGCTGCTCAACCCGGGCGACGCTATCTACGCCGGCCTGGCCGACGTGCACGTGGCAGAAGAATGCCGCAGCGCGGTGTTCGATGCGCTGCTGCAGGTGGCCTGGTCGGGCGATGCCGCACACAACCACGAACGCCTGACCCATCTGCTGCAGTCGCACGCCAGCGACGCCGCCACCGGCCCGTTGCTGGCCAATGCGGCGCAGGTCGAGGCGCTGTGCGAAGGCGATGACCTGCAGGCCATCGTGGCGCGCATTGCCGGCCTGCAGACCGACGACGCCTGGTTGCAGGCCGCACAGAAGACTCTCGCCGCCGGTGCACCCGGTTCGGCACGGTTGGCGTACGAACTGCAGCGCCGCAGTGCCGGCCAGGATCTGGCCGCGATCTATCGCCTGGAGTACATCGTCGCGCTGCATTGCGCCGCCCACGGTGATTTCGCCGAAGGCATCCGCGCGTTGCTGATCGACAAGGACCGCAATCCGCAGTGGAACCCGGCCACCCTGGCTGAGGCCACCGGCGCGTGGGCCGATACCTTCTTCGCTTCCCCCTGGGCCGATGCCGCGCATCCGCTGGCCGACCTGGGCACTCCCCTTGTTGAAAGGAGCCTTGCATGAGCCGCATTGCATTCATCGGGTTGGGCAACATGGGTGGCCCGATGGCCGCCAATCTGGTCAAGAACGGCCACAGCGTGCGCGTGTTCGATCTGGTCCCGGCCGCGGTGCAGGCCGCCGTTGACGCCGGTGCCAGCGCTGCGTCGTCGGCACGCGACACCCTGGCCGATGCCGAAGTGGTGATCTCGATGCTGCCGGCCAGCCGCCACGTCGAAGGCGTGTATCTGGGCGATGACGGCATCCTCGCCGCGATTCCGGCCGGTGCGCTGGTCATCGACTGCAGCACGATCGCCCCGGCCAGCGCGCGCAAGGTCTCGGAAGCGGCCGCCGCGCGTGGCCTGCAGATGATCGACGCACCGGTGTCCGGCGGTACCGCCGGTGCCCAGGCCGGCACCCTGACCTTCATCGTCGGTGGCGAAGAGGACGCGCTGGAACGCGCCCGTCCGGTGCTGCAGGCGATGGGCAAGAACATCTTCCACGTCGGTGCCAGCGGCGCCGGCCAGGTGGCCAAGCTGTGCAACAACATGGCGCTGGGCGTGATCATGGCCGTCACCGGTGAAGCCATCGCCCTGGGCGTGGCGCACGGTCTGGACCCGAAGGTGCTGTCGCAGATGATGGCGGTCAGCACCGGCCGCAGCTGGGCCACCGAAGTGTGCAACCCGTGGCCGGGCGTGCTGGAAAACGCGCCGGCCTCGCGCGGCTACAGCGGCGGTTTCGGCAGCGATCTGATGCTGAAGGACATGGGCCTGGCGGTGGAAGCGGCGATGAGTGTCGGTGCCTCGATTCCGCTGGGCGAAGTGGCCCGCAACCTGTACTCGATGAACCACCAGGCCGGCCGCGGCAAGCTGGATTTCTCCAGCGTCGTGCAGCTCATCACCAGCGAAAAATGACCTGGTAGTGCCGGCCGCTGGCCGGCAACCTCATGCCCCCCTGTGGGACAACGAAGGTGGGATGGGCGGATGTTCGGTTTCGACCGGCATCCGCCCATTTTTTTGCTCTTTACGTTGGTAGTGCCGGCCGCTGGCCGGCAGCACCCCATCAGGCAACGATCAGCGTCACGTCGATGTTGCCGCGGGTGGCGTTGGAGTACGGGCACACGATGTGCGCCTTCTGCACCAGTTCTTCCACCTGCTCGCGCGGCACGCCCGGCACGTTGATGGTCAGCTCGGCTTCGATGCCGAAGCCGGTCGGGATCTGGCCGATGCCCACTTTGCCGGTCACGGTGGTGTCGGCCGGCAGCGCGACCTTGGCCTGGCCGGCCACGAACTTCAGCGCGCCCAGGAAGCAGGCCGAGTAGCCGGCGGCGAACAGCTGTTCCGGGTTGGTGCCCGGGCCACCGGCGCCGCCCAGCTCGCGCGGGGTCGACAGCTGGATGTCCAGCACGTTGTCGGAGGAGACGGAACGGCCTTCACGGCCGCCGGTGGAGGTGGCCTGGGCGGTGTACAGAACCTTTTCGATGGACATCGGGATGCTCCTGGTCGGTGGGTGGGTGGTGCGTTGGAGCCTACTTTGCCCGCTTTCCGGGTACGTTGGGTTGCAGGGCGTACGAAAAACTTGATCGATCGTCCTGCTGGCCTAGATCGTCCACTCGCGGTCGGTGGTGAACATGATGGTCAACCAGCGGTCCGGCGAGGCCTCGCCCAGCGCGTCGCCGATCTCGTCGCGCAGCTGGTCCCATTCCACCAGCGGCCGCGGCGGATCGTTTTCCGGCACCACGAAGAACAGCTCGATCTGCTCGCCTCGCCCCACCTGCGCCACATAGCTGCGGTGCTCGACGAAGCCATGCTTGGCCACGATCGCGCGTGCCACGGCATCCACGTGCGCCTGCAGCTCCGGCGGGGTGACCAGCAGGATGCCGGCCAGCGCCCGGCGCACGGTGCCGAGCGGGGCGATCATCACCAGCACGCAGACGAAGGCAAGGATGGCCGGGTCGATGTACGGCCCGACCCAGGCCCAGGACGTGCCCTGCACCAGCACGCCGCCGAGGAAGGCCAGCAGGTAGCAGGCCGACATGCTGGCCGCGATCACCCAGTTCTTCGCATCCAGTGCGATGAACTCCGAGCCGATGCGGCGGTTGGCGCGCAGGATGAACCAGGCCAGTGCGCCTTCGCCGACGATGGACAGCCCGGCGAAGGCGATGGCCGGGCCCAGCGCAATGTGGCGGCCCCCGGACATCAGTGCATCCACCGCATTGACCAGGGCATACAGTGCCGCACCGATCATCAGCGTGCCGCTGACCCCCAGCACGATCGGCTCAAGGTGCCAGAAACCCATGGTGAAGCGCTGGTTGAGCCTCGACTGCAACGCATCGGTCTGGGTGGACAGCGCGATCAGGCGTGCCACCAGCAGCGACAGCCAGGTCATGACCACATCGATCAGGCCGTAGATGCCGTCGAAGATGATCAGCGAGGAATTGGCCAGCAGGCCGAATACCACTGCGGCGGCGGCCAGCAGCAGCGAGGCGGCGATCGACAGGCGCAGCACGCCCTGTTCGGTGGCGGGGTCGAAGAACTGCGGGCGGTGGGTGGCCATGGCCCGATTGTAGAGCGGCGGCATGCTTCGCTGCCTTCCGCTGTCCGGCATCGTCGCAGAACGTCGAGGACATCGCCGAGACGCCCAGCGAGCGTGACCGCGAATGCGTCGCCCAGGGCGTGGCCAACATGGTCATCGATTCCTCGGCCGCATGCTGGATATGCAGCGCTACGATGCCGGTGACACGCAGGTCTACCGCGTGCGTGGGCAGGTGTTCCTTGCCTCGGCCGGCCATCTGGGTGCGGTGTTCGATTACCAGCACGTGACGCCGAAGGTACAGATTGATCTGCGCGACGCCCACCTGTGAGACCTGACCGCCTGAGGCGGCAGTGCTTCAAGAAGCAGACCGCCTATGGATGGCGGGTACTGACCACTTAGGGAAAGCTCCGGACGGACTTATCTGTCGTCAAAGCGTCGACGCGATCAAACCGGATCGACTACACCGCGAGGCCGACTACCTCGAAGCGTGGGCACGCGCCCGGGCGCAAGACCTCACATTTGCGACAATCCTCGACGCACCTCAACCAACGCCCCCGTCGGCCTCAAACCGACGAGGGGTGAGCAAGGCAATGGCACTCGCAGGCCCGTGGGCCCGCTCTCTTACGCCATCATGGCCCGCGGGCCGTGCTGCTGGGTCTGCTGGTCGATCTTCTGCTGCTCGCGCTGCTGATCGCTCACCTGCAATGCCCGCTCGCTGTTTTCCTGCACGCTCTGGCGCATCGCGTCCGCCGTCGATACCGGCGCGGTATTGCGGTTCAACGCGCTTTCGTCGTGCAGTGCATTGGCCTGCACCGCGCGCGCCATCGAGCCATCCTGGTTCAGCTCAACGCGATCAACCCGGTACAGGCCGGCACGTGCAGCTTCCACGGTAAGCGCAGCGGCCAGCTTCTCGCTGTGCTCGCCGGAGGGCAGGCCACGCGCTTCCTCGGCGAACTTCACCTGCACCAGGGTCTCGGTGTACAGCCAGTTCTGCGGGCTGCGCGGGTCGGACATCGGGTACACCGTCTCGCGCGCAGGCTCGGCCGCGGCCTGCTGTTCCGGGGTGCTGCCCTGTGCCTGCGCACGCTGCTGCACTTCATTGGCCAGCGCCTGGCGGGTTTCCGCATCGGCAATGCCGGTCGCGGGCAGGCCATGCTGCTGCTGGAAAGCGTTGATCGCATGGCGGCTGCCACCGCCCAGATAGCCATCGCTGCCGATGGCCTGGCCCTTGGCGTCGGTCAGCCCCAGCGCGGCCAGGTTGCCCTGGAGTTCGCGCGCGTCGCGGTCGATCGCGGCCAGCGTGGCTGGCCCGGCCTTGCCGTCCACCGGGTCCAGGTTGTGTGCGCGCTGGAAGTCTTCCACCGCCTTGCGGGTGGTGGCATCGAAGCGCCGGTCCGGATTCAGCGTCTGCTGGCCGCCAGCACTGGCATAGCCCAGCGTGACCAGATTGCTCTCCAGCTTCAGCACGGCACGGCCGCTGGACCCTTCCTTCAACGTCTGCGAACCGGCCTGCTGGCGCGGTGCGCCGATCTGGTCCAGCGCCACCTTGATGTCCGCATCGTTGTGCTCACCGGCGGGCGAGTAGTCGCGGCTGCTGACCTTGGCATGGGCGCGGTCCATTGCGTCCTTGTTGTTGGCGTAGGCATTTTCGTAGCGCACGGCGATGTCGCCGGCCTTGGGCGCGTCGAAGTACTGGTAGGTCTCGCGGATCTGCCCGGCCTTCGCGCGCAGCGCCTCGTAGTCACCGCCTTCTTCCAGCACCTTCTGCAGCTTGGGCAGCTGGCTGGGCAACTGGTTGGCGGTCTTGGCGATCAGGCTGATCGCTTCGAAGCGGTTTTCCTCGGCGATGCCGCTGCCGTGTGCGTCCACCATCGCCATGCCGATCCGGGTGGCGTTGCGCACCTGCGGGTAGTCGATGTTCGCGTGGATCCACTGCTTGCCCTCGGCCGAACCGGCCCAGGCGTTGATGCTGTCGCGCGTGTTGGTATCGATGAACTGGATCGAGCTGCGCCCGCTCAGGCCATTGCCGTGGCTGAGCAGGTCGCGGCGCAGGTCGGCGTGGTCCTGGGTGAAGGGCAGGTTGTGCGCCTTGGCATAGGTGCTGGCCTGATCGATCACGGCGTCGACATAGGTCGTCTCGCCCGCCTTCAGTGCGTGGCCGTCGATGGCGCCCAGCGCCCACTCGCCGCGCTGGCCGAAGTCGACCTGGATCGCGCCCAGGCTGTAACCGCTGTTCTGCGCGACTTTGTTCACCGTGCCCCAGTGCGGTTCGGTCACGCCCTGGGTGATGCCGGCGATGGCCAGATGGTAGGAGGCGGGACCCCCTTCGGTACCACGGCCGACGGCGAAATACACGGCGCCGGAGGTGGCATCGAGATCATGGGTATCGATGTTGGTTGGCATGTCTTACATCCTTGTGCAGTCAGAGGGTTTGCCCCTCAAGGGTCAGTCCAGCAGCTGCAGATACTTCTGCAGCTGGTCGGCACGCGCGCTCAGGCGCATCACATCGTTCAGCTCGCCCTGCAGGTTGCCGGGCTGCGAATCGTCGTACAGCGCGGTATCCAGTTCGCTATCGCGGCTGCGCGACTGCAGCCACGCGCGCTGGGCATTCACCAGCTTGGTCTTCTTTGCGCCACTCAGCTTTGCCTGCAGCTGGCGGTAGGCCTGGTTCAGGCGCTGGTCCTGGCGTGCGCTTTCCGAGGTCAGGCAGGCGGCCTGCTCGATCGCACCCTGTGCCTTGTCACGGCAGGTGGTGAAGGTCGGGCTCAGCCCGGTGGCAGCCGGTGCTGCGGTTGCCGTGCCGATGGCCAGTACGGCGACCGCCAGCGCGGTGGCGAGGGTCCTGCTCAAACGCTTGTGCTGCATCATCTGCTCCACACGTCCAATCCATTGCGAGCGACGGACTATAACGGCGTCAATATTTCGTCGTCGTCAACGAATCGCGACAACTGTGACCGGTTGCCCGTCATTGTGGGTTGGCGCCGCCCGGCCTGCGGACGGCCCTCGGGCCCGGGCGCCGCAGCACTATCCGGGCGCCAGCCGCCGCCATTCAGCCGAGCGGTGTAAACTATTGATCTCACTGGCAATGCCAGTCTCCACGATCAACACCCCGATGACGTCCGCCACCGCCCGTTACGCTGATTCCCTGCGCCTGTCCGTTGCCCCGATGATGGACTGGACCGACCGCCATTGCCGCGTGTTCCATCGCGTGCTGGCGCCGGGTGCACGCCTGTACACGGAGATGGTGCACGCCAACGCGGTCATCCACGGCGACCGCGAGCGCCTGCTCGGCTTCGACCGCAGCGAACAGCCGCTGGCGCTGCAGCTGGGCGGCAGCGATCCGGCCCTGCTGGCGCAGGCTGCGCGCATTGCCGCCGAGTGGGGATACGACGAGGTCAACCTCAACTGCGGCTGCCCGTCCGACCGCGTGCAGGCCGGGCGTTTCGGCGCCTGCCTGATGCGCGAGCCGGTACTGGTGGCCGAGTGCGTGGCGGCCATGGTCGATGCGGTCGACATCCCGGTAACGGTGAAGTGCCGCCTGGGCGTGGACGAGGACAACGACTACGACGTGTTTGCCAGCTTCGTCGACCGCCAGGTCGCCGCTGGTGCGGCGATGGTGGTGGTGCATGCGCGCAACGCGTGGCTGAAGGGCCTGTCGCCGAAGGAGAACCGCGAGGTTCCGCCGCTGAAGTACGACTGGGCCTACCGCCTGAAGCAGGAGCGCCCGGCACTGCCGGTGGTGATCAACGGTGGCCTGGCCAGCATCGAGGCGGTACAGGCGCAGGCCGCGCACGTCGATGGCGTGATGCTGGGCCGGGCGGCCTATCACGACCCCTATCTGCTGCATCAGCTGGAGGCGCTGCACACCGGCGCCCCGCTACAGGCACGCGGTGACCTGCTGCGCGCGATGCGCCCCTACATCGAGGCGCGGCTGGGCGAAGGCCTGGCGCTGAAGCACATCACCCGCCACCTGCTCGGCCTGTTCCATGGCCAGCCCGGTGGTCGCGCATTTCGCCAGGTGCTGAGCGAGGGCGCACACCGCCCGGGCGCCGGCTGGAGCCTGATCGAACAGGCCTTGGCGGTCACCGAACGCGAAGCTGATCGCACCGCAGCGTGACGTCGGTCACAGTCCTGACTTGACAAGGGGCGGCGATTCGTCCCGAATGTTCACCTAGATGAACGACGCGAGCGCAGGGCCGGAAAAGTTCAGACCGGATTCACTGCCCCAAACCAAGAATTTGCAAAGGATTTGTAAAGCGCCGGGTCCCGAACCCGGCTCCCGGATTTACGACTTTTGAACGAATCGCCGTGCTCGGCTAGGATCGCATCGATGTCTTCCGCTCCCTTCCATCGCCGCATTGCCCTGGCCACCTGCGTGGTGCTGGCGGCTGCGCCGCTGTCTTCGGCGCTGGCGCAACAGCCGCCGCGTGGCGATCAGGGGCGCGCGGAGATGATGGAGCGGGGCGAGCGCGGTGGCCGTGGCGACGAGCGCTCGCTGTCCGATGCCGTGCGCCGCGTGCAGCGCACCACCGGCGGCCACATCCTTGGCGCCGAGCGCGTGCCGTTCGATGGGCGTGACATCAACCGGGTGAAGTACATGGACGATCGGGGCCGGGTCCGCTACATGGACGACCCCGCACCGTCGCGTTCACAGCCGCGCACGCCGCGGTCGGATATGTCATCACTACGCGGCGATAACCCCTGAACAGGGATAGTTGTCGCTATCAACCCGTACCCCACAGGCCTCCGGGCCACACCCAGGACACTAGGGAGAGTTCATGCGTATCCTTCTGGTCGAAGACGAAGCCCCGCTGCGTGAGACCCTGGCAGCCCGGCTCAAGCGCGAAGGCTTTGCCGTCGATGCTGCGCAGGACGGCGAGGAAGGCCTCTACATGGGGCGCGAAGTTCCGTTCGATGTCGGCATCATCGACCTCGGCCTGCCCAAGATGTCGGGCATGGAGCTGATCAAGGCCCTGCGTGACGAAGGCAAGAAGTTCCCGGTGCTGATCCTGACCGCGCGTTCGAGCTGGCAGGACAAGGTCGAAGGCCTGAAGCAGGGCGCCGACGACTACCTGGTCAAGCCGTTCCACGTCGAAGAGCTGCTGGCCCGCGTCAACGCGCTGCTGCGCCGCGCCGCCGGCTGGAGCAAGCCGACCCTGGAATGCGGCCCGGTCGCTCTGGACCTGGCTGCGCAGACCGTCAGCGTGGCCGGCAGCAATGTCGACCTGACCAGCTACGAATACAAGGTGCTGGAGTACCTGATGATGCACGCCGGTGAACTGGTCTCCAAGGCCGACCTCACCGAGCACATCTACCAGCAGGACTTCGACCGCGACTCGAACGTGCTGGAGGTCTTCATCGGCCGCCTGCGCAAGAAGCTGGACCCGGATGGCGAACTGAAGCCGATCGAGACCGTGCGCGGTCGCGGCTACCGTTTCGCGATTCCGCGCAACGAGGGCTGAGCCGGCTCAGCCTGGCGAGACCATGATGTCCGGCCGTCTGTGGTTCTTCCGACGCTGGCGGCCGCGCTCCCTGCAGGCGCGCCAGATGCTTGCCGCGTCCGTGGGTCTGGTCGCGTTCCTGGCCCTGGCCGGTTACGCGCTCGACGCCGCCTTCGCCGATACGGCGAAGGCGAACCTGCGTGAGCGCCTGAAGAACTACGCCACCGCCTACGCGGCCGGCATCGACTTCACCCGCGACCGCTCGCTGTACATCCGCGAGCAGCCGCCGGATTCGCGCTTCGACGTGCCGGGCAGTGGCCTGTACCTGCAGGTGGTGATGCCGCACGGCAAGGGCAATTCGATGTCCGCCGAAGGCCCGATGCTGCCCACCGTCGGCGGCGGCCTGCTGGCGCCGCGCCAGGAAGTGTTCGAAGGCCCGCTGCCGATGATCCAGATCGACGGCAGCCAGGGCTCGGTGTACCGCTATGGCCTGGGCCTGGTGTGGGATGCCGACGCCGACCCGGCCACCGAATTCCCGTACACCATCTATGTGATGGAAGACTCGCGCGCGCTGGGCGCGCAGCTGCGCGTGTTCCGCGGCCGTGTCTGGTTCTACCTGGGCGGCATCGGCCTGATCCTGCTGCTGCTGCAGACCGTCATCCTGCAGTGGAGCCTGCGTCCGCTGCGTCGGGTGATCACCGAGCTGACCAAAGTGCAGCGCGGCGAGACCGAGCGCATGAGCGAGCGCCACCCGCGCGAGCTGGAACCGCTGACCGACAGCATCAACGCCTTCATTGAAAGCGAGCGCGAGAACCTCGAGCGCCAGCGCAACACCCTGGCCGACCTGGCACACAGCCTGAAGACGCCCATTGCGGTGCTGCGCACGCAGATGGACAGCGGCGCGGGCGATGGCGCGCTGCGCGAGGAGCTGGACGTGCAGCTGCAGCGCATGAACAACCTGGTTTCGTACCAGCTGGCACGTGCTGCGTCGTCGGGCCACAAGCTGTTCTCCGCGCCGCTGCCGATCGAGTCCAACGCTGAGGAAATCGTACGTGGCCTGGAGAAGGTCTACGCCTCCAAGGGCGTGCTGTGCGAGTTCGACATCGATCCGGCCGCACGCTTCCACGGCGAACCGGGCGATCTGCAGGAACTGCTTGGCAACCTGCTGGAAAACGCCTTCAAGTGGGCCAACCGCCGCGTGTTGCTGACCGCGCAGCCGCTGCCGGCACCGAACGCGCGCCGCGCTGGCCTGCTGCTGGCGGTGGACGACGATGGCCCGGGTATCGCCCCGGACGACATCGGCAAGGTGCTGCAGCGTGGCGTGCGTGGCGACGAGCGCGTGCAGGGCCACGGCATCGGCCTGTCGATCGTGCAGGACCTGATCAAGGATTACCGCGGCGAACTGGCCGTCGGCCGTTCCAGCGAATTGGGCGGCGCCCGTTTCGAAGTGCGTTTGCCGCCGGGGCCGTAAACCTTCGCAATCGGTAGTGCTGGCCGCTGGCCGGCAACTTCATGATCTTCGGTGGCATTACCGGGTTGCCGGCCAGCGGCCGGCACTACCGTGTTTCGATCTTCGGCGGCTCGCCATGGAACCGCCGCAGCTGCGCGTTCCCGTCCGCCGGGCGTCGCCTGACGTAATGACGCGTGCGTAATCCGGTAGTGCCGGCCGCTGGCCGGCACCCTCATGCTCTTCGGTGGCATTACCAGGTCGCCGGCCAGCGGCCGGCACTACCGTGTTTCGATCGTCGGCGGTTCGCCGTGGAACCGCCGCAGCTGCGCGTTCCCGTCCGCCGGGCGTCGCCTGACGCAATAACGCGTGCGTAATCCGGTAGTGCCGGCCGCTGGCCGGCACCCTCATGATCTTCGGTGGCATTGCCAGGTTGCCGGCCAGCGGCCGGCACTACCGCGTTTCGATCTTTGGCGGCTCGCCGTAGAACCGCCGCAGCTGCGCGGCGACCTCCGGCAACGCCTGCTGCAGCAGATCCGGTGCCGAGAAGTGATACTCGCTGGCCACCGCGAAGAACTCTTCCGGCGCCTCGGCCGCGTACGGGTCGATCAACGTCTCCTCGCCGGCATCCACCTGCGCGCAGAAGGCGTCGTAGGAACGCTGGAAGGTGGCTGCCCACTCGCGCTGCCACTCGCGCGGCAGTGGCGGCGTGCCGTCCATCGCGCCATCCAGCGCATCCAGCTTGTGCACCATCTCGTGCACCGCCACGCAGTAGCCCTCGTGCGGCGTCGCCAGGTCGGCCTGCACATCGGCCCACGACAGGATCAACGGACCGCTGTCCCACGACTCGCCAATCAGTTCGTCATCCCACTCATGCAGTACGCCGGCCGCATCCATGTGGCTGCGATGTACGCGGAATGCATCGGGGTAGACGATCAGCTGCGACCAGCCTTCCAGACCCACCTCGCCGAACTCCAGCAGCGGCAGGCAGCACAGTGCCGCCAGCAGCACGCCATCGCCGGCATGCAGCTGCAGCTCGCCGATCGGGGTAATGGTCTTCTCGTGCAGGAAGCGCGTGGCCAGGAGGCGCAGGCGTGCGCGGCGATCATCGTCCAGACCGTGCAGCCAGGCCGCACGGCGGCAGGCCTCATCCCAAAGTGCATCGTCGATCGGCCGCGGCGCAGACCGCAGCCACTGCAGCAACGACTTGATCAGCGGAACATTCCCGGCAGGTAGCTGTGCCACTTCGGTGCGCGGATGCGCTGCAGCACGTCGTCATCGCTGCCACCGCCGCCCGTGCTGGTGCTGGCTGCCGGGCGGACCGGTGCCGGCTTGGTGGTGGCGGTCGAAGCGGTCGCGGTCGGTGCACGCTGCGAGGCGGCATCACCGTTGGAGGACACGCAGGCGCCGCGGCTGTCGTCCAGCGCTGCCGTCGCAGACGCCGCGAAGGGCATCGTCAGCAGGATCAGGCAATGGGCATAACGGCGCATTGACGACATCCACGTTAAGGGAAGGTGAGTTCCCGATTCTAGCCCGAACCCGGCGCCCCGTTGGAAGCCCCCGCGGAACCCAGCGTGGCGGGCGCCGCTGGCGGCTTTCCCGCATAATTCCTTCCTGACTTCGTGGAAGCTGCCGTGGACGACCGCCAATTGCTGGCCAAACTCGCTGCCGGTCGCCTCTCCGGCGACGCCCTGGCCCGTGAGCTGGGCCAGACCCGGGCGGCCATTTGGAAGCGTATTCAAGGACTTAGAGCCGCCGGTGTAGACATCGAGGGGCGTGCAGGTGAGGGCTATGGCCTGACCCGCCCGGTCGACCTGCTGGACCCGGCCGCGATCCGCGCCGGCCTGCCCGGCGACGCCCAGGCGCTGCTGCACGACCTCCAGGTGGCCTGGACGGTGGACTCGACCAATGCCGAATTGCTGCGGTGCAGCGCGCCCCAGCGCGGGGTGAGCGTGCTGCTGGCCGAACGCCAGACCGGTGGCCGCGGCCGTCGCGGCCGTACGTGGGCGTCGCCGCTGGCCGCGCATATCTACCTGTCGGTGCTGCGGCTGTTTTCCGGTGGCCTCGGTCGCCTGGCCGGGCTGAGCCTGGTGGCCGGCATCGCCGTGGCCGAAGCGCTGCACGACCTGGGCTACACCCAGGCGCAGCTGAAGTGGCCGAATGACCTGATCGTCGATGGCAAGCGCAAGCTGGTCGGCCTGCTCGCAGAAGGCGGTGGCGAATACGCCGGCCCGGCGCGCGCGGTGATCGGCATCGGCATCAACACGCACATGCCGCCGTCGTTCGCCGAGCAGATCACCCAGCCGTGGGTGGACCTGGACACGCTGGCCGGCAAGCCGGTGGACCGCAACGTGGTGGTTGCTGCCGTGCTGGCGCGCCTGCTGCCGGCACTGGAAGAATTCGATCGCGAAGGCCTCGCTCCCTTCCTGCCGCGCTACGCCGCGTTCGACATGCTGGCCGGTCGCGAAGTACGGGTGGAACTGGAAGGACAGTGGCAGCGTGGCACCGCACTCGGCCTGGCTGATGACGGCGCCTTGCGCGTGCGCATCGATGGCCGTGAGCGCCTGCTGCACGCCGGCGAAGTCAGCGTGAGGGCGGCATGAGCGATTGGTTGTTCGACCTCGGCAACTCGCGCTTCAAGTTCGCGCCGTTGCAGGGTGACCGTGCCGGTGACGTGCAGGCCTGGGCGCATGGCGCCGAAGGCATGGCCGGACAGCCGCCGCACAGCCTGCCCAGCGGCACCACCGCGTTCGTGGCCAGCGTGGCCGCACCGTCGCTGACCAGCGCGATGCTGGACCAGCTGCAGCGTCGCTTCGAGCACGTGCACGTGGTGCGTACCAGCGCCGAATGCGCCGGTGTGCGCATTGCCTATGCCAAGCCCGAAAAATTCGGTGTGGACCGCTTCCTGGCCCTGCTGGCCGCGGCCAAGGCGCAGCGCCCGGTGCTGGTGGTCGGCGTGGGTACCGCACTCACGATTGATCTGCTCGACGCCGACGGCCAGCACCACGGTGGCCGCATTTCCGCATCGCCCACCACCATGCGCGAAGCACTGCATGCCCGCGCGGTGCAGTTGCCGGCTACCGGCGGTGACTACAGCGAATTCGCCAACGACACCGCCGACGCGCTCGCCTCCGGCTGCGATGGTGCGGCCGTGGCACTGATCGAACGCAGCGCACAGCAGGCGCACACGCTGCTGGGCGTGGCACCGTCGCTGCTGGTGCATGGTGGCGGCGCACCGGCGCTGATGCCGTTGCTGCCTGGCGCCGACTACCACCCCTCGCTGGTGCTGGATGGCCTCGCCCGCTGGGCGGTGCACCAGCCCGCAGGCTAGTATCCGCGCATGCTGACCCGTGCCCTGATCGTCGTACTGGCCATCCTCAATCTTGGCGTCGCCTGCTGGTGGCTGCTGCGCGATGCGCCGCAGAAGCCTGCGCCGCCGCCGCAACCCGCCGGCGTGGCCGAGCTGCGCTGGGTGCCCGGTGGGGTGGATGCCGCTGCGGCCGCCGAAGCCACGGCCGCCGCGCCGACCGCGCCGTTGATGGAGCGCGAACCGGCGGAGAAGACGGCCGTGGCTGTAACGCCGGCGCCCGCCGCCCCGGCCAAGCCGGAGATTGCCAAGCCGCAGGCGGCTGAGGCTACGCCGGTTGCGGCCGCTGCCAAGCCGGTAGCACCGTCTGCACACGTTCCGGCACCGGAGAAACCCGCAACCCCGCCCGCGGCCGCCGAGCCGCCGCGCTGCGTTGCGCTGGGCCCGTTCGCCGACCGCGCCGCCGCTACCAGTGCGCAGGGCAAGGCCAGCACGCTGCTCAGCCAGGTGCGCCTGCGCGAACAGCCCGCTGCCAGCGGTAGTGCCCGTTACCGGGTGATGCTGCCGGCCGCCGCCAACCGCGAAGAAGCCCAGGCCACCGTGAAACGCATCGTCGCCGCTGGCCTGAGCGACTACTACATCATCAGCCAAGGCGAGGAGGCCAATGCCGTGGCGCTGGGCCAGTACCGCAACCGCGAAGGCGCCGAGCGGCGCATGGCGGCGGTGCAGGCCGCCGGCTTCCAGCCGCGCCTTGTCGCCAGCGGCGACGCCGGCCAGTGGTGGCTGGAAGGGCAGCTGGCGGCAGGCACGCAACCCGCCCAGGCCCAACAGCGCAGCGGGGCGACACAGAGCCGGTCGCTGGAATGCGCAAGGTTGCGCTAGAATCCCCTGACCGCGGCGCTGCCGCCGGTGAACAACCCATGCCGCTTTAGCTCAGTTGGTAGAGCAACTGTCTTGTAAACAGTAGGTCATCCGTTCGATTCGGATAAGCGGCACCATCCCCATGATTCAGCGCCTCTTTGCGCTGCTCCAGATACCTGCCCGGTGGTTCGAAGGGCGGCAGAGCTGTTTTCTCGACAGTCTTACCTTGAGAACGATAGCCCGTCCTGCGCATGAACCTGCTGCGCCGGCTGCTGTTCAAGATCTGCGGCCAACGCTTCAGCGCGATGAAGGGACTCTGCTTCAGGCGCACGAAGCGCGTCCATCGTACTCATGGTTCCACGACGTTGGGCAGGATCGTCCATCGCTCCCTCGACGATGAATACCTTCTCGCCACGTGCAAGGGACTCTGTCGGGTTGTTCAATACAACGTGGTCAACTCTTGAAAGCCCTTGCTCCTTCGCGAGCACCAACAGACTCGCGGACATGCGCTGGCTCGACTCATCCCACTGCTTCCCGCTCTCGGCGTCCAGGCGTTCCACACCCGCTCTGATCTGCATGTAGAGAGAGCGGTCAGCGTTGCCGAGTTCGGCCACTGAGAAAGTAGCTCGTTGCAGCGAGAGCGAGTCGTCGGTGGTCGAGCTGAGGCTGGCCGCAACCGCCGTACGCTCGGCGTCAAATTCTGGATCTGGCCTACGCCGCCGTTGCGTGGGTGCTATTTCCCGGTCGTAGAAGTCGCCGTAGTAAAGCTCGTATGTCGCATGAGGTCCAACGGACGGAGCCTCCGTCTTAAACACCTCAGCGATCTGACCCAGTGCTTGGCTACGGTTGATTCGTCCCGCCTGGAGTTCTGCCGCAATGGTTCCATATTGTTGTGGCCGGCTACCCGTGCCGGAAACGCCAATATCTGGGCCACCACCCGCAACGATTTCACGCTGGACCTGGACATTGCTGAGAGTCGCGGCGGCTTCTCCTCGCAACTCGCTGTCTACATAGGCTTGCTTAGAAGCTCGGTTTGAGGGTTCGGTGAAGAGATGGTGCCCAACTTCGTGAGAAAGAGAACGTGCGAGTCTGGTGCCTTGCCCGATTGCATTCTCGTCTATGACGATCTTCACGCCGGGAACAAGGTAGGTGCCTTCACCGGCTGTGCCCCATTGAACAACGATACCTTCGCGTCTCGCCTGGGCGAGACCCGCCTGAAGTGTTGGGGATTTTGCCAGAAGCGGGGCCAAGGAAGGATCATCCAACGGCGATGCAGGACGCCGCGCGGCTCCTGGGCGGCCTCCCTCCTGCGGCTGTGGCAGTCCAGCGTCTTCAGTACGCTCCATGCGGCGGCTCCTTCGCAATTACAGGGATCAGTGCTGACGGATCGATATGTAGGTCAGCGTCACGCTGTCGGCGGCGAGCCCAAGCACGACCTGTGCATCGTTCACCTGCGCGGTCCAGTAAGGCCGGGAGCCCGGCGCATCGGGTCGAGGTGGATGTTTGGTGGAGTTCTCCCAGATCATTTCCTCGAGCGCAATGCTCGGTGGCGCGATATCAAAAATCAGGTTCGCGAGGGCGGGGTTGTCAGCGGCACTTCTCAGCCTGATGTTCCGCACCTCAAGGTCGCCCAGCATTCCGCGTTCTGCGATCCGCTCGTCCATGAGATCCTGACGCGCCGGCTCTCCCAGACGGGTGTGGAGAAGTTCACTCAATGCATCGACATCATCAAAGCGAACTGTAGACAATCGCTCGATGCTGTTCTTGAATCGCTCCATACCAATTTCACTCCCTGATTCGACGGCCTGTCTTTGATTCAGATGATCTGATGGGCGTGGCGGCGCGGCGGTTGAACATGCTGCCAGTACAAGCGCCGGAATAGCGATCGCGAGGCGACGACGCGCTGCGATCCAGAGGCGCCGCCGAAGTCCACGTTCTGATGAAGTAGCGCATTTCTCGACCCATGCATTCATGAAAGCATCTCGCGCGCCAATGTCACACTCTTGAATCTAGCACAGCATTTTGTGAGTGCGGATCGGGTCCGCGTGAACAATGAGCTACTGAAAACGCACCCGATTCCACTTTCCAATTTGAGAAGAGGGGGCGTCGGCAGCGAGGGAGGGAGTGCCAGACGGGAGGCCGAGCACAGCTCCAAGCGTGCATTCCCGATAGTTGAAAGACTGTAGCCAGTAGGCTACAGTTCTCCATGAAGATCCAGCGTACCCGTCAGTTCGCGACATGGATTGACGCTCTCAAGGACGTAACCGCACGCGCTCGCATCCTGGCCCGTATCGGTCGGCTCGCTGAAGGCCATCCGGGTGATCACCGCTATCTGGGGGACGGTATTTCCGAACTGCGTATCGATGCAGGGCCGGGCTACCGCCTGTACTACACCCAGCGCGGCAGGCAGTTGCTGATTCTTTTGGTCGGAGGTGACAAAAGCTCACAGCAACGCGATATCGAAAAGGCCAGGGAGATTGCACGTGCCCTGTGAGCGTCGAACCGGCTGTAGTCGAAACGAATCAATACCGAAGTACTGGAGCTGTTCCATCATGGCCACTAAGAAAAAAGTCGAACTCAAATCATTTGATGTGGCCGAACACCTTCGGACACCCGAAGAAATGGCAGCCTATCTCGACGCCTGCATCGAGGAAAGCGACGGCGATTCCGCGTTCATCGCCAAGGCGCTCGGCGACATCGCGCGCGCTCAGGGTATGAGCAAGGTTGCGCGCGCGGCGGGCCTGTCGCGCGAGAGTCTTTACCGCGCACTGTCCGGCGAACGCAGCCCCGATTTCGCCACCATCCTGAAGGTGACCCGTGCCTTGGGTGTGCGCCTGCATGCCAGTGCCGTGTGAGGCATCAAGGCACTGCGCTCCACTTCCGCCGCCTCAAGAAGTCCGGTGCGATCAGTCTCAATCAAACCGAATGATGCGGATCAACCCTCTTGTCGACGATCCGTCTCCGAAGGCGGCCACCGTGCCACAGGGGAATACCTCTTTCGCACCGTCATGGTTGACGAATGAGATCGTGCAGTGCGCCCGCGTCCCAGGCGTGATGCGGGTGACGACGCGGTCATTCAGCACGAAGCTGTACCACATGACTCCAGGGCTTATGGAAAGCGCCCTGGGACGCGCGGTGGAGGCGATCATCTCGGCAACAGTGCCACCGCGCGAATCCACTTCGTCCAGCCGCAGCTCAACAAGGAAAGGTTTCAGGTCTGGGTAGGGTGTGCTCATTCCAGCAGCGGGTCTGCCTGAATCGTTAGCTGGGTTGCGGCGTGTTGAACCTATGCGTTGGGGA
This sequence comes from Stenotrophomonas sp. YJH_SMC_133, assembly GCF_059370655.1. Taxonomy (NCBI): domain Bacteria; kingdom Pseudomonadati; phylum Pseudomonadota; class Gammaproteobacteria; order Lysobacterales; family Lysobacteraceae; genus Stenotrophomonas; species Stenotrophomonas sp. YJH_SMC_133. The sequence goes on along the minus strand of NZ_JCAFTW010000004.1, from coordinate 72,627 downwards.
TCTCAACGTTCCGCATTATTGAGTCCCACCCATCTGCAACGCCACATACTCCGCCAGCCCCCGGCAGGCCAGCATCAGCCCTTCGCGCGTGCCGTCGCCGATGTCGTCTTTCTCTTCCCCATCCACGCGCACGCGCTCGGCGGCGTGATACAGCTCCAACAGCGACACCAAACCCACCGCGGCGCGATCCCGGCGTGCGGCGGCCACGGCCTGGCCGGGTGTGGTGGAGGGCCCCGGCCACGGCTGTCCATCGGCGGCGTCACCGGCCTGGATGCGCTGCAGGCAGCCGGGCAGGTTGATCGGCGCGGGCGCCTCGTTGGCGGCGGCGAAAGCGGCTTCCAACGGCTGCGCCAGTTCGGGTGGCAGGCGCAGCGCAGCCTCGCCCAGGGTGGCGGTCAGGTACGGGTGATGGGTCTTGGGCATGCGGGCGTCCTCGTCGGCAACAGAGGTGCCACCCGAAGAGGGTGGCGGGCGATGCGTGGCTTCCAAGACCGGAAATCGATGAGCCGGTGGGCACAGGGCCCCCACGCACCGCCCGCCGTCGATCGGCGAACGGATTGCCAGCCGGCGCCGCTCTTGGGAAGACGGCGCCGGCTGGCAAGCGTATACAGCTTCGATTAAACGGGCTTGGAAGTCCCGGCCACCTTTGCAGGTGGCGATTCATCATGCGCACGTGAAATCACCGCCTGCCAGTCGTTTGTTTCGATGGCATCGGGTGATCTGAAAGGAAAAATGAATTATCGCGTTTGGCCCGTTTCGAGCATCGCAATGCCAGAAGCGACATATCGCGCAGCGCCGTCATCATCGGTCATCCGGGCTGCGCCACTGTTGCCGCACGGCTTACAGTAGCGTGCGACGTAAAGCCGGCTTAACAGCCTCGGCAAGGCACCAAGGCAACGATACCAGACCCAAAAGTGCCAACGCGCGCCCCGATCTTGATATTCCTCACGGACCGCCCGCAGCGCCCACCGCATACTGCCGCTACACGCCCACCTGGGCCTCTTCGGGATCCGCACATGCGTCGCCACGCCCTGCCGCTCACCGTCGCATTGTTGTCCGCCGCATTCGCAGCCCCGGCCATGGCCGCCGTGCCGTTCTTCAACGCCAGCTGCCCGGGCGGCATCGATGTTCACGCCGACGATGGCGGACCCGTCTACGTGCAGGGCCGCGAGGCCACACTGAAACGTTTCAACGACCGCTATTTCGAAGCACGCGATGCCAACAGCGGCATCACCCTGTCGATCAGCCGCAACGATGACGGCGCGCCGCAGGTCAGCTACACCGGCCGTGGCGGCGCCAATGGCATCTGCCAGGTCAGCGCCAGCGGCACGTCCGCGCTCACCGCAAACAGTGCACGCCCTCGCGACGCTGCCGCCGGAGATGCCGCACTACCGCGCGAAGTCACCTGCGAATCCACCGACCAGCAGCAGGTCTCGTGCGATCTGAACACCCGTGGCAACGTGGAAATCGTGCGCCAGCTCAGCCGTACCCGTTGCGAGGAAGGCAAGAACTGGGGCCTGTCGCGGCATTCGGTGTGGGTCAATGGCGGGTGCCGGGCGGTGTTCCGCAATACCTCGCGAATGTCGTATTCAGCCCCAACTGGTGACAGCGCGCTGGGCGCCTGCAACCTGCGCAAGGGCGCGCAGGGCGCGGTGGTGACCCAGGTGCCGGTGGGCAGCGACTACCAGGAGCTGATCATTGATTACCCCGATGGCCGCTACCTGTGCATGATGCGCAACAACGGCGAAGTGCAGAGCGTGACCCCGCTGCGCCGCCGCGGGGGTTGAGTTCGTCGCGCCCGCCGCCCTATGGTGGCCCCCCCTTATTGACGTCGGGTGGCATCACCATGTCCCATCTTCTGGCCAAGGCTGCTGAAAAGGCGGATCTCGACCGGATCGATGCCTTGCTGGATGCAGGCGCCGATATCGAGTGGCAGCACAAGGGCACGGGGCGCACTCCGCTGCTCTCGGCCGTCATTGCCGGAAAATGCGATGCCGCAGCGCGATTGCTGGATCGCGGTGCCAACATCGAGCATGCCTGCAGGGCACTGGGCTACACCGCGCTGGGTTGGGCCGCCGCGCATGGCGATACTGACATCGGCGACCTGCTGATCGCACGCGGCGCCATGCTCGACCCTGCTTCGCCGGAACAACGGCGTACGCCGCTGATGCTGGCATGCGCCCGTGGGCACCTGGCGATGGTCGAACGCTTGCTGGACAGCGGCGCGTCCGTGGCACCGCTGGATTTCGAAGGGTGCAACGCGTTGGCGATGGCCGATGAACGCGGTTACGCGGAGGTGGTGGCGCTGTTGCACGCCGCCGGTGCGACGCCGCCGCCTGCGTTGATGGAAGCACCGCCGCTGGAGTGGCCCCAGCCCGACGCCGGAGGTGAGCCCGCGTCGGTGGTGCGTGGATACTTGTTGGCATATCACGAGTGGGAAACGCGTGGCTACAAGGATTCCCGTGCCGGTGGCGGACTTCTGCTCAGCTCGGGCTTCCAACAGGAGAAAGCGGACATCCTGGCGGCCTGGTGTACCGACCGCAAACGGGTCTATTCGACCGGCGTTTCGGTCGGGAACCCCCCGCGGTACGTACCGGAGGATCTCTTGGTGTCAGTTGCGATGCCGACGGTCTCGAGGGCCGAGGTGCTGGTACGCGACGACCCTCAGAAGGCGCGTTCCCTTCGTTACGAACATCTGTTCGTACTCAAGCGTGTGGGTGGGCGGTGGCGGATCGACCTGCGGAAGAAGCGTGTGTTCCACATCGAGACCTGGGCGGCAGCCATCCTCTAGTGTGAAAGGAGCCTGGACACGAACCCCGCCCTGCTGCACCGCCGCGAGTGGTGTCACATCCCTCTGGCTAGACTGTGCTTCTTTTTCGTTCGCAGGAGGCACCCATGGCCCATCCCATTTCCGTATCCCTCATCGGCGTGCCCACCGACGTGGGCGCGGGCCATCGTGGTGCACGGCTTGGTCCGGAAGCCCTGCGCGTGGCCGGCCTGCCCGAGGCGCTGGAAGCGCGCGGCGTGGACGTGCGCGACCTGGGAAACCTGGATGGCCCGCGCAACCCGTGGACCGCGCCGGTGGAAGGCTACCGCCACCTGGATGAAGTGGTGGCGTGGAACCACGCACTGATGGAAGCCAGCTATGCCGAGCTGCAGGCCGGTCGCATGCCGATCATGCTCGGCGGCGACCACTGCCTGGGCATCGGTTCGATCACTGCCGTGGCACGCTGGTGCCGCGAGCAGGGCAAGACCCTGCGCGTGCTGTGGCTGGATGCGCATTCGGACTTCAACACCAGCGATGTCACTCCATCGGGCAACATCCACGGCATGCCGGTGGCCTGCCTGTGCGGCCTCGGCCCGAAGGCGCTGACCCACCTCGGCGGCAGCGCACCGGCGATCACCCCCATCCAGGTGCACCAGATCGGCATCCGTTCGGTGGACCCGGAAGAGAAGCGCCTGATCAAGACCCACAAGGTGGATGTCTACGACATGCGCTACATCGACGAGAACGGCATGAAGCGCGCGGTCGAGGCAGCACTGGCGGGCATCGACGAGAACACCCACCTGCATGTCAGCTTCGATGTGGATTTCCTCGACCCGAGCATCGCACCGGGCGTTGGCACCACCGTGCCGGGCGGGGTGAACTACCGCGAGGCGCAGCTGGTGATGGAGATGATTGCCGACACCGGGCGCATGGGTTCGCTGGACATCGTCGAGCTCAACCCCTTGCTGGACAAGCAGAATGCCACCGCCGAACTGGCCGTGGACCTGGTCGAAAGCCTGTTCGGCAAGTCCACCCTGATGCGCGACTGAGCTCTCCGCCTGAACGGATCGATGATCCGTTCACACGCGCTCCACGCCCCTGCCGCCAGATTGCACATCACGCGGCGGCAGTGGCATTGGCTCCTTCCGCCGAGCGACCGAACCCCATCCGCGAATGAAGCGGTATAGCGGCGAACCCAAGGAGAAGCCCATGAAGCGCGTAGTTGCCCTGATGCTGTTGTCGATGTTCTCGGTGGCCCTGCTGGCCGGTTGCAACACCGTTGCCGGTGCCGGCAAGGACGTGCAGAAGGCTGGCGAAAAGGTTGAGGATGCCGCCAAGGGCCGTTGAGCCTGAAGTGGAACGGAAAGCAAAAAGGCCGGGGGGACCTCCCCGGCCTTTTTTCTTGCGCGTTTTTCTGCAGCGTACGTGTCGAAGCGTAGTGAACCATTCAAGCAGGTGAGCAGTGCTTTCATGGTCGGTTGACCGGCGCTCAACAGCCGCTGCGCGAAGCTGTAGCCACGGTAAGAACGCCGTTGCAACCAAGGACTCCCAGCAATGAACAAAGACATCATTTCCGGCAAGTGGTCGCAGCTGAAGGGCAAGGCCCAGGCCAAGTGGGGCGATCTGACCAACGACGACTTCGATGTGGCTGAAGGCAATGCCGAGTATCTGGCCGGCCGCCTGCAGGAACGTTATGGCTGGGCCAAGGATCGTGCTGAGAAGGAAGTCCGTGAGTTCCAGGATGCCGTGAGCAAGGACTACCCGGACTACAAGTAAGCGCTACGGTTTTCCCCCACAGCACAACGCCCGCACCGAGAGGTTGCGGGCGTTGTGCTGTCTGGGCGGCCGATCAACGCGCCGGCGGGTCCGGCACATAGCGGTTGGGGAACGCCTGCGGTTCGCGCGGCAGGCGCGACGGCGGTGTATCGACCAGGATGCCGCGCGCGCGCAGATTGCGGGCGCTGTCGTAGCGCAGCTGCAGAACCTGCGCCGGGCTGCGGCTGGCGCGTTCGAAGTCGGTATCGCGTACCGACGACTGCTCGCGTGCGCCGTGGCCGGTGCCCAGCGCAGGGGCCTGTGACTTGCTGGCATAGCCCTCGATGCGGCTGTTGCTGGCGCTGGCATCGGCCGCCGCTTCGGCCGTCGGGGCCGGTGCCGGCAGCGGCAGGCTGCGGCGCAGGATCGGATCCGGACGCCAGCGGCGCGCTTCCTCGAACACCGCCACGCCGACCACGCCGATGTTGTCCGGGCGACCGGTGCGGCTGGCATAGCTGCCGCTGGGGCTGCTGAACACGAACTGCGCCACTTCATCCTGGCTCTTGCGCCAGCCGGTGATGTCGGCGCGCTGGCCGGGGTTGAGCACGTAGCCGGTCTGCGACGGATCGGCATCCTCGCCGGAGATGGCGTTGACGCCGTCTACCGACAGCACCACCAGCACCCGGCGCGGGCTGTCGTTGTACAGGCGCACGGCGTAGCGGTGGCCGCGCTCGCCGGCCACCCAGCGCTGGCCCTCGGCGGGGTAGCTGCGCAATTCGGTGCCGCGGTCGCGGTCGACCAGAGACATGCGCACGGGGCCGCCCTCGTAGGCCGGCGGCGGCATCGGGGCGGGGCGGAAGCCGGCCAGGGGCAGGATCAACAGCAGGGGCAGCAGGCGTTTCATCGGGCGTCTCCAGCGGGGTTGCGTGAATGAACGCGCCGCAGGCCCTGACGGGGTTGGTGGCGTGCAAGGTAAACTGGCCCCGTTCATCGAAGGTTACCCCACGCAGTCATGACCACCCGAGTCCTTACCGGCATCACCCCCTCCGGCACGCCCCACCTGGGCAACTACGTTGGCGCCATCCGTCCGGCCATCGCGGCCAGCCGCGCCCCGGGGATCGAGAGCTTCTTCTTTCTGGCCGACCTGCACAGCCTGATCAAGTCCCAGGACCCGCAGCGCACCCAGCGCGCGACCCTGGAGATCGCGGCCAGCTGGCTGGCCTGTGGCCTGGACCCGGAACACGTGTGGTTCTACCGCCAGAGCGACATCCGCGAGACCACCGAGCTGATGTGGTTCCTGACCGCGATCGCCAGCAAGGGCATCCTCAACCGCGCGCACGCCTACAAGGCGGCGGTGGACAAGAACCGCGAGGAAGGCGTGGACGAGGACGCAGGCGTCAGCGCCGGCCTGTTCATGTACCCGGTGCTGATGGCCGCCGACATTCTGATCTTCAAGGCCAACCAGGTACCGGTGGGCCGTGACCAGATCCAGCACATCGAGATGGCGCGCGACTTCGCCCAGCGCTTCAACCACGTGTATGGCAAGGAGTACTTCCCGCTGCCGGACGTGGTGATCGACGAGCAGGTGGCGACGCTGGCGGGCCTGGATGGCCGCAAGATGAGCAAGAGCTACCACAACACCATTCCGCTGTTCGTGCCGCGCGAGGAGCTGAAGAAGCTGGTGTTCTCGATCCTGACCGACTCGCGCGCACCTGGCGAGCCGAAGGACACCGAGGGCTCTGCGCTGTTCCAGATGTACCAGGCCTTCGCCACCCCGGAACAGACCGCCGAATTCGCCAGGGCGTTCGCCGCCGGCATCAGCTGGGGTGACGCCAAGCAGCAGCTGTTCGAGCGCATCGACAGCGAGCTGTCGCCGTTGCGCGAACGCTACAACGCGCTGATGGCCGAGCCGGAGAAGATCGAGGCGCTGCTCAAGCGCCGTGGCCAGCAGCTGCGCGAGCAGCTGGCGGCACCGCTGCTGGACGAGCTGCGCCATGCGGTGGGCCTGCGTGACCTGTCCACCGCAGGCGATATCGCCAGCGAGGACGCCGGCGTGGCCCGCGTGGCACCGCCACTGTTCAAGCAGTACCGCGAGAAGGACGGCCGCTTCTACTTCAAGCTGACCGCCGGTGACGGCACGCTGCTGATCCAGAGCGAAGGCTTCGATTCGCCGCGCGACGCGGGGCAGTTGATTGCCGTGATCAAGCAGGCGGAGCAGGGTGACCAGCTGCAGAGCGAACTGTTCAAGCTGGAAGCCGAAGTGGACGCCGTGCTGGCGGCCCTGGCCATGCTGCGCGAAGCGTAAGGGTAGGGCCGGGCGCTGGCCGGCAACTGCATAGGAAATGCCGGCCAGCGGCCGGCACTACCACGGCAACTGCATAGGAAAACGCCGGCCAGCGGCCGGCACTACCACGGCACTGCATAGGAAATGCCGGCCAGCGGCCGGCCCTACCCGCGAACGAAGGTCATGGCATGATGTCCGCGCGCCTCAGGCGCGATGACATGGAGTCTGCGATGGCCTGGTTGTCGCTGCTGCTGTTCCTGCCCTGGTTCCTGCTGCTGGGCAGCCTGTACTGGCTGTTCCCGCGCCAGCCGCGCACCCCGCGGCGGCGCCTGTTCGATGGCACCACCCTGCTGCTGGCCTTCGCCCTGAGCGTCGCCTCGATGCTGTGGGGGTATCGACTTGGCATGGCACAGCCCGGCGCCGGCCCGATCTGGCCGCAGGTACTGGCGGTGCTGTACGCCTACGGCGCATTCCTGGCGGTGCTGGTGCTGGCCCTACTGCTGCGGCCGCGGTTCGCATTGCGCTGAACCTGGCCCTTGCGCACCCGATGGACCTGCGGTTGGTTGGCCTGCGCTTGCCCTTGCCTGCGCTTGCCTTTGGTAGAGTCGACTGTGAGTCGACTGCTCTTCTGGAAGCCCGCGCTGCGCGCGACAGTCGACTGACAGTCGACTCTACCCGGCCACAACCCGGCACCACCCGACCAAAGCCGCATCGAACCCGGACCGCCCGCGCGCCTACCATGGGCGTCTGTTCCCGATCCTGCCAGGTGCGTGCCGATGATCGCCGACCCCAGCATCCACACCATCGATACCGGCTTCCAGCGTCCCGACTTCGACGCGGCCTATCTGATCGTTGAAAACGACCGCGCCGCGTTCGTCGACTGTGGCACCGGCCTGTCGGTGCCGGCGATGCTGCAGGCGCTGGCCAACGCGGGTCTGGCCGTTGACGCGGTGGACTGGCTGCTGCTCACGCACGTGCACCTGGACCACGCCGGCGGCGCCGGCCTGCTGATGCAGCAGCTGCCCAACGCAAAGGCAGTGCTGCACCCGCGCGGTGCGCCGCACATGATCGACCCGACCCGGCTGATTGCCGGTGCCACGGCGGTGTACGGTGCCGAGGAAATCGCGCGCAGCTATGGTCGTATCGAGGCCATTCCCGAACATCGTGTGGTGGTGGCCGAAGACGGCCACCGTATCGACCTGGCCGGCCGCGAGCTGGTGCTGCTGCACACCCCGGGCCACGCACTGCACCATTACTGCGTGTGGGATGCACGCGGCCGCAGCTGGTTCACCGGCGATACCTTCGGCATTTCCTACCGCGAGCTGGACAGCGCGCAGGGGGCCTTCATCTTCCCGACCTCGTCGCCGGTGCAGTTCGACCCGGAAGCGATGAAGGCCTCGATCCAGCGCATGCTGGGCTATGGTCCGCAGGCGATGTACCTGACCCACTACGGCCGCGTGGAGCAGGTGCAGAAACTGGCCAACGACCTGTTCGAACAGATCGATGCGATGGCCACCATCGGCCGCCAGTGCGATGGCCGGCCGGACCGCCACCGCTGCCTGCTGGCCGCGCTGCAGGCGCTGTACCTGGAACGTGCACAGCTGCATGGCTGTGCGCTGGACGATGCGGCGGTGATCGCTGTTCTGGCGATGGACATCGAACTCAACGCGCAGGGCCTGGCGTGCTGGCTGGACCGCATCAGCAGGTAGACCCACGCCATGCGTGGATGACGTGGGCCCAGGCTGCGCCGTGATGTCACGACCACGTTACACTCTGGTGACTTCCAAGCTAGCCGTGGTACTGCCGTGAATCCGATGCGCGTGTTGCTGCTGTCGTCCTGCCTGTTTGTCGGTGGCCTGGCCCATGCAGCCAACGACCTCCCGGGTGGCGGCATCGATCCGCAGGCTCTGTCGCGGCACGTGCGTGTGCTGGCATCGGATGAATTCGAGGGTCGCGCGCCGGCCACCGAGGGCGAAGAGCGCACGGTGCAGTACCTGATCGAGCAGTTCCGCAGCTACGGCCTGCAACCGGGTGGCGTGGATGGCAGCTGGGTGCAGCCGGTGCCGCTGGTGCGCGCGCAGTTGGACGGGCCGGCCAAGGCCAGCCTGTCGCTGAAGCAGGGCAAGCGCGCGCTGGCCAACGGCGTGGACGTGACCCTGCAGAGCCTGCAGCCGCGCAAGCGCGTGCAGATCAAGGACGCGCCACTGGTGTTCGTCGGCTATGGCATCGACGCACCGGAACGCCACTGGAACGACTACAAGGACGTGGACCTGCACGGCAAGATCGCCGTGGTGCTGATCAACGACGCCGATTTCGAGGCCGATGCACCGGGCGCGTTCGATGGCAAGGCGGTGACCTACTACGGCCGCTGGACCTACAAGTTCGAGGAAGCCGCGCGCCGTGGTGCCGAGGGTGTGCTGATCGTGCACGAGACCGCGCCGTCCGCCTATGGCTGGGCCACTGTGAAGAGCTCGGGCACCTCGCCGCTGTTCGACATCGAACGCGGCCAGGCCGAGGCGATGGCGCAGCACACGCCGCTGCGTGGCTGGATGCAGCGCGAACTTGCCGAGGCGATCTTCGCTGACGCCGGCTTGGACTTCGATGCCGAGAAGCGCAAGGCGATGCGTGCGGACTTCCGCCCGGTGGCACTGGACAACGCGAAGCTGAGCGTGGATTTCGCACTCAAGCGCGAGCAGGTGGTGACCCGCAACGTGGTGGCCAAGCTGCCCGGTGGTGAACACGCCGACGAGGCCGTGATCTTCTCCGCGCACTGGGATGCCTTCGGTATCGGCGAAGCCGACGCCAAGGGCGACCGCATCCGCCGTGGTGCGATCGACAACGCCACCGGCGTGGCCACGGTGCTGGAACTGGGCCGCGTGTTCGCCGCCGGCCCGCAGCCGCAGCGCACGCTGTACTTCGTGGCCCTCACCGCCGAAGAGAAGGGCCTGCTGGGCGCCAGCTACTACGCCGCGCATCCGCTGGCGCCGCTGGACAAGACCGCTGCAGTGCTGAACATCGAGATGTTCAGCCCGGATGGCCCGACCCGCGACATCGCTTCGTGGGGCAAGGGCCGGGTGTCGCTGGAAGGCGACCTGGAGCGCGTGGCCAAGGCCCGCGGCCGCAGCTACAGCCCGGACCCGAACCTGGAGGCCGGCTTCTTCTATCGCGCCGACCACTTCGCCTTTGCCCGCCTGGGCGTGCCGGCGATCACCATCGGCCCGGGCCTGGACAAGCTGGACGGCGGTGTTGAAGCCGGCCGCGCGCTGCGCGAGAAGTATTTCGCCGACTGCTACCACCAGGCCTGCGATGCCTGGACCCCGAGCTGGGATCCGAGCGGCCACGCGGCTGACACTCTGCTGGTCTACGACCTGGGTGCCGAGCTGGCCAACAGCCGCCGCTGGCCGACGTGGGAGAAGGAATCGGAGTTCCGCGGCGCGCGCGACAAGAGCGAAGCGGCCCGCCGCTGAGGCTCGGGACCGGCGGGGTGTCATGTCATTTCGCCGGGGGTAGAGTCGACTGCCAGTCGACTATCGCGCGCAGCGCGGGTTTTCCGGTGCCGACAGAGAGAGCAGTCGACTAACAGTCGACTCTACCGATTGCGGATTGCTATTGCCGGCCAGCGGCCGGCACTACCGGCGCCGGCGCAGCAGCGTCCACGCGCCCCAGCCGGCGGCAGCGAGCGCTGCCAGATAGCACGCCACCATCGTGCGCAGGCCAACCGGCGACCCTGCATTGATGCCGCGATGCAGGCGCAGTTGCAGCGAGCTGTGGCCGCTGCCCAGGTCCACCGCCAGCTGCAGCGCCAGCGCGGCGCAGAACACCAGAAGGGCGACCCCGAACCCGGTGCGTGGCCACGCGACCTGTGCGCTGGGGCGGCGCAGCAGCCAGGCCAGTGCCGTGGCTGCGGCCAGCGTCGCCGCGATCCACATCAGTGACGTGGCGGGAGACGCAGCGGCCACCGGCAGTGCACCGGTGGCCGCGACCAGGGCAACGCGCTTACTTGCGGGTGCCGTCGAGCCAGTTCGGGCCCTTGTTGGTGAGGAAGAACACATAGACCACCAACGATACCGCGATCGTTGCGGTCACGTAGATGGCGAACCAGTCGACGTGGCCGGTCTTCAGCGCGCCCTGGTACAGCAGCGGGGCGGTGCCGCCGAACAGCGAGTTGGCCAGCGCGTAACCCAGGCCTACGCCCAGCGCACGCACGTGGGTCGGGAACAGCTCGGCCTTCACGACGGCGTTGATGGAGGTGTAGCCGGTGAGGATGACGAAGGCCAGTGCCAGGGTCAGGAAGGCCAGCGTGGCGTCGTGCTGGTGCGGTAGCTGGGTGATCAGGTACCAGCTGTACAGCACACCGCCCACACCGAAGAACACCAGCAGGGTCTTGCGGCCGATGATGTCCGACAGCCAGCCGCCGACCGGCTGCAGCACCATCAGGAACGCCAGCACGCCCAGGTTGATCAGCGTGCCGGTCATCGGGTCGTTGCCCGCGAATGCGCTCTGGATCATCTTCGGGCCGTTCACCGAGTAGGTGTAGAAGGCCACGGTGCCACCGGCGGTGATCAGGAAGCACAGCAGCAGCGGCCGCCACTGGTGCACGAACAGCTCGTACATCGAGCCGGACTTCTGCGCCTTGCCCTCGCGCGCAGCTTCGATCGACGACTCCGACAGCGATTCGTCCATGCCGCGGCGCAGCCAGAACACCACCACCGCGGCGATGCCACCGATGCCGAAGGCGATGCGCCAGCCCCACTCGGAGATCTCCGGCTTGCCCCAGAAGGTCAGCATCAGCAGCAGGGTCAGCTGGGCCAGCACATGGCCGCCGACCAGGGTGACGTAGTGGAAGGAGGACAGGAAGCCGCGACGGCCGGGAATGGCGGCCTCGGACATGTAGGTGGCGCTGGCGCCGTACTCGCCGCCGGTGGCGAAGCCCTGCAGCAGGCGCGCGAACAGCAGGATGACTGCGGCCCAGATGCCGATGCTGGCGGCGGTGGGGGTGATGGCGATCAGGAACGAGCACAGCGCCATCAGCGTGACCGAGACAGTCAGCGCCAACCGACGGCCGTGGCGGTCGGCGAAGCGGCCGAAGAACCAGGCACCGATCGGGCGCATCAGGAACGTGGCGGCGAAGATCGCCCACACGTACATCGTGGAGTTCTTGTCGTCCGGCGAGAAGAACTGCGATTCGAAGTACACGGCGAACACCGAGTACACGTAGACGTCATACCACTCCACCAGGTTGCCGGCGGAGCCTTTGAGGGTATTGGAGATCGACCGGCGCAGCGCGGCGCGGTCGTTCGCGGGTACGGCAGGTTGGGACGTGGTGCTCATCTGGGTGGGAATCCTCGATGCGGCGCGTCCGTGCGCAGGGAAAACGGCGCCCGGCCTTGGGGCGGCGCGGCCGGGCAGCCCTCTTGGTACTGCATCGGCCGTCAACACGGGGTAGCAGACCAGAGCAGGGTGCATGGATGGATGACAGCGTGCCACCGTCTGGGGTGCCGGACCATACTCAAAACGTCCTAGAATCCGCCTTCCCCCGGCTCCCTGGTGTGTCATGTCGGTTCCCCCCTCTTCGTCTGCGGCTGCCCCCCGGGGTGGCCTTGTCGCGCTGGCATTGCTACTGGTCTACGTGGTCTGGGGCTCGACCTACCTGGGCATCGCCAAGGCCCTGCACGGCGGCGCGCTGCCGCTGACGATGGTTTCCGGCAGCCGGTTCATCATTGCCGGTGGCCTGATGTTCCTGGCCTTGCGCCTGTTCTGGAAGATGCCGAACCCGACCCTGCGGCAGTGGCGCAACCTGGTGGTGATGGGCGTGACCATGCTGGTGCTGGGCAACGGCATGGTGGTGCTGGCCGAGCGTGAGGTGTCCTCGGGCCTGGCCGCGACAGCGGTGGCCTCGGTGCCGCTGTGGATGGCGCTGTTCTCGGCGCTGCGCGGGCAGCATGCCAGCCGCGGTGAGTGGCTGGGCATCGCCATCGGCTTCCTCGGCGTAGTCTGGCTCAATGCCGGCAGCAGCCTGACGGCCTCACCGACCGGGCTGGTGCTGCTGCTGATCGCGCCGATCGGCTGGGCCTTCGGTTCGGTGTGGGCGCGCGGCCTGGACCTGCCGGGCCCGTTCATGACCGCCGCCGGGCAGATGATCTGCGGTGGCGTGCTGCTGGTGCTGATCGGCCTGGCGGTCGGCGAGCGCCCGACCACGCTGCCCGATACCGGTGGCCTGCTGGCGATGGCCTACCTGTGCGTGTTCGGTTCCATCGTTGCCTTCACCGCCTACGTCTGGCTGCTGCAGAACGTGCGGCCGGCGCTGGCCGGCAGCTATGCGTACGTCAATCCGGTGATCGCGGTGCTGCTGGGCGCGCTGCTCAACGGCGAGCGCTTCGGCTGGCGCGACCTGCGGGCGATGGCGGTGATTCTCCTGGGTGTGGTGGTGCTGACAATGGCAAGGACGAGAAAGAAGTGAGCATGGACGAGAAAGAACAACGCCGGGGCCTGCTGGTCACCGCATCCACCTTCGTGATCTGGGGCCTGGTGCCAGTCTATTGGCACCTGCTCAACGAGGTACCCTCGTTCCAGATCATCGCCCACCGCATCATCTGGAGCACCGTGATGGTGCTGGGCTGGCTCTTGATCAGCTCGCGCCTGGGCTGGTGGCAGAAGATCGCCGCGCAGCCGCGCGCGCTGCCGATCCTGCTGGTGTCGAGCCTGACCATCGCGTTCAACTGGGGCCTGTACATCTGGGCGGTCAACGCCGGCCATGTGATCGAGACCAGCCTGGGCTACTTCATCAACCCGCTGGTGAACGTGCTGCTGGGCGTGCTGGTGCTGAAGGAGCGGCTGCGGCGCCTGCAGTGGGTGGCGGTGGCGATGGCGGCGGTGGGCGTGGCCTGGCTGACCATCGACGCGGGTACGCCGCCGTGGATCGCGCTGGGCCTGGCCTGTTCGTTCGGCCTGTATGGCCTGCTGCGCAAGCTGGTCTCGGTCGATCCGGTGGCCGGCCTGGGCGTGGAGAGCATGTACCTGTTCCTGCCGGCGCTGGCCTTCGCGATCTGGGCGGAAAACGGCCATGGCGGCGCGTTCTTCCATGGCTGGGGCTGGCGCAATGACCTGCTGCTGATCTTCGGTGGCGCAGTGACCGCAGTGCCGCTGATCGGTTTCGCCTACGGCGTGAAGCGCATCCCGCTGTCGCTGGTCGGCATCCTGCAGTACATCGCGCCGAGCCTGCAGCTGCTGCTGGGGGTGTTCTTCTTCCACGAAGCGTTCGATACCGCCAAGGCGATCGGTTTCGCCGCGATCTGGGCCGGCCTGATCCTGTTCGTCGGCGACAACATCCGTACGATGCGCGCCAAGCGCTAGCGCCGGCGGGGCTGCGGGGTCGGATCCCTCCGCAACGCGGAGGGCTCTGACCCTGTTCTATCCGTCGCGTGGGGTCAGAGCCCTTCGCAGGGCGAAGGGATCCGACCCGCTTCCACCCAAAAAAGAACGGCGCCCCGAAGGGCGCCGTTCTGCTTCCATCCACCGCCAGGAGAGAGAGATGGCGGTGGCGGGAACGCGGTTGCAGGCTTAGAAGCGCTGCTGGTACTTCATGTACATGAAACGACCGATGTCGAAGCCACCGTAGTAGGTGAAGCTGCTGTTCGGCTGGCTGTACATGATCGGACCCTGGTGGTCGAAGACGTTGTTCACGCCCAGCGACACGGTGCCGTCCCACGGCAGGCTGTAACGCACCTGCAGGTCGTGGAAGGTGTTGGAGCCCACCTTGCGGCTCGGCTGCGCATCGGTGTACGGCGAGACGAAGCCGGCCATGTTGCAGTCCGGGCCACCGGCCAGGTCATACGAGCAGGCTTCCTTCATGCCCGAGTAGTAGCGGGCGGTCCAGCCGATGCCCAGGTCGCCGTACTGCCAATCCAGGTTGAAGGTCGAACGCACGCGGAAGTTGCCCTGCCAGCCGGTCTTCTGCTCCACCGGCGTGGTGGCGGCGCTGTCGTTGCGCTGCTCCAGGTAGTCGGTGTAGGTGGTGTTCCAGGTGGCGGCAAAGCGGCCGAACGCGGTTTCCGGCAGGCGGTAACGCAGGCTGAAGTCGTAGCCGGCGGTTTCGCGGTAGCCCGCATTGACCAGCGAGCGATCCAGCGACGTCACCTGACCCAGCGTCTTGGCGCTGGTGGAACGGGTGAAGCGGCCGCACGCCGAATCCACGCCCTGCACGTAGCACTGGTTGAGGATGTCGGTGGCCGACTCACCCACGATCGCGTTGTCGATGCGGATCTTCCACCAGTCCAGGCTGACGTCCAGGCCCGGCACGAACTCGGGGCTGTACACCAGGCCCACGGTCCAGGTCTTGGCGGTTTCCGGCTTCAGGTTCGCATTGGAACCGGAGTCGAAATCGGCGATGCCCTGCTGGCCCGGACGGTTGGCGACGTTGCCTTCCGACGCGGTCTGCTGGCGGAAGTCCGCCGGCACCTTCAGCGCCTGGCAGCGTGCGGCCACGGTCGCGCTGCTGGCAGCGATGCCAAACGAGGTATCGCACGGATCGGTGAACGAATCACGGCTCTTCACCGCACCGCCGTACAGGTCGTCCACGGTCGGCGCACGGAAGCCGGTGCCGTAGGTCGCGCGTACCAGCAGGCTGTCGATCGGCTTCCACTTCAGGCCGAACTTGCTGTTGGTGGTCGAACCGAAGGTGTTGTAGTCGGTGTAGCGGCCGGCCAGGTCCAGCGACAGTTCACGCGCGAACGGCATGTCGGCCAGCAGCGGTACCTGCAGCTCCAGGTAGACCTCGTTGAGCGAGTAGTCGCCACGGGTCGGCTGGCCGGTGGTGCCGGCAATCTGGCCCTTCTGCACCATCAGGTCCGGGGTGTAGCTGGCTTCTTCGTTGCGGTGCTCGAAGCCCATCGCGGCCATCACGTCGCCGGCCGGCAGGGTGAACACCGAACCGGAGATGTTGGCGCTGGCGACCTTGGTGGTGCTCTTCATCTTGTCGACGAAGCGGGTGAACAGGTAGTCCTGCACGTCCTGGTTGCTCAGCGAGCCCGGGCCCGCATAGCCCATCGGCGCGGCCGGGTTCCACGGCACGCAGCCGGCGATCACTGCACCCGGGCTGCCGCAGCGTGCCACGGTGCCATCCATGAAGGATGGGCCGACCGCCAGGTCGACGTGCGGCTGGTACATGCTGCCGGTACCGATGCGCTCGCCTTCATTGCGGTTGTACATGTAGCTGACGTTCCAGTCCCAGTAACGCGAACCGGTTTCGAAGCTGCCTTCCAGGCCGATGCTGGCGCGCTTGGTGTCCAGGTTGTTCTCGGTCGCACGCGGCATTTCTTCGGTGCGGTGCGAGAACAGCACGTCCTGGCCCCAGTGGTTGAACGCGCTGTCCTTGGACAGGGCAGCACGGGAACCGTTGCGCGCCTGTGCGGTGGACACCGAGTAGGGGTAGCCGGCCAGGTGCTTGGTCGACTCGCGCTTGCTGTACAGCGCGTCGGCCACGATGCGCAGGTCATCGGTGATCGAGAAGCCACCGTTGGCGAACACCGAAGTGCGCTCCAGGCCGCTCAGCAGGCTCATGTTGGTCTTGGTGTTGGCACCATCGGCCGGATTGGGCGTGTGGAAGTTGCCCTTCTGGCTCGGGTCGCCGCCCGGGCCCACGGTCAGCGACTTGCCGTCGACGGTGACGCTGCCCCACTGCGTGGTCTGGTTCAGTGCCTTGACGTCGTCGGGATGGCGCGGGCCACCCGGGTAACGGCTGAACTCGCGCTCGCTGCCGAGAATCTCGTCTTCCTTGGTGCGCTCGGCGCCGACGCTGAACCAGCCGCGGTCGAAGGTCTTGCCGAAGGTGGCGCTGTAGGAGCGCTTCTGGCCGTCACCTTCACCATACTGGCCGACGTAGACGCTGGCTTCGCCACCGTCGAAGTTCTTGCGGGTGATGATGTTGACCACACCGGCGATGGCGTCCGAGCCGTACAGCGCGGACGCGCCATCGGTGAGCACTTCCACGCGCTCGACAATCGCCGAGGGAATCGAAGCCAGGTCGGAGTAGCCACCGGCGCTGACGCCCATGCGGCGGCCGTCGATCAGCACCAGGCTGCGCTCCGGGCCGAGGTTGCGCAGGCTGACGTACGTGCCGCCGAAGTCGCGCGAAGAACTCAGCGACGACGAGCGGCTCAGGCTCGGTGCGCCGGCGGCGGTGACGTCCTGCAGGATGTCGGCGACGTTGATGTAACCCTTCTTCTCGATCTCGGCGCGGCTGAGCGCGACGACCGGCTGTGCGGTCTCGACACTGGCCTGGCGGATGCGCGAGCCGGTGATTTCGATGCGATCGAGGTTGGTCGGGGTATCGCCGGCGCTCTGTGCGAAGGCGGGGGTGGTGCAGCTGGCGGCCAGCGCGATGACGATCGCGTTGCGCAGCGGATTGGTTTTCAGGGACATCCGTGAAATCTCGTGTTTCAGGAAAAACAAGCGCCCGTTCTATGGACGCGTGGGGTGCTGCAAACCAACGTGGGGGGGCGATTCTAGAATGTTTCCATTCGTAACTGTTTGCCTCTGCGCCGCGGATGTGCGCGAAAATGAATCGCAACCAACAATCCACAGATGGGATGTGCGCAACGTCACGCGCGTTGCGCTTTCGATGGGCAGAGGCATCGATAGCGGCGTATTTCCCGCAATCTGTAGGCGTGCGCGTGCGCCGGCATCCATCCACGCATGGCGTGGATCTACTGGACGTCCTGGCTCACCACCAAGCGTGGACGACGCGCAAAATAAAAGGGACGGAGCCTTCGCTCCGTCCCCTGCGTGATGCGCAGTCCACCGCTGCGTGATGCTCAGGTTTCTCGCAACGCCGTGGTGATCGGCAAACGGGCCGCGCGCAGCGCCGGGAACAGGCCGCCGACCAGGCCGATGCCCAGCGCCCATTTCAGTCCGGTCCACAGCAGTTCCGGCGACACATGGAACTTGAACACCACCGCGCTGAAGTTGCTGCCGATGGTGGACACGCTGTAGCCATTGAACAGCAGCCACGCCACCGCACACCCCAGAAGGCCACCCAGCAACGCCAGCAGCATGGTCTCCAGCATCACCGCCGTCACCACCGGCAGGCCGCGGAAGCCGATCGCGCGCATGGTGGCGATCTCGCGCGCACGGGTGGCCACGGCCGCATACATGGTGTTGAGTGCGCCGAACACTGCACCCACCGCCATGATCGTGCCGATCACCTTGCCGAGGATGTCGATCAGCTTGGTCAGCCCGCCGCCCTGCTTGCTGTAGTAGACACGGGTGGTTTCCACGTCCAGTTTCAGGCGCGGGTCGGCGGCGACCGCTGCCTTGAACTGCTCGAAGCCGGCCTTGCCATCGGTACGCACGCTGATCGACTGCCAGGCGCTGCGCTGGTAGGTGGTGGCCAGCGTATCGGCGTCGGTCCACAGCTCCGAATCGTGCGCATCGCCGGTGGCGAACACGCCGACCACGGTCCAGGTCTGATTGCCCAGGGTCAGCGTCCTGCCCACGTCCATGTCGCGGAACTGGCCCTTGGCACCCTGGCCGACCACGATCTCGCGCAGGCCGGCTGCGAACTTGCGGCCTTCGATGATCTTGACCTTGTCATGCACGGCCCAGGCCTGCGGACCAACGCCGCGGAACTGCGCGTTGACGTCGGTGCCGTCGGACTTCGACACCAGGTTGACCACCTGCGACAGCTCCGGCGACAGCAGCGGCCGGCCTTCGCCATCGCGGCTGATGCCGGGCAGGGTGGACAACGTCGGCACCTGCTCGCGGGTGATCACCGAGTTGGTCTCGGCCTGCGAGCCGCCGCGCAGCACGATGGCGGTGGTGTCGTCGCCGGTGTTGTTGAGCGTGGCCTGGAAGCCTTCGCCCATCGCCAGCATCGCCACCAGCACGCCGACCACGCCGGCGATGCCGACCACGATCACCGAGGACGCGCCCCAGCGCTGCGGCAGGCTGGCCACGCCGATGCGGGTGGCGGCCAGCGCCAACCGTCCGCCACGGGTCAGCAGCAGCCAAAGTGCCACCAGCACGGCCACGGCCAGCACGCCAAACCACGGCAGGCTGATCCACAGCACCAGGCCGATCACCAGCAGCAGCACCGTCAGGCCGTTGCCCAGCCATTTCTTGAGTTTGCTCTTGAACATGTCGGTGTCCTCCTCAGCGGCCGGCCAGTGCGTCGACGATCTTCAGGCGCTTGGCACGCAGCGCCGGCAACAACCCGACGATGATGCCGATCACCACGATCAGGCCCAGCCCCATCAGCCAGGTCGGCGTCGGTACGTGTGGCGGCAGCATGCCCATGCTCTTCGGGCCGATCGCCGGCAGGATCAGTGCGGCCAGGCCCATGCCGATCAGGCCGCCCAGGCCGATCAGCAGCACCGACTCCACCATCACCAGGGTCAGCACGGTGCTGTCCTTGAAGCCCAGCGTCTTCAGCGTGGCCAGCTCCGGCACGCGCTCGCGCACGGCCTGCGCCATGGTGTTGCCGGTCAACAGCAGCAGGGTGAAGAACACCGCGCCCATGATTGAAGTGACGATCATGCCGATGTCGGCGAACTGCTTGACGAAGGCCTGCTGGAACGCCGACTCGGTCTGGGTCTTGGTCTCGTGGTCGGAGTTGGCCGAGATTGCATCAATGGCCTGCGCTACCCGCGAGGAATGATCCGGGTTGTCCAGCGTCACCGTGTACCAGCTCACCTGGTTCTTGATGTAGTCGTTGGATTCATCGAAGTACTTCCAGTTCATCATCAACTGGCGTTCTTCGTTGGCCGCCAGCGCTCGGTCCTTGGAACGGTAGATGCCCTTCAGTTCCAGCGGCCAGTCGTTGCTGCCGCCGCGCGGGAAGATCGTGGCCTGCAACGGGATGGTGTCGCCGATCTTCCAGCCGAACTGCTTGGCCAGCGATTCGCCGACGATGGCGCCGGTGCGGGTCTGCTTCCAGTCCTCCAGCTGTGCCGGATCGATCTGCAGCTCGCGGTAGACATCGAAGTAGTTGGGCGACACCGAGAAGTTCGGGAAGAAGTTCTTTGGATCCTGGTAGATGCCGCCGAACCACATGCCGTAGGCCACGTCGCGCACGCCGGCCACCTGGCGGATCTGGGTTTCCAGGCGGATCGGCAGCGACTGGGTGATCGACAGCCGCGAGGCCACCACCAGGCGGTTGGCGCCTTCCACGCTGCCGCCGGACGAGAACGCCACGCGCACCGAGTCGAGCATGCCGAACAGCAGGAACGCGGCCACCACCGACAGCAGGGTCAACAAGGTGCGCGTGCGGCTGCGGAACAGCTGCGCCCACACCAACGAGAAGTATTTCATCGCCGTGGCCTCCGTCAGTGGGCCAGCGGCGCGTCGGCCAGCTCGCCCTTGTCCAGGTGCACCGTGTGCGTGGCGTACTCGGCGGCCTTCGGGTCATGGGTGACCATGATGATGGTCTTGCCGTGTTCGCGGTTGAGCTGCTGCAGCAGGCCGAGGATCTCCTCGGCGGACTGGCGGTCGAGGTCGCCGGTGGGTTCGTCGCAGATCAGGAAGGTCGGGTCGGAGACGATCGCCCGCGCGATCGCCACGCGCTGCTGCTGGCCGCCGGACAGTTCATTGGGGCGATGGCTGCGGCGGTCGGCCAGGCCGACCAGGGTCAGCGCGATCTCGGCATTGCGGCGGCGCTGCGCGGCATTGAGATGGGTCAGCAGCAGCGGCAGCTCCACGTTCTTCTGCGCGGTCAGCATCGGCATCAGGTTGTAGAACTGGAACACGAAGCCGACGTGGTGGCTGCGCCAGGTCGACAGCTGGCCGCCGCTCATCTGGTCGATGCGCTCGCCTTCGATGCTGATCTCGCCGCCGCTGGGGTTGTCCAGGCCGCCGATCAGGTTGAGCAGGGTGGTCTTGCCCGAGCCGGACGGGCCCATCAGCGCGACGAAGTCGCCGCTGGCGATGTCCAGGTCGATGCCGTGCAGCACCTGCACTTTCTCGGGGCCACGCTGGTAGGTCTTGGTGATGTTGCGCAGTGAAACCAGGGTCGACATGGGTGGTTCTCCACGGAAGGCGGGAAACGGGGAAGCGCACCTGCGGTGGCCGCAGGCGTGCGTCGAGCGGTGTTGCCGGCGGCGCCCATGGGCGCCAGGCCGTTACTGCGCTTGTTTCTGTTGCACCTTGGCGCCATCGCGCAGGGTGTCCGGCGGGTTCACCACCACCGACTCACCCGCGCTGACGCCCTTGAGGATCTGGCGGTCCTTGCCCATCGCCTGGCCGGCCTCGACCGTGCGCTGCTGCACGCGGCTCTGGTCGCCCAGTACGAAGGCCACCGAGGCGCCCTCGCGCTGGACCACCGCGCCAGCCGGCACGCGCACGCCCTGCGGTTTGGCGGCCGCCTGCGGCTGCGCCTGCTCCAGGAAGCTGACCCGCACGCCCATCTCCGGCACGATGCGCGGGTCCTTCACCTTCAGCGCCACGCGCACCTTCACCGTGGCCTTGCCGCGGTCGGCAGTGGGGATGATGGCGATGACCTCGCCCGGAATCTTCCACTCCGGATAGGCATTGAGCGTGGCTTCCACCGGCATCTTCGGTTGCACGCGGCCGATGAAGGCCTCGCCGACCTCGACTTCGATCTCCAGCGAGTCCATGTCGACGATGGTGCCGATGCCGGTACGGGTGAAACCACCGCCCGCCGACAGCGGCGAAACGATTTCGCCCGGCTGCGCGGCCTTGGCGGTGACCACGCCGGAGAACGGCGCGCGCACGATGTTGTTGTCCACGCCCAGATCGGCAATGGCCAGCTGGTCGTTGGCGACCTTGACGTTGCGCTGGGCCGTTTCCAGCTGCGCACGCAGGCTGTCACGCTGGGCCACGGCCTGGTCGTACTGCGAACGTGACACCAGTTGCTGGCCGACCAGCGCCTGCAGGCGGCTGGCTTCGGCGGCGGCCTGCTTCTGCTGTGCCTCCAGCCCGGCCACCTGGCTGCGCGCGGCCTGCAACTGCGAGGCATACAGGCTGCGTTGGGCGTCGGCATCGATCGGGTCCAGCGTGGCCATGATCTGGCCCTGCTCCACGCGCATGCCCTCCTCGATCATCACCTCGCGCACCTTGCCGGTGATCTTGGCCGAGACCGTGGCCATGCGCCGGGCCACCACATACCCGCTGGCATCGAGCACTGAACTGCTGGCGTTGCCCTGCTGGATGGCCACCGCGGGCGCGGTGTCCACTTCCACAGCCGGCGCGCGGCCGAACAGGAAGGCCACGGCAGCGGCGATCAGCAGCACGACCACGATGATCGCGATCCACAGCCAACGACGGCCACCGCCATTGCTGCCCCCACCGGAGGCGGGCGGCGGCGACTTGCGGTCGATACGGAGTTCCTTCAACAGCTCGGCAGAAGCGTTCATTCGTTCCATCACAGGCGTTCGGGCGGGTGTGGCCGGAAGAGCGGACGGCGGCGGTTCCGGCGGTGGAGCGTGCGGCACAGCATGAAGGCAGGCACAGCGATGACGGCAGTGACAGCTGTCATCCGATGACACTGACGGCGGCAACTGCGAAATGTGACCACGGCGGCACAGGATGGCAACGTCCCCGCTACCGGTACCGCCCATGAATCCGATCGCCCCGTCGCTGGCCCGCCTGCAGCAGGTGCAGGTGCGCTACCGCGACCATACCGCCCTGCATGGCATCGACCTGCAGGTCCGCGCTGGCCAGGTGCTGGCATTGCTGGGCCGCAACGGTGCCGGCAAGAGTACCGCGATCAGCGTGCTGTTGGGCCTGCGCCGCGCCGATGCCGGCCAGGTCGAGCTGCTCGGCGGTGACCCGCAGCAGCTCAGCAGCCGCCTCGGCCTGGGTGTGATGCTGCAGAGCACCAGCCTGCCACCGATGCTGCAGGTGGACGAACTGGTGGCGCAGGCCAGCGCCTGCTATCCGGACCCGATGCCGTTGCAGGAGGTGCTGCAGCGCGCAGGCCTGCAGGCGCTGGCACGCCGCCGCTACGGTCAGCTGTCCGGTGGCCAGCAGCGCGCGGTGCAGTTCGCCATCGCACTGTGTGGCCGCCCGCGCGTGCTGTTCCTGGACGAGCCCACCACCGGCCTGGACATCCAGGCGCGGCAGGCGATGTGGCAGGCGATCCGGCAGCTGGTGGCCGAAGGCTGCGGCGTGCTGCTGACCACCCACTATCTGGAGGAGGCCGAAGCGCTGGCGCAGCAGGTGGTGGTGCTGGAGCAGGGCCGGGTGCTGGCCGATGCACCGTTGATCGAGCTGCGCCTGGCCGACCGGCCGCGCCGCATCCGTTGCCGCAGCGTGCTGACTGTTGAAGATGTACAGCAATGGCCGGGCGTGCAGCACGTGCAGCGTGACGGCGAGCATCTGCAGCTGCTGGCGAGCCCGGCCGAGCCGGTGGTGGCGCGCCTGCTGGCCGCCGATGCGCAGCTGCGTGAGCTGGAAGTACAGGGCGCAGCGCTGGCTGACGCCTTCCTCGACATGACCCGGGAGGCCGCATGAACACGATGACCCGTACCGGCATCACACCCGCGCCGCCATCTGCCTGGCGCCAGGCCCTGCGTCCGTACCGCGCTGAACTGGTGGCCGAACTGCGCCGCGCCTGGCGCACGCCGGCCTTCGCGGTGCCCTCGCTGCTGTTCCCGGTGTTGTTCTATCTGTTGTTCGGCGTGCTGCTCGGGCGCGGTCACGCGCCGCTGTACCTGCTGGCCACCTACTGCGTGTTCGGCGCGATGGCCCCGGCGCTGTTCGGCTTCGGCGTGCAGCTGGCGCTGGACCGCGAAGGCGGCCTGCTGACCCTCAAGCGCGCGCTGCCGATGCCGCCGGCGGCACCGTTGCTGGCACGGCTGGCGATGGCGGTGATGTTCGCGCTGCTGGTGGCCTCGTTGTTGATCGGCGTGGCATCTGTGCTGGGTGGTGTGCAGCTGCACGCCCTGCAGGTGCTGCAGCTGCTGGCGGTGGCGGGCCTGGCAGCGCTGCCGCTGGGCGCGATCGGCCTGCTGATCGGCAGTCATGTCAGTGCCAGCGCGGCACCGGCGATGGTCAACCTGGTCTACCTGCCGCTGGCCCTGCTGTCGGGCCTGTGGCTGCCGCTGTCGGCGCTGCCGAAGCTTTTCTCGACGATGGCCCCACTGTGGCCGACCTGGCATCTGGCGCAGCTGGCGCTGCCGGTGGTCGGGCTGCCGTCGGTGGGCAGCATGGCTGGCCACCTGCTGGTGCTGCTGGCGGTCACGGTGGTGGCGCTGCTGCTGGCGCGCCGCCGCCTGCGCCGGATCGGCTGAACTGGCATGATCGGCAGCGATCATTCCCGCCTGGATTCTTCCGTGTCGTCGAGCTGGCTTGCGTCCCTGCTGCGCCCCGCGCCGGACTCGGCGGTGGCCGACCTGCTGCGGCGTGGCAAGTCGCCCTGGAGCGGTGCGATCCACCTGCTGTGGTCGGTCTGGATCTTCCTCACCCCGGTGCTCAGCAATGGCTTCACGGTGCGCTGGCTGCTGCTGACCGTGGCCAGCTATCCGCTGTTCCTGCTGCTCTATGCGAAGGTGATGCTGGCGCCACGGCATCACGCATGGCGCTATGCGCTGGGCATGATCCTGATGGCCCTGGTGCTGCTGCCGTGGTATCCGTCGGGACTGAGCTACTTCGTGTTCGGTTGCGTGATGATCCGCATGAGCAGCCGTGGCGGCTGGTGGGTGTACCTGTTGCAGCTCACCGGCCTGAACCTGTTGTTCTGCGGCGCTGCGCTCTACGTCGGTTATCCGTGGCAAGCCATGGTGTGGATGCCGGCCGTGTCGTTCATCGTCGGCCTGGTGGTGAACGTGGAGGCCTTGAGCCATCAACGGGACGTTGCCCTGCAACTGTCCCAGGACGAGGTGCGGCGGCTGGCCACCACCGCCGAGCGCGAGCGTATCGGCCGCGATCTGCATGACCTGCTGGGCCACACGCTGTCTCTGATCACGCTGAAGCTGGAGCTGGCGCGCAAGCTGTACGACCGTGATGGCGCGCGCGCGCGGCAGGAGATCGGCGAAGCCGAGGCGATCGCCCGCGAGGCGCTGGCCCAGGTGCGCAGTGCGGTGACCGGCATCCGCGCCAGCGACCTGGCTGGCGAGCTGGCCTCGGCGCGCCTGCTGCTGGAATGCCAGCAGGTACACCTGCAGTACACACCGCCGCCGCCGATGCCGGTCGACGTGGAACGTGGGCTGGCGCTGGTGCTGCGCGAGGCTGCGACCAACATCGTGCGCCACGCGCAGGCGACCCGGGTGCAGGTGGATTTCATGCTTGAGGAACGACAGTTGGTGATGCAGATACGCGATGACGGCCGCGGTGGCGTACAGGCCGAGGGCAACGGATTGTGTGGCATGCGCGAACGGGCGATGGCGCTGGGCGGCCAGTTGTCACTGCAGTCGCCGCGCGGAGAAGGCACGGTAGTGACCGTGCGCGTGCCACTGGTGGCCGCGACCACGCCGCTGTCGCCAGCGTCATTGGCGCAGGATGGTGCCGCATGATCCGCATCCTGCTGGCCGAAGACCAGGCGATGGTGCGCGGTGCATTGTCGGCGCTGCTGGGCCTGGAGCCGGACATCGAGGTGCTGGGCAGCGCTGCTGACGGCGAGGCGGCGTGGCGCATGCTGCAGCAGCTGCAGCCGGACATCCTGGTCACTGACATCGAAATGCCCGGCCTGTCCGGGCTGGAACTGGCCCAGCGCATCGCCCGCCACGAGTTGCCGATCAAGGTCGTGATCGTGACCACCTTCGCCCGTGCCGGCTTCCTGCGCCGCGCGCTGGAAGCGGGCGTGCTGGGCTACCTGCTGAAGGACGCACCGGCCGAGAACCTGGCCGATGCCCTGCGCAAGGTGAAACAGGGCATCCGCGCGATCGACCCACAGCTGGCACTGGATGCGTGGTCGCAGGCCGACCCGCTGACCGACCGCGAACGCCGCGTGCTGCGGCTGGCGGGCGAGGGCCGTACCGCCAGCGAGATTGCCGAGCAGCTGGGGTTGTCGCATGGCACGGTGCGCAATTACCTGTCCGAGTGCATCGGCAAGCTGGGCGTGGCCAACCGGATCGAGGCGTACCGGCTGGCGCGGCAGAAGGGATGGTTGTAGGGGCGTGCGCCGACGCACTGGTAGCGCCGGGCGCTGCCCGGCGGATTGTTACCGCGCCTGCGGAGAGGTGTCACTTTCTTTGCTCGTGCAAAGAAAGTAACCAAAGAAACACGCCGCCAGAGCGCGAGCCGTCGCTACGCGACGGTTCCCTGCGCTTCTCGGGGAATCAGGGGACGGCGCCGAACTCGCTTCGCTCAAACACCGGCGCCTCTACGCCCCTGATTCCCCTGCGATGCTCGGCTCGCTAGAAGGCGGACCCAACGTCAAAAGCCACAGCTGCACCCAGTAGATCCACGCCATGCGTGGATGCTGTTGCTCTTGATCTTGACCTTCCAGTCCGCCTTCAAGCGAGCCGAGCACCGGAGGTCCGGCGAGGGCGAAGAGGTGCGGGTGTCTGAGCGCAGCGAGTTCCCGCGCCGTCCCTCGACGGGCCGAGGAGCGCAGGGCACCGGCGTGCGAAGCACGCCGGCTCGCGGCCGGCGGAGCGTTTCTTTGGTTACTTTCTTTGCGCGCAAAGAAAGTGACACCCCTCCGCAGTCGCGGAAACAATCCGCCGGGAACACCCGGCGAATCCGCTCAATCCTTCCCGCGCGCCATCGCCTGGAACACGCCATCGCGCCGCACCCACAGGTGGAACAACGCCGCACCCACGTGCATCAGCACCGTGGCGAACAACACATACGCCAACAAGCTGTGCGCATTGCGCAGCGCGGCATACAACGCCGGGGTGTGCGGCACGATCGGCGGCAGGTGCAGGCCCAACAGCACGATCGGGTAACCGCCGGCCGACAGCATCGCCCAGCCGATCAACGGCATCGCCAGCATCAGCGCATACAGCATCCAGTGCGAGGCCTTGGCCGCCATCACCTGCCACACCGGCAGGTCGGCCGGCAGTGGCGGCGGGCGGTGGCGCAGGCGGTTGTACAGGCGCAGCAGCACCAGCAGCAGGATCGCGATGCCCAGTGGTCGGTGCAGGTCGATCAGCATCGGCCGCAGGTGCAGCGAGGCGACCATGGTCACGCCGATGAACAGCATGGCGATGATCATCAGCGCCATGGTCCAGTGCAGCACCCGCGCCAGCAGGTTGAAGTGGCCGTTATGGGTGCTCATCGCGCGGCCTCCTTCGGTTGCTCGACGTTGCCGCTGGCGCGCTCGCGCTCACGGCGGTTGAATGACTGCGAGTACACCGCAGAGCGTGCGGCCAGGATCGGATCATCACTGCCGCGCACGCCACTGGGCAGGATCAGCGGATCGAA
The DNA here is from genome assembly GCF_059370655.1 of Stenotrophomonas sp. YJH_SMC_133. NCBI lineage: Bacteria > Pseudomonadati > Pseudomonadota > Gammaproteobacteria > Lysobacterales > Lysobacteraceae > Stenotrophomonas > Stenotrophomonas sp. YJH_SMC_133. The sequence continues at coordinate 45,502 of NZ_JCAFTW010000004.1, read as the reverse complement.
GTTGATCTGGCCGCACGCGCCTTTTTCCTGCGACTGCATGCGGTCCAGGCTGAGTACGCCGGCCACCACCTGATCACGCGACTCGGGCCACGGCACCGACGGATCATCAATGGCATCACCGGGCTCGGCGGTGGTGACGACCAGGTTCCAGCGCACCGGGCCGCTGGCCATGCGCTGTTGCAGTTCCTGGCTGAGGAAATCGACGCTGGCCTGCTTCCGCGTTTCCGCATCCATCTCCACCACCGGCGCCTGCGGCTGCCAGCGCCAGCGCACCGCGCGCTTCTGGCCCTGCGCGTTGGTGAACCAGAAGCTGTTGACGCTGTTGAAGGTGGTGTCAGCCCAGCTGCTGGTCCACGGCGCGGTCTTGGCCCACTGCTGGAACGCCTGTGCGCTGGGGTATTTCGCCAGCACCGCGGCCATCTTCTGCGGGTCGGGCTTGCCGGTGGTCGGGTCGGGAATGGAGGCGCGCGTCTGCTCGTAGAACGCCTCGGCATCGGGCACCGCGAAGAACGGGAAGCTGTTCATTGCCATCCGCCATTCCTGGCCGTCATCGCTGACCAGCTGCACCGCCAGGCTGCGTACGCGCGCGGTGTTGTCGGCGCCGTAGGGATCACCGCCGCCGATCGACAGGCGGCCCATCACCGGCACGCGGCGCTGCGAGAAAACCCGTGCACTGGACAGGGTAGGGGCCTGTGCACTGGGTTCGAACCAACCGCTCACGCAGATGCCCTTGCTGTGCGCCCGGCGGAACCCGGGATGTGCCGGGCCGGTGGCTTCGATGGTGTCGGTGAAGCGCTGCGCGGTCAGGCGGCCGCCAATCCAGCCGGCCAGCCAGGCGAAGGCCAGCGCGACCGCACCCAGGATGAGTGCGATCAGTGCGATCCAGAGCAGGGGTGAATGCTTGCGTGGCGCGCCCGGCGTCTTGCCAGCGCGGGTGTAGCGGAAGAGCGACATGGTCGGAGTCCTGCCTTCACGGAGCGTGTGGGTGGTCGACCCACACATCCTCGCAGAACCCGGCCGGGGCCGAAATTCAATTTTTCGTCAGATTTTCCGGGGACGGCGTGCCGACCAACGGTCGGCACCCACCCGATCAGCTGTAGCGCTGCTTCAGCATCGCCCACGCCGAGCGCAGCGCCAGCGCTTCGCCACCGGCCGGACGGCCCGGGCGCTCGCCGTCGTTCCAGGCATACACGTCCAGATGCGCCCAGCGCTGGCCGTCTTCCAGGAAGCGTTCCAGGTACAGCGCGGCGGTAACCGAGCCGGCCATGCGCGAACCGGCGTTGGCCAGGTCGGCGATGCCGCTGCTCAGGTAGCGCAGGTAGGGGCGCCACAGCGGCATGCGCCAGACCGGGTCGCGGGTCGCGTCACCGGCCTGCAGCCACTGCTGGGCCACCGTGTCGTCGTTGCTGAACAGCGCCGGCAGGTCCGGGCCCAGGGCGATGCGCGCGGCACCGGTGAGGGTGGCGAAGTCCAGCACCAGGTCCGGTTTCTGCTCACCGGCGAAGGTCAATGCGTCGCACAGGATCACGCGGCCCTCGGCGTCGGTGTTGTCGATCTCCACGCTCAGGCCCTTGCGGGTGGCGATGACCTCGCCCGGACGGAACGCATCGGGGCCGATCGCGTTTTCCACTGCCGGCACCAGCAGGGTCAGGCGCACCGGCAGCCCGCGCGCCATCACCAGGCCGGCCAGGGCCAGTGCGTGCGCGGCGCCGCCCATGTCCTTCTTCATGTTGCGCATGCCGTCGGCCGGCTTGATGTCCAGCCCGCCGGTATCGAAGCACACGCCCTTGCCGACCAGCACCAGTGCCGGGTCGGTTTCCCTGCCCCAGCGCAGCACTACCAGGCGCGGCGCACGATGCGAAGCGCGGCCCACGGCGTGGATGGCCGGGAAATTCTGCTTCAGCAGTTCGTCGCCGGTAATCGCCTCGACCTGCGCACCATGTGCATGGGCCAGCGCGCGCGCGGCGTCTTCCAGCTGCTGCGGGCCCATGTCTTCGGTCGGGGTGTTGACCCAGTCGCGCACGCGCAGGCTGGCGGCGATCAGGTCGGCCACTTCGCCGGTCGGCGAGGCCACCAGCTGCGCCGGTGCGCGGTTGCGCTTGCGATAGCGGTCAAAGCGGTAGCTGCCCAGGCCCCAGCCCAGCTGCAGCAGCGCCAGTTCGGCGGCCGGCAGTTCATTGGCCAGCTGCCAGACGCTGCCTTCCGGCAGCGCGTGCGGCGCATGCGCATAGCTGTAGGCATCGGCACGATCACCCACGCCCATCACGGCACCGGCCAGGCCATCGGCGCCCGGCAGCAGTGCCACGCTGTGGGCGCCGGCGTTGAAGCCCTGCGATGCCAGCCACGCCTGCGTGGCAGCCGGCTGGCTGTCCTTCCAGGCGGCGAACTGCTCGCGGTCCAGCACGTACAACGGCAGCGCCGCAGCGGTGTCGGCGGTGAAACCAGTGATCTCGCTCATGCGTCAGGTACTCCGGGGTGCGGCGGCGTCGAGGTTGGCATCCAACCAGTCGGCCAGGCCGGTAAGGGTGTCGAACTGCAGGTCCGGCTGCAGCTGCGGATGGGTCCAGGTGGCTGCGTCGCGGTTGATCCAGCAGCCGCGCAGGCCGGCGGCAATCGCCCCGGCCACGTCCATGTCGGCATGGTCGCCGACGTGCAGCACCTGTGCCGGTGCCACACCCAGGCGGGTGCACGCGGCATGGAAGATGCTGGCTTCGGGCTTGGCCGCGCCGTGTTCGCGCGAACCCAGCTGGAAGGCGAAATGATGGGCCAGGCCGATCCGCTCCAGGTCGGCGTTGCCGTTGCTCAGCGCCGCCACCGGTACCCGTGCGGCAATGCGCGCCAGCGCGTCGATCGCATCGGGATAGCACTCCACCTGGTTGCGCGCGGCGTAGAACACTTCATACGCTGGCTCCAGCAGATCGAGGCTGGCACCGCTGGTGTGCAGTGCTTCGTGCAGGGTCAGCCGGCGCAGCGCACTCAGGTCGTGGTGGAGGTGCGGATGGGCGTGGTACAGCCGCTCGCGCAGTTCGCGCATCGCCTCCACCGGATACATCGCGGCGGTAGCGGGGCTGTGTTCGCACATCCAGGCGTGCAGGACCTGTTCGATGCGGGCGCCGATCGGAGCGAACGGCCACAGCGTGTCGTCAAGGTCGAGGGTGATGGCTTGGACGGGGAAATTCACCCCGCCATTCTACCCCTGCCAGCACGGGCTTTCATGCGACGCGGCGGGCGGGTGGGCACTGTGGCTGGGCCGGGTCAGCGCAGGTTGTACGAGCAGGCGATGGTGGTCTGGCCGTCGAACTGCTGCACGTCCAGGTTGTGCCGCCCAACTTCCTTCGTGTAGGTGCCTGCTACCGGGTCGGACATCTTCGCCAGTGCCGCGACCTGTTCCACACTGGCCGAGCTGAAGTACGCGGTGAAACTGTCGATGCCATCCTCGCCGCTGTCGCCGTCATAGGACTGCAGCCGGTTCACGGGCTGGCCCAGCACCATCAAGGGCGTGGTCAGCCGGAACTCGCCGCTGGATTCGCCGTCCTGCACCCTTGCCGGGGCCGGTGTCAGCATCCGGGCCATGGCGTCGAACTGTATGGGCGTGAGGTGCCGCTTGCAGGTAACCGCCTCAGTAAGCTGGGTGCGCGCCTGATCGGCAGTCGGCGGTGTCGCGGCGAACGCGGGAGCGGCAATGCAGGCCAAGGCAAGGCAACGCGTGGCGAGAGAGTTCATCCGAGCGGATCCATCCGGGTAGGGCGCCATAGTCTGCCACTTCGTCCCTGTTTCTGGTTCCGCCACCTGCGTCCATCCGTTGTTGATGCCGTCACTCCAGCAGGCGTGCCCAGCCCTGCATGCCGTCCAGGCGTGCCAGCACCAGCTTGATGCACACCAGCAGCGGCACCGCCAGCAGCAGCCCGATCATGCCCCAGGCCCAGCCGAACACCATCAGCGCCAGGATCAGCACCAGCGGCGACAGCTTCATCCGACGGCCCAGCACGATCGGGGTCACCATCTGCCCTTCCAGTGTGTGCAGGCCCAGGTAGGCGGCCGCTGGCAGCAGGGCCTGCAGCGGGTCGCGGAACTCGACGAAGCCCATCAACAGCATCAGCGCCACGCCGATCAACGGACCCACATACGGCGCAAAATTCAGCAGCGCGGCCACCGTGCCCCACAGCAGCGCTTCCTGCAGGCCGATACCGAGCAGCATCAGCACGCCGGCGAACACCAGCCCGACCAGAGTGTTGATCACGCTGATGGTCAGCACGTAACGCGAGACCTCGCGTTCGATCGAACGCAGGATGTCCGTAGTGAAGCGCTGCTGCTGGCGGTTGGGGAACAGGGCGATCGCCGCGCGCTGCAGGCTCTGCCCGTAGATCATGAAGAACAGCGTCAGCAGCACCACGGCCAACACCGAGGCAGCCAGCCGCGGTGCACGGGTCAGCATGCGGTACGGGTCGTCCAGCTGGGTACGGATCACCTGCACCTTGTGGTTGCTGTCACCACCGGCCACACGGGCGAAGTTTTCCGCCGCCTGGTTGGCCTGCTGCACCGGCTTGGTCAGGTCCTGCACCTGGCGGGCGACCTTGCGCAGCTGCTGTGGGGCTTCCTGCGCCCATTCCATCGCCGGGCCGATCAGCTGCACGGCGAGCGAACCGGTCACGCCCAGGCCGGCGCCGAGGATCAACAGTGCGCCCAGCGCGCGCGGAATCCACAGCTTCTGCAGCAGGCGCAGGATCGGGTTGCCGACCAGGGCGAAGAACATCGCCAGCAGCACCGGCAGGATGATGTCCTGCGCGGCCCACAGCGTGTAGCCCACCGCCAGGGTCGCCAGCACCACCAGCGACATCGGCCCGCGCGGGCGCGACGGTGGTGGCAGCGCTGCCTCCGGCTCGTCGGGGCCGGCCGGTGGCGGGGACAGGAGGGACTCGCTCATCGACGCATCAACCGGAAAGGGGAGCGCATTATCCGCTGGCCGCGATCGGCGCGGCGGATTCCATGGATCAACGTTCGGACAGCTCGGTGGCCGCTTCGGCCGGACGCGGTCCGCGCAGGTCCGGTTCTGGCTCCGGCACGGAGCGTGGTGCCGGTGCCGGCCGTGCTCCGGCAGCGGAGGCCGCTGCCTGTGCCTGCTCGCTGGCATCGTCGGCTTCTTCGGCCGCATCGTCGGCGGTGGCCGCGGCCTGCGCCGCCATCGCCGTGGCGAACGCCGCCTGCGCACTGGCGAACAGGTTCGAGACCGAACCGACCATCTGCAGCCAGCGGGCACCGTTGACCTTGCCCGGTACCTCCAGCTTGCCGGCGATGAAGCCACCGGCAAGGCCGACCACCACGATGCGCAACGGCGACCAGCCCTGTCGCCACACCTGGCCGAGGGTGGACCAGTGGTCCTGGGTCTCGCCCAGGCGCACCGTCACCACCTGTTCGCAGCGCTTTACCCGCCGCTGCAGCGCGCCGAACTTCATGGCTTGCCCTCGGGCAGCTGCACGCCGGCATCAGGGTCGTCTTCGCTGGGTTCGTCAAACAGGCCCAGGCGTGACAGCTGACGCCGGGTGGCGTGCATGCCGGTGTGGTGGAAGAAGTAGGACACCCGCCAGATCGCATAGCCGGTGACGGCCAGGCTCAGCAGCGACGTGATCAGCAGGGCCTGCAGCCAACTCAGGCCCCAGCTCTGCAGCAGCGCGATGAGGGTGGCGGCCATCAGCAGCCACGCCGAGGCACCAAACACGATCGCCACGCCGGCCCAGGCCAGCGCACGACCGAATGCGCTGCGCGCCAGCGCGAAGTCGGCCGAGGCCAGCCGGCGCAGTGAACGCAGCGTGTGCTTGGCCGAATCGGCAGCGGCACGACCGGCCGCGCCGACCTGGCGGATGCTCTCATCCAGCGGCGGGGTGGCCGCCGGATCAGGCGCTTGCGTGTTGTCTTCGCTCACGCTGCGGCTTACTTGTCGCTGCTGCCGCGGGCCAGCTTGGCGATGATCCAGCCGGCTGCGAAGGCGACGCCGAACGAGGCCAGCGGACGTTCGCGGATCAGTTCGGCGGCGCTGTCGATCAGGTCCTTGCCCTTGTCCATCAGCGCATCGACCTGTTCCTTGGCGGCGGCACCGCCGAACTCGGCGGCGGCCAGGCCGGACAGTGCACTGTCGGACAATTCAGCCTTGACGTTGGCCTTGCCGATGCGAAGCTCGTCGGTCGCTGCACCGGTTGCACCCTTGATCGCACCGCCGGCGGCCGTAGCGGCCTGCTTCAGGTGGGAACCGGCTTCACCCAGGTGTTCCTTCAGGTTCTCGGTATTGGTGGGGCTCATCGAATCACTCCTGTTGCGATGGGGGAACGGAAGTCGGCGGTGCCGACCTGGACTGACAGCAATAGCATTGCCGGGGTATAGGGGGTGTTACGGCAGGGCGATCAGCGCATCACGAGCTGGCCCTGCTGCTGGCCATTGTTGCGCAGCACACGCAGCACCAGCGTCGGCGGGCGCTGCTGGAAGTTGGCGCGCCAGCTGGCCAGGTCGGCGAATTCACCGACGGTGGCATCGGTGATGATGTCGCCCTGCTGCAGGCCGTTGCTGGCGGCGCGGCTGCCGCGCTTGACCTCGCTGACCAGCACGCCGCTGGCGCCTGACTGGCGCAGCGACTCGGGCAGGTCGACGAAGGTGGCCCCGCCCAGGCGCGGGTCCAGGCTGTCGCCGGTGACCGCGCGTGCCTGTTCCTTCAGCGTCGCCTTGATCTGCAGCGGCTTGCCTTCGCGGCGTACGTCCAGCGTCATCGGGCTGCCGACCGCCGCCAGGCCTTCCACGTTGTGCAGGGCTTCGGCGCTGTCCACGCGCTGGCCATTGGCCGACACCACCACGTCGCCCGGCTTCAGGCCGGCGGCGGCGGCCGCCGAACCGGCCAGCACGCGGGTGATCAGCGCACCGCGGGTTTCGCCCAGGCCCAGGCCCTGCGCGATCTGCGCGGTCAGGTTCTGGCTTTCCACGCCCAGCGTGCCGCGCACCACCACGCCGTGCTTGACCAGCTGGTCGACCACGCTGCGCGCCAGGTTCGAGGGAATCGCCAGGCCCAGGCCGATGTTGCCGGCCATGCTGCCCTGCGGGTTGAAGCTGGCAGTGTTGATGCCGACCAGCTGGCCCTGCAGGTCGACCAGCGCGCCACCCGAGTTGCCCGGGTTGATCGACGCGTCGGTCTGGATGAAGTTCTGGTAGCCCAGCCCGCGGATGCCGCTGCGGCCCACCGCCGAGACGATGCCCGAAGTGACCGTCTGGCTGAAGCCGAACGGATTGCCGATGGCCACCACGAAGTCGCCCACCCGCAACTGGTCGCTGTTGCCGAGCTTGATGTCGGTCAGGTTCTGCGCCGGAATGCGGATCAGCGCGATATCGGTATCGCGGTCCGAGCCGAGGAATTCGGCCTTGACCGTGCGCCCGTCGGCCAGTGTCACCTGTACATCATCGGCGTTGTCGATGACATGGTGGTTGGTCAGCACCAGGCCCTCCCTGGCGTCGATGATCACGCCCGAGCCCAGCGATTCGTTGATGCGTTCCTGCGGGATGTCCGGGAACAGGCGGCGGAAGAACGGGTCGTTGAAGAAGGGATTGCGTACGCGCACCACCTGCTTGGTGTTGACGCTGACCACGGCCGGCATCGCCTTCTCCAGCATCGGTGCCAGTGACGGAACCTGCTGCCCGGCCACTGCGGCTGGCAGTGCCGCCATGGTCGGCACCACCGCTGGAAGCGGAGCGGCATCGGCACGGTTGTCCAGGTGGGCATTGATGCCGGTGGCAACGAAGCCACCGAAGGCGGCGGCGATTGCGAGCGTGAGCAGGGTAGGTAGCGGTCGCATGGGAGTCGGTTCGCTGGCGGGAATGGGGGCGGTTCGGCTCTACGGTAAAACAAGCTGAATGAGTGTGTCGCGATCTGGATAAATGCGCCATGAAAACCGCGCGCCGGGAACGCGGATCGCGACGACCGGCGCTGGGCCGGCGACGACAGCGGAGGCGGCGCCCGGCAGTGTGCGGACGTCAGCCGCAGGTCGCGCGGATACAGGACGATACTTGCGCAGTTCTGCGCATCCCGGTGCCGCGACGCGCCATATTGCATGCCTTCCGCGGCATCCGGGCGGGTGCACACAACCAATGCCTGTCACGACGCGGATCATGCGGCGCAGCACTGAAAAAAAGGGGTTTCCTGTAAACACGGTGTGCCTGCAGGGATGGTCGACTACACCATCGCCGTCGCAGCAGATGCGATTGGTGGCGCATGCCCCGTTCCACGATCGTCAATGTCGGTATAGCATCGCCCCGTTTTGATACTTAAGGCCCCCAGGAGGGCAACATGAGCAACGGTAATGGTGTGTCGGTCGTGACCGACGCTGTCGAGAACGTCAAAGAAACCGCCACCAACGTTGGCGAGACCATCGCCCACGCTGCCGAAGACGCAGTGAAGTCGGTCAAGAAGACCGTCAAGCGCGCCACCAAGGCTGCCGGTACCCGCGTTGCCAAGGCCAAGAAGGCCGTGGCCAAGGTCGAGAAGACCGTTGCCAAGAAGGCCGAAAAGGCTGCCAAGTCGGTCGGCAAGACTGTTGCCAACGCCAAGAAGAAGCTGGAAGCGGCCAAGAAGAACGCCAAGGCCGAAGCCGCTGCCCTGAAGAAGGAAGTGGCCAAGAAGAAGGCCGCTGCAGGCAAGGCTGTGACCAAGAAGGCCGCCGCTGCCAAGAAGATCACCAAGGCCGCCACCAAGGCTGCCGGCAAGAAGGTCGCCACCGTGAAGAAGGCTGCCACCAAGAAGGCCGCCGTCGCCAAGAAGACCGTTGCCAAGAAGACCGCGGCCGCCAAGAAGGTGGTCGGCAAGAAGGTGGTCGGCAAGAAGGTCGCCACCGCCAAGAAGGCTGTGGCCAAGAAGACCGTCGCCGCCAAGAAGGTCGCTGGCAAGAAGGCCGTGGCTGCGAAGAAGGTTGTCGGCAAGAAGGCCGCCGTCGCCAAGAAGACCGTTGCCAAGAAGACCGCCGCCGCCAAGAAGGTTGTCGGCAAGAAGGCTGCCGTCGCCAAGAAGGCCGTCGGCAAGAAGACCGCTGCTGCCAGGAAGGTTGTCGGCAAGAAGACCGCCGTTGCCAAGAAGGCAGCTGGCAAGAAGGTTGCCGCCACCCGCAAGACGGTTGCCAAGAAGGCTGCCCCGCTGAAGAAGGTCGCCGCCAAGAAGGCTCCGGCCAAGAAGGCCGTGCGCAAGGCCGCCAAGCGCAAGTAATCGCGCCGTGACCGAAGGCCCTGCCACCCACCGGGTGGTGGGGCCTTTCGCGTTTCCGGGACACTGTCCGGGGCAAGATGCAGGTTCTTTCCGCTGGAGGCCCGGGCATGCGCGGTATCGACTTCAGTTCCTGGCAGGGCGTGCTGTCCACCTTGGCCGGCCTGGTCCTGATCACCCTGCTGGGCGTGGGCATCCGCCTGCTGGTGATGCAGACCCTGCAGCAGCGCCGCGAGCGCGAGAACCGTCAGATCAACGAACGGCTGCGCACGCTGATGGCGGCCTACAAGACCCTGGGCGGTTCGTTCACCGGCGAACTGGGCGTGGATCCCAGCCATCGCCGCGACCTGCGCCAGCGCGAAGATGCCGAAGGCATCGCCGAACCCCGCTCGGATCGCGCGCGCCGCATCCGCGATGCCGTTGAAGCGGCGCTGTCGGACATCCTGCTGCTGGGCACCGACGAACAGGTGCGGCTGGCTGCGCGCGCTGCCAACGATCTTGCACAGGGGCGACCGGTGCATACCCACGAACTGGTGGTCTCGCTGCGCGACTTCGTGCGCGAAGCGCTGGACCTGGCGCCGATTCCGGCCGACCTGCAGATACCGCCGCAGGGGCCGACCCGGCCGGGCAGTGCCAGTGGCAAGGGCCGCAACGACGGCGACGCCAAGGGCGGTCGTGCGGGTGGAGGCGGCGGAGGCGGCGGTGGCGGAATGGGGGCCGGCATGGGCGGTGTGGGCCTCGGCGCCGGCGCCGCACTGGGCGCCGGCCATGCCTCCGCCAGCGATGAAACGGACGCGCGCTGAGCACGTCCGCCCGGTTCAGCGGGTCAGTTCGTAGATCGGCACGAAGCCACCGTAGATCATCCGCGCGCCGTCGAACGGCATCGGATTCGTCGCCGGATCAAACCTTGGGTCTTCCATCATCTTCTTCATGCCGGCGTCGCGGGTCGGCTTGTCCGGCCATTCGATCCAGGAAAACACCACCGTCTCGTCCGGCGTGGCTTTCACCGCGCCGAAAAAGTCGGTGGTCTTGCCGTGCGGTACGTCGTCACCCCAGCACTCGACCACGCGCAGCGCGCCGTACTCGATGAAAACGGGATCCCCTGTGCGTGCATGGGCGAGGAACTTCTCTTTGTTGGCGGTGGGCACCGCCAGGACGAAACCATCGATGTAGCTCATTGCCTGCCTCCGGATGGACCGTGCCGCATGCACGGCCTTCAAGTACACGACGAACCAGAGCGTCGGGGATCGACATCCTCTGGGCGCCCGTTCAGCCCGGGCCACCGGGCAGCGGTGCCAGCACCGTATCCGGTGGCTGCTGGCCGGCCAGGTGGCGTACGAAGTAGTCCCACATGCGGTGCGTGTAGGTGGCGTCGTTGCGGAACAGCTCGTGGTCCTGCCGGGCCAGGTACAGCAGGTCGTAGCTGCGCTGGGCCTTGTTCAGGGCGGCGGCCAGCTGCAGGGTCAGCGCCGGCGGTGCGTTTTCGTCCAGCTCGCCATAGACCAGCATCAGATGCCCGCGCAGGTTGCCGGCCAGCGCTGCGTTGTCGAGCCCGGCAAAGGGCGCCGGCACGCCATCGGTCATGGCCGTGGCTGGCAGCACGCCACCGAACAGCCGGTCCATGCCGTGCAGGGCGCCGCCGTACATGCCCTGGAAATTGTGACTGCCGGCCGAGGCCACGCCCACCTTGTAGAACGCCGGGTAGCGCAGCAATGCCCGCGCCGCGCTGTAACCGCCGAACGAATGCCCGTAGATGCCGACCCGCTGCAGGTCGATGCCCGGGTAGCGTTCGCCCAGCTGGCGCAGCGCGGCCACATGGTCATCCAGCTGCACATCGGCGCCGTGCAGGAAGCTGCTGTCATGGAAGGCCTTGTCGCGGCCGCCGGTGCCGCGCGCATCGATGCTGGCCACCACGAAGCCAAGCTCGGCCAGGCTGGCGCGTGACACCGGATTCAGCGCGGACACCGCTTCGGCGTAGGTCACCGGGGCATTGCTGATGAAGGCGCCGCCGTACATCGCATCGATCACCGGGAAGCTGCCGTCATCGCGATAGTCGCGGGGCAGGTAGACGGTGGCGAAGATCGGCGTGCGCCCGTCGGCGGCCAGCAGACGTTCGCGCTGCGGTGGGCGCCACCCCGCAGCAAGCACTGCCCGGTTGTCCGCCGCTTCCAGCACCAGCAGCTCGCGACCGTCATCGCTGGCCCGCAGCACGGTGCGTGGTGGCTGGTCGAGACGGGAAACGGTATCCACCAGATAGCCACCACTGGGCGACAGCGCCTGGGGTGCGCGCCCACCGAACAACGCGCCGGTACCGGCATCGGCCATGTGGTCGTTGCCATCGGCGGCCAGGCGCTGGATCGGCCCTCCCTGCAGCGATATCCGGTACAGGCCGCGCACGTAAGGATCGCCCGCGTCGACGCCACCGGCGCTGAAGTACGCCCAGCCACCGACAGCGTCCACACCCAGCAGGTCGCGCACCGCCCAGTGGCCGCGGGTGAGCTGGCGCAGCACTTTGCCATCGGACAGGCGCACCCGGTACAGATGGCCCCAACCATCGCGCTGCGAGAACCACACGGCGGTGTCCTGCCCGGGCAGGATGGCCACCGCTGGCCGGTTGTAGGAATACACGTTGAGCTGCAGGCGAGTGTCGCTGGCTTCTTCCAGAACCGTGCGCAATGCACCGCTGCTGGCATCGATCTCCACCAGGCGCAGCCTGCGCGGTGTGCCGAAGTGCGCGATCACGGCATACAACCGATCGCCGTCCCAACCCAGGATGCCGGCCTCACTGAGCGTGTTCCAGCCCTCGGGCAGCGCGATGTCATGCTGCCTGCCGCTGCGGGTATCCACCACAAACAGGGTGTCGCGCACCTGCTGTGCATCGCCCAGCACCCCCAGCTTCACGGTATGCACGCGCGGCCGCGCGCTGTGGGTCGGGCTGCTTTCCAGATAGGGGTAGTCCTGCAGCGCGCGTTCGTCGTAGCGGATGCCGGCCACGTAGCGCCCGTCCGCAGACCAGCCAACCGCGAACGGCCGCACCGCCATCCGGCCCTGACGGCGTGGAATACCGCGCAGGGCGAAGTCCGGCAGCACGCCATAGCCATTACCGGCTTCTCCGCCGTGGGTCAGTGCCCGTGGCGCCGTGCCAGGCGACTGCAGCCACAGGTTGTTGTCGCGCACCTGCAGCCACGCATCGCCTACGGGCGAAGGCAGTGCATCGGCCGGCGGCCGCGCATCCGGCGAACGTGCGCATTGCCAGCGCGGCCATTGGCAATCGACGGGCACTTCTCCGCTGAACCGCAGGCGCAGGCCATCGTCCGCCTGCTGCACGCTGGCCAGGCGCAGGCGTGGCCCGCTGGCACCGAGCGGTGCAACCGCAGCGTCCAGCGCAGTGGGTTCGAACAGGGTCTGGCGTGTCGCCTGGACGGGATCGACCAGTACCGCCTGGCGCCGGCCCTGAGTGTCTTCGCGCTCATACCAGAATCGTCCATCGGCCAGCCAGTGGGGCAGGACCGAAGCATTGCGCAGCGCACCGCGCAGATGACTGTCATGCACGCGTTCGGCGCGCTGGTAGTCGGTCGCCTGCAGCGCACGTGCAGTGTGTGGCGACAAGAGGGCAATGCAGGCAAAGACAGCGGCGCGGACACACGTCCGCAGCGGATCGGAAACGAGCAAGGCAACCTCCTGTTGCAATCGTCGAAGGATTACAGATGCACGCGCGCCGCGCGCGTATGCCAGACGGAGCCTGAATCAAGCCCAAAAATTCAGCAATGCGAAGACCACTGTTTTCAGGGAGCGTTGTGGCGAATAACGGAGAATTTACATTCCCGATGCGATGGCGCCCTGGCGCTGCTGCACACCATAAGAAAGTAAAGGTGTACCCCCATGAAGAATTCGCTGATTGCTCTGGCCCTGGCCGCTGCCCTGCCGTTCACCGCTTCGGCTGCTGAGAACCTGTCGTACAACTACGCTGAAGCCGACTACGCCAAGACCGACGTCGATGGCATCAAGGCTGACGGCTGGGGCGTCAAGGGTTCCTACGGCTTCCTGCCGAACTTCCACGCGTTCGGTGAATACAGCCGTCAGGAAGTCGACCACACCAACATCAAGGTTGACCAGTGGAAGGTCGGTGCCGGCTACAACGTCGAAATCGCTCCGTCGACCGACTTCGTTGCCCGCGTTGCCTACCAGAAGTTCGATCGCAAGCACGGCCTGGACTTCAACGGCTACAGCGCTGAAGCCGGTATCCGCACCGCCTTCGGTGCCCACGCCGAGGTCTACGGCATGGTCGGCTACGAAGACTACGCCAAGAAGCACGGCGTCGATATCGACGGCCAGTGGTACGGTCGCCTGGGTGGTCAGGTCAAGCTGAACCAGAACTGGGGCCTGAACGGCGAGCTGAAGATGAACCGCCACGGCGACAAGGAATACACCGTCGGCCCGCGCTTCAGCTGGTAATTGCTTCCTCGGCGCGCCTGCGCGCTGAAGATGCCTCGACAGGCCCGGCCCATGCCGGGCCTGTTGCGTTTCCGGCTGGGCAAACGCTACCTGACCGTGTTGAGGTGGACGGGCGGCATTGCAACGAATTGGATTCCGCAGGCGTCGGCTGCGCCCTAGGGTGAGTGGCCTGTCCTGCAGGAATGCAACGATGCCCCCGTTTCCCTCGCCCCGCGATTCTCCCTGCCGCTTGTTGCTGCTGGATCCGCATCCACTGTTGCGGCATGGCGTGCAGGAACTGCTGGCCCGGCAGGCGGGCCTGCAGGTCGATGGAAGCTATGGCCGCAGCGGTGATCTGCTGCAGCGCCTGCAGCAGCAGGCAGCTGCGATCGATCTGCTGCTGGTTGACGCCTTGCCGATCGGTGACAGCGGGGAAGGCCTGGAACTGCTGCGGCACGTGTCACGACATTGGCCGGCAGTGCCGATCCTGGTGCTGTCCGCACACTGCAACGCGGGTGTCGTGTCCTTGGCCCTGCAGGCCGGTGCGCGCGGATTCCTGTCCAAGGCCTGCGCGCCGCAGATGCTGCTGCGCGCAGTGAGCGTGGTCGCCCGCGGCGGGCGCTTCGTGCCGCCGGAGCTGCGTGCACAGTTGAACCAGTCCCGCCGGCAGCGCCAGCAGTCCATGCGTTCACCACGGTTGAGTACGCGCGAGCGCGCTGTCCTGCAGTGGGTGCTGCGTGGCTGCAGCACCGGCGAGATGGCACGCCGCAGCGGGCGTGCGGCCAGCACCATCAGCACGCAGAAACGAGCGGCATACCGCAAGCTGGGCATCCGCAACGATGGCGAGCTGTTCCGCTTCCGCCATCTGATCGACGCTGATTGAGGCGGGGTTACTCGCCCTGGTACTGCTTTTCTTCGACCAGGGCCGAACCGGCCACGCGGTTGATCTCGTTCTTCACCTGCACGCGCTCGCCATTGGTGCCATAGACACCGCGTGCCAGCTGGATGAAGGCATCGTCGAACACCTGGGCCGCTTCCTTGTCGCGCAGCTGGTCCTGGATGTCCCACATGCGCTCGTTGATCACCTTCAGCTGCTGCTTCAGCGCGGCCAGTGCCGGTTGTGCGTGCAGCAGCTGCTGCAGCAACGGCAGCAGGCCGTCCAGCTCGGTGCGGACGTTGGCCAGCTTGGCGGCATCGTCGATGCGCTCGGCCTTGATCTCGAGAATGGTGATCTTGTCGATCAGCTCGCCGATCGATACCGGAGTCAGGATGGCGTCCACGCGGTTGGTTCCTGGAAACAGGGCGCCATGATACCGCGCTGCTGGCATTGGCCGCAGTCCACGGGATTTACGCCGAATTTGCGCCACGGGCCCGGCAGCACCCTCGATCCGTTACGGCCCTCGCCTCGACACTGCGTTCCCGGCGGCGTGACCGCCTTCGACGAGGAACACAGTGCAGTGAACAGCAAGGGGATGATGGCGGCGCTGGTGGCCGCCCTGGCAGGGCTGGTCGGGATCAGCAGCGCGCAGGCACAGGTGCAGGTCAGTGGCAGTGCGGCGTTGACCAGTGACTACGTATGGCGCGGCAGCTCGCAGAGCGACGGCGACCCGGCGGTGCAGGCCGGCGCGAAGGTCTCGATCCCAGCGGGCTGGTACGCCAGCGTGTGGGGGTCCAACGTTTCGTTCAAGCCGGACAATGGCGCGCGCAGCGAGTTCGACCTGGTGGCGGGCTGGTCCGGCGCGCTGGCACCGGACTGGAGCCTGGATGCCAACCTGACCCGTTACGTGTACCCGGGCACCGGCCGCGCGCTGGACTGGACCGAGCTCAACACCACGGTGACCTGGAAGCAGCGCGCCTGGCTGCAGGTCGCCCATTCCAACGATGCGTTGGCCGGTGGCCATCGCGGTACCTATGCCCAGCTGGGTGTGCGTGTGCCGTTGCACGAACGCCTCCGCCTGGAAGCAGCGGTGGGCCAGTACTGGCTGGCCACCGCCCAGGGCCCGGACTACCTGCATGGGCAGCTCAGTGCCATCGCCTCGCTGACCCCGGCATGGGAACTGCGCGCCACCGTGCATGACACGGACAACGCAGCCAAGCGCCTGTTCCCCGGCAACGCCGGTGGGCGATGGGAGCTGGCGCTGCAGGGCAGCTTCTAGTCGGGCAGCGACGCCTGGCGCGCGCGCAGCGCGCCGGGCAGCCACAGCAGCAGGGCCAGCGCAGCCACGGCAGCGCCGGCCACGCAGACGCCGGTCCAGCCGAAGCGCTGGTAGACCTGCGCAGACAGCAGCGAACCCAGCGAACCGCCGATGAAATAGCCGGTCATGTAGCCGGCATTGAGGCGGTTGCGTGCCGCCGGTTGCAGTGCGTAGATCAGGTTCTGGTTGCTGACGTGCAACAGCTGCGCGGCCAGGTCCAGCACCACCACGCCCACCAGCAGCGCCAGCAGCGAGTGTGCGGACAGCCCCAACGGCAGCCACGACAGCAACAACAGCAGCAGTGCAATGGCGGTGGCACGCCCGGTCTGGCCACGGTCGGACATGCGGCCAGCCAGGCCGGCCGCCAGCGTGCCGGCCGCGCCGACCAGCCCGAACAGGCCGATGGTGGCGTCGCTGTAGGCATACGGCGGCTGTGCCAGCAGGAACGCGAGCGGGGTCCAGAAGATCGCGAACATGGCGAAGCTGCAGGCGCCCAGCAGCGTACGCTGGCGCAGCACCGGTTCCTGCACGAACAGCACGCCGATCGAGCGCAGCAATGCGAAATAGCCCAAGCCGGCGCTGTGGTGGAATCGCGGCAGACCGCGCTGCAATGCCAGTGCGGTCAGCACCAGGGTGGCAGCGGCGATCGCATACACCAGGCGCCAGTCGCCCAGGCTGGAAAGCAGGCCGGCCACGGTGCGCGCCAGCAGAATGCCCAGCAGCAGGCCACTCATCAGCGTGCCGACCACGCGACCGCGATGTTCCGGCGCGGCCAGCGTAGCGGCGAACGGCACCAGCACCTGGGCGACCACGGAGAACAGGCCGGTGATGGCGGTGCCCACCAGCAACCAGGTCAGTGACGGTGCGCAGGCACTGATCACCAGTCCGCCGGCCGACAGCAGGCTCATCACCACGATCAGGCGGCGGCGTTCGAACAGGTCACCCAGCGGCACCAGCAGGATCAAGCCGGCGGCATAGCTCAGCTGCGCGGCGGTAACGACCATGCCGACCTGGCCGAACGGTACGCCGAAGGCGTCGGCGATGGTGTGCAGCAGTGGCTGCGCATAGTAGTTGCTGGCCACGGCCACGCCGGTAGCCACCGACATCAGCAGCACCTGCCAGCGGTGCAAGGGGGGGAGGGACGGGCTCACGCGGTGTTCCAGGAAGCGGGGGCACAGTGTCCACCTGCTGCGGCCATGATGGAAATGAATCATCATCATCCATGCCATCTGGAAACGAGATAGTTGGATGAATCTCAAGCAGCTCGAGTTTGCCGTTGCCCTGGCCGAGGAGGGCAATTTCACCCGTGCCGCCGAACGCTGCCATGTGGTGCAGTCCGCGTTGAGCCATCAGATTGCCTACCTGGAGCAGGAACTGGGCACGCCGCTGTTCGAGCGCCTGCCGCGGCAGGTGCGGGCGACGGCAGCGGGTGAGGCGCTGCTGGTGCACGCACGCCAGGTGCTGGTCAGCCTGCGCCACCTGCGCGCCGATGTGGCCGCGGTCAGTGGCGAGGTGCGCGGGCTGCTGGCGATCGGGCAGATCTCCTCGCTGACCGATATCGATGTGGTGGCGATGCTGGCCGCGTTCCAGCAGGCGCACCCGCAGGTGGAATTCCAGTTGCGGGTGGACAAGAGCGAGGACCTGATCGCGCAGGTGCAGTCGCGTGACCTGGATGTTGCACTGGTGGGGTTGGCGCCCTCGGCCGGCCTGGACGGGGTCTGCCACCAGATGCTGCAGGAAGAAGACCTGGTGGCGGTGCTGGCCCCCTCGCATCGGCTGGCTAGGCGCAAGCGGCTGCCATTGACCGAATTGCAGGACGAGGCGCTGGTCGACTTCCCGCGCGGCACCGGTGCACGGCGGCAGACCGACGATGCTTTCGTCGCCGCTGGCCTGCCGCACACGGTGCGTTTCGAGGTCAACCTGATGGAACTGGTGGAGCGCTTCGTCCGCCATGGTCTGGCGGTTGGCATCGTGCCGGCGCTGATCGCCGAAGGCTTCCAGGGCGTGGTGCGGATTCCGCTGCAGCCAACCCCGACCCGCCGCGTGCACCTGGTCTGGCAGCGGCTGCCGACACCGGCGGCGCGGGCGTTCGTCGAGGCCGTGCTCAGCCGCGCAGGCGCAGGCTCAGGCCCTTGAGGAAGTTGCGCAGCATCTGGTCCAGGCAACGCCGGTAGTTGGTGTGCCCGGGCTGGCGGAACAGCGCACCGACTTCCGACTTGGAGACGTTGAAACCGGCGCTGGCGAAGATCTCCATCAGATCGACGTCGCGCAGCTGGAACGCCACGCGCAGCTTCTTCAGCACCAGGTTGTTGTCGATGCGGGTTTCCACCGCGCGCTGCGGCTGGCTCTCGTCGCGACCGCGCAGGTGCACGATCAGGCCATCGAGGAAGTGCGCCAGCGCGCTGTCGCTCATCGCTTCGAAACCGGCTTCGTCCTCGCGGCGCAGCCAGGCCTTCACCTGTTCGGGATCCACGGCGAAGGCCGGGTCGGCCATCTGGCACAGGGTCACCACGTGGTGGTCGCCCAGGTCCAGGGAATAGCGCACGCTGCGCAGGACATCGTTGTTGATCATGGCCCATTGTACCGGCCCCTGGCCTGTCACCGGACTGTCATCGAACTGCAGCATCGTGGGCACTCGTTCGCTGAGACCCTTGCATGCGCCGGTATCTGTTTTCCGCACTGCTGCTCGCCAGCAGCTTCGCTGCCTTCTCCCAGGACCGCTTCGTACCCGTC
Organism: Stenotrophomonas sp. YJH_SMC_133; assembly: GCF_059370655.1. Lineage (NCBI taxonomy): Bacteria > Pseudomonadati > Pseudomonadota > Gammaproteobacteria > Lysobacterales > Lysobacteraceae > Stenotrophomonas > Stenotrophomonas sp. YJH_SMC_133. Next base: position 26,914 of record NZ_JCAFTW010000004.1, on the reverse strand, counting down.
GAGCGGCGCCTGAGTGCATCCCAACTGGCCGAGGTCGGGCTCAGTCCAGCGCAGTTGCAGGCGCTGAACCGGGTACTGCGCGAGGCAGAGCGCGCGGCCACCGGGCCGACGGCAGCGGTGGCCCCCGCCGCTGCGCCGCTGCCTGCCAATGTGCCGGCACCGGCAGCAATGCATCTGGGCCTGGAAGAAGGACCGGTCAATGCACGCGTGGTCGGAGAGGTCGCAGGCTGGCAGCCCGGCACGCTGTTCACCCTTGATAACGGCCAGCAATGGCAGGTGATGAAGGGGCAGATGAAGCTGCGCAAGGTGCTGCAGTCGCCGCAGATCGCCGTTGTTCCAGGAATTGCCGGACGCTGGTTCCTGCAGGTCGACGAAGACCTGCCCAAGGCCAGAGTGTTTCGCGTGCGTTGAGCCGGGGGGACGGCAGGACGGCGGGCAACTCAGGACGGGCCGGGAATGCCAGAATGGGCGTCCGGTTTTTCCCCCTGGAGTTGCCTGATGACCCGCACTGTCCTGATTACCGGCGCCACGTCCGGCTTCGGCGCCGCCGCCGTCCACCGCTTCGCCCAGGCCGGCTGGAAAGTGATCGCCACGGGCCGCCGCGGCGAACGCCTGCAGCCGCTGGTCGATCGCTACGGCAAGGACGTGGTGCATGCCGCCGCCTTCGACATCCGCGATCCGGTTGCGATGGAAGCGGCGCTGCTGGCACTGCCGCCCGCCTTTGGCGAGATCGATCTGCTGGTCAACAACGCCGGCCTGGCGCAGGGCACCGCGCCGGCACAGAGCGCCAAGTTGTCGGACTGGACCACGATGATCGACACCAACATCACCGCGCTGGTGACCCTGACCCACCGCCTGCTGTCGCAGCTGGTGGAGCGCAAGGGCGCGATCATCAACATCTCGTCGGTGGCCGGCGTCTACCCGTACCCGGGTGGCAACGCCTACGGTGGCACCAAGGCTTTCGTCAGCCAGTTCTCGCTGGGCCTGCGTTCGGACCTGCACGGCACCGGCGTGCGCGTGACCACGATCGAGCCAGGCATGGCTGAAACCGAGTTCACCGTGGTGCGTACCCACGGCGACCAGGCGGCGTCGGACAAGCTCTACAACGGCGCCAACCCGATGACCGCCGAAGACATCGCCGAACAGATCTTCTGGGTGGCCAGCCTGCCGCCGCACCTGAACATCAATCGCCTGGAACTGATGCCGGTCAGCCAGTCCTTCGCCGGTTTCCAGGTCGCCCGCGAAGGCTGACCGCCGTTTGCAGAGTCGAGCATGGCTCGACTCTGCAGAAACAAGAAAAAGCCGGGCAATGCCCGGCCTTTTCATTCACAGCGGCAGGCTTACTGGGCCTTGATCGCCATCGCCTGCAGGCCGGTGCCATCCAGCTTCTGCTTGGCTTCGGACAGTTCACCGGCACTGCCATACGGCCCCATGCGCACGCGGTACACGGTCTTGCCGTTGATCTGTGCTGACTCCACGCGTGCCGCAAGTCCCATCATCGCCAGCTTGGCCTTGGTTGCTTCGGCATCGCCGGAGGCGCCGAAGGCGCCTGCCTGCAGGATATAGCGGGCGTTGTCGGCGGCCGCCGGAGCGGCTGTGGCCGGGGTACCCGCCGTTGCCGTTGCGGTTTCCGCGCGCGCTGCCGGCGTGGCGGCGGCGGTGCTGGTCGAGGCCGTGCTGGCCGGCGGCGTTGCCGCAGCCGGACGTTCACTCAGCGGTGCCGGCAGCGGACGGCTGGTGGCGGTCACCTGCGCGGTGCTGGACACGCTGGCGGTGGCCGCCGGTGCCGGTGCGGTCGTGGTCGCCGGCGGAACCGGCTTGCCTTCCAGTGCCGCCTGCGCGCGCTGCGCTTCGGCCTTGGCCCGGCGCTGGTCTTCGGCACGCGCGCTGGCGGCCAGTTCGGCGTCGGACATCTCGACTTCCTTGCCCGGCAGCAGGGTGTAGAAGTCGTACTGGGTGGCGGCCGGCTTTTCCGGTTCGGCCGGCTTCGGCGCAGCCGGCTGCGCGGCCGGCTGGGTACCGACATCGCTGTCGGCATCGGCGACCGGCGCCGGCTGCGCGTTCGGGTTCGGCTGCGGACCGGCGCGCAGGAAGCCATCGCCCTCGCCCTTGAACAGGTTCGGCGCCGCCAGGAACACCACGGCCGCGATCGCTACACCGGCCACCAGCCACACCCATCCGGGGGTGCCCTGGCTGCCGCTGTTGCGTCGTGCCTGGCTTTTGCCGCGTCGTGCTGCCATGTGTACTGCGTCTCCTGATGCTTACATTTTTTCCGGGGCGCTGACGCCCAGGAGTTCGAGGCCATTGGCCAGTACCTGGCGCGCCGCACAGGCCAGGGTCAGTTTGGCGTTGCGATCGGCGGCATCTTCCACCAGTACCGGCGTCCCGTGATACCACGTGTGGAACGCATGCGCCAATTCACGCAGGTACTGCGCCACCAGATGCGGTTCCAGCGCCACGCCGGCCGCTTCCACCACTTCCGGATAGCGCGAGATCTCGTTCATCAGCAGCAGCGAGGCATCGTCGGCCAGGCGGCCGAGGTTGGCCAGGCCGTTGCCCTGCTCGTACACCAGGCCCTTCTCCTGCGCCTGGCGCAGCAGGCTGCAGACGCGGGCATGCGCGTACTGCACGTAGAACACCGGGTTGTCGTTGCTCTGCTGGCGGGCCAGGTCGATGTCGAAGGTCAGCTGCGAATCGGGCTTGCGCGCGATCAGGAACCAGCGGGTGGCATCGCGGCCGGCTTCCTCGATCAGGTCGCGCAGGGTGAAGTAGCTGCCGGCACGCTTGGACAGCTTCACTTCCTCGCCGCCACGCATGACGGTGACCATCTGGTGCAGCACGTATTCCGGCCAGCCCTGCGGGATGCCCACTTCCATCGCCTGCAGGCCGGCGCGCACGCGGGCCAGCGAGCCGTGGTGGTCGGCGCCCAGCTCGGTGATCGCGCGCTCGTAGCCGCGCTGCCACTTGGACAGGTGGTAGGCCACGTCGGGCACGAAGTAGGTGAAGGTGCCGTCGGACTTGCGCATCACGCGGTCCTTGTCGTCACCGAAGTCGGTGCTGCGCAGCCACAGCGCGCCACCTTCTTCATAGGTATGACCCGACGCCTGCAGCTTGGCCACCGCTTCGGCTACCTTGCCGTCGGCGTACAGCGAGCTTTCCAGGAAATAGATGTCGAAGTCGACGCCGAACGCGGCCAGGTCCAGGTTCTGCTCGTTGCGCAGGTAGGCCACGGCGAAGCGGCGGATCGCCTGCATGTCGTCCGGGTCCTTGGCGCCGACCACGGTGCTGCCTTCCAGGTCGACGCTGGCGCCGGCCATGTAGGCGCGTGCGACGTCGGCGATGTACTCACCGCGGTAGCCACCTTCCGGCCAGCCGTCCTGGTCCGGCGCGATGCCCTTGATCCGTGCCTGGGTGGACAGCGCCAGGTTCTCGATCTGCACGCCGGCGTCGTTGTAGTAGAACTCACGCTTGGCGTTCCAGCCGTTGGCATCGAGCACGCGCGCCACGCAGTCGCCGATCGCCGCCGCGCGGCCATGGCCGACATGCAGCGGGCCGGTCGGGTTGGCCGACACGTACTCCACGCCCACCGTGCGGCCATTGCCGGACAGGTTGCGGCCGTAGTCGTGGGCTTCCTTGATGACCGACGCGGCTTCGCGCTGGTACGCGGCCGGGGCCAGGTGGAAGTTGATGAAGCCGGGGCCGGCGATCTCGACCTTGCTCACGTCCTCGCTGCGCGGCAGCGCCTCGACCAGCGCCTGCGCCAGTGCGCGCGGATTGCTGCGCGCGGCCTTGGCCAGCAGCATCGCGGCGTTGGTAGCGAAGTCGCCGTGGTCGCGGGTCTTCGGGCGCTCGACCACGAAGTCCGGCGGCAGGGAGTCGGCGGGCAGGGTGCCATTGGCGCGCAAGGCTTCGATGCCTTGGCTGATCAGGGCGCGGAGGAGATTTTTCACGAGGCCTGCTGTGAGAATGAGCGGCGGAATCGCCCATTTTAGCGCAGATACCCGCGCCCACGCTGACCAGAACATGCCTGTGGGGGCGGCCGATGGCGCCTGAACGGCCGCGCTCAGCCGAACAGCCGCGGCTGGGGCGGGGATAGCAGGCCCCGTTCAGCAAATGAAACGGGACGGCCCTCGCCGACCACGAAGTGGTCCAGCAGGCGCACGTCCACCATCGCCAGCGCCTGCTGCAGTTCGTCGGTGATGCGGGTATCGGCGCTGGAGGGTTCCGGGTCGCCGGAAGGGTGGTTGTGGCTGAGGATCACCGCCGCCGCGTTGTGCAGCAGGGCGCGCCGCACCACTTCGCGGGGGTAGACCGGTGCGGCGTTGATGGTGCCGTGGAACAGCTCTTCACAGGCGATCAGGCGGTGGCGGTTGTCCAGGAACAGGGCCATGAAGACCTCGCGGGCCTGGCCACGCAGCCGGTGCTGCAGGTAGCGGCCGACCGCCGCCGGATTGTTGCCAACCGCCTCGCCGTGCTCCAGCTCGGCCGCCAGGTAGCGATGGGCCAGTTCCAGCCCGGCAGCAAGCGTGCAACTGCGTGCCGGGCCGAGCCCGGGCAGGCGGGCGAGCTCGGCGGCGGGGCGGTCGAGCAGTACCCGCAACGGGCCGTGCGCCTGCAGCAGGTCGCGCGCGGTCTGCACGGCATCGCGGCCACCGAACCCGGAGCCGAGAAACAGGGCCAGCAGCTCGGCGTCGGAAAGTGCCGTGGGCCCGCGCGCGATCAGCTTCTCGCGGGGGCGTTCCTGTTCGGGCCAGTCATGGATGGGCATGGCCCATCATCGCCAGACCTTGCGGTGGCTCCCATCGGGGCATGCCGCGGACTGGGGTCGGAGGTTGCCTCAGCCGCGCCGGGTCTGCAGGTAGTCGAACAGTTCCTGGTTGTTCTGCAGGCCCAGCTTGCGCTTGGCTTCGGCCTTCTGCCGGCTGATGGTCTTCGGGCTGCGCCCGCAGCGCTCGGCGACTTCGTTCACGCTGAGGCCGGCTGCCAGCAGCTCCAGCACTTCCTGTTCGCGTGCCGACAACGGCGCCGGCTGACGTGGAAACAGCAGGTCGCGCGCCTGCAGGTGGTGGCGCAGCTGTTGGGAGACGAATACCTGCCCGGCCAGCGCGGCGTTCAGCGCGTGGGGCAGTTCGGCGAAATCGGCGCACTTGTCGACCAGGCCACTGATACCCTCCCGCAGCAGGCTGTCCAGCAGGCCGGGATGGCGGGCGCCGGTCAGCACCACCACCGGCAGGCCAGGGCGGCGCATGCGCAGCGCGTCGATCAGCTCCGGACCGTCCGGACCGGCACCCGGCATCGACAGGTCGGTCAGCACCGCATCGCAGTCGTGGTGATCCACCAGCTCCAGCAGCTGGGCGCCGTCGCGCGCACTGCCGACGATGTCCATCAGGTAGGTCTGCAGCACGATACGGATGCCATGCAGGACCACGGGATGGTCGTCGGCGATGATGATGCGCGGATGCACGCGGCTCCTCGAAGGTCGGACAGGCCACGGCGGGCGGCAGCCAATGCCTGATTCTGCAAAAGCGCAGACCCGTAGAGGTATAGGAAAGGTCCGAAACTGGTACCGGGTGAATCCCGGGTCAACGGAGACGGACTCCATCTGCTGATAGCCGCCCGCTATGTGCGCCCTGCACCGGGACATTACCGACCATCGGGTAAGCTAGCGCCCTCGTTTGCACAGGAATTCCAGGTGGCTGACTCCCCCAACGCTTCCCCCGCGCCGGCCCGCGCGCTGGAAGGTCAGAAACTGCTGTTGTGCGTCGGAGGCGGGATCGCGGCCTACAAGGCCCTGGAACTGGTGCGGCGCCTGCGCGACGCCGGTGCCCAGGTGCAGGTGGCGATGACCGCCGGAGCACAGCAGTTCGTCACTCCGCTCAGTTTCCAGGCCCTGTCCGGGCAGCCCACCCGCACCACGCTGTGGGACAGCGCCGCCGAACAGGCCATGGGCCACATCGAGCTGGCCCGCTGGGCCGACCGCATCGTGGTCGCCCCGGGTACCGCCGATCTGCTGGCCCGGCTGGCCCAGGGCCACGCCGATGATCTGGTCAGCACCCTGTGCCTGGCCAGTACCGCGCCGCTGACGATCTGCCCGGCGATGAACCACCGCATGTGGCTGCATCCGGCCACCCAGGCCAACATCGCCCTGCTGCGCCAGCGCGGCGCGCAGGTGATCGGCCCGGTCGACGGTCCGCTGGCCGAAGGCGAATCCGGTCCCGGCCGTCTGGCCGAACCGGGCGACATCGTTGCCGCGCTGGCTGCCAATGGCAGTGCTGCAGCGGCGGTTGTCGCACCGGAAACCCGCGTGCTGCAGGGCCTTCGGCTGCTGATCAGCGCCGGCCCGACCTATGAAGACATCGATCCGGTGCGCTACGTCGGCAACCGCAGCAGCGGCAAGATGGGCTTTGCCCTGGCCGCGGCCGCCGCGACGATGGGTGCCCAGGTGGTGCTGGTCAGCGGTCCGGTACAGCTGCCGACGCCAGCCGGCGTGCAGCGCGTGGACGTGCGCTCGGCCGCGCAGATGCGCGATGCCGTGCTGAAGTCGTTGCCGGCCGACATCTATATCGGTGCCGCCGCGGTGTCCGACTACACGCCACGCCAGGTCGCGCCGCAGAAGCTGAAGAAGACTGCCGACAGCCAGTCGCTGGTGATCGAGCTGGTGCGCACGCCGGACATCCTCGCCGAAGTCGCTGCACAGACGCAGTCGCTGAAGCTGGTGGTCGGCTTCGCCGCCGAGACCCACGACGTGGAGAAATATGCGCGTGGCAAGCTGGTCGACAAGCGCCTGGACCTGGTGATCGCCAACCAGGTCGGCATCAGCGGTGGTGGATTCGAGAGTGACAACAACGCCGCCACGGCCTTCTGGCAGGACGGTGAACAGGTATTTCCGGCCACCTCCAAGCGCGAGCTGGCCGAACAACTGCTGGCGCTGATCGCGCGGAGACTCCAGGCATGACCCAGGCTTCCACTTCCCAACCGCTGCAGGTCAAGCTGCTTGATCCGCGTTTCGGCGACAGCTGGCCGCTGCCGGCCTACGCCACCGAAGCCAGCGCCGGCATGGACCTGCGCGCGGCGCTGGATACCGCGCTGACCCTGCAGCCGGGCGACACCGCGCTGGTGCCCAGCGGCCTGGCCATCCATATCGCTGATCCGCACCTGTGCGCGGTGATCCTGCCGCGTTCCGGGCTGGGCCATCGCCACGGCATCGTGCTCGGCAACGGCACCGGCCTGATCGACGCCGATTACCAGGGTCCGTTGCTGATCAGCGTCTGGAACCGTGGCCGCGAGGCCTTCACCATCGAGCCGGGCGATCGCATCGCGCAGCTGGTGGTCGTGCCGATTGCCCGCGTCAGCCTGCAGGTGGTGGATACTTTCACCGACAGCGTGCGGGGAACGGGTGGATTCGGCCATACCGGGGTGCGTTGACGGGGGACATTGATGAGCGGCATCGGGGAAGGGCAGCGGGAACGGTCGTTGGGACGCAGTGCGCCACTACTGGGGGTGCTGCTGGTCCTGCTGGCCGGCTGGTTCGGATGGAGCGCGGTGCAGCAATGGCGGCAGGAGGCCAACGGCCAGGCGCTGGAAGAAGCGCGTGACCAGGCCGTGCAGGGCTTGCAGGAGGCCGCAGCCGGCCAGCTGAAGCAGCTGCAGCAGCAGTTGAAGAACGAACGCGTGCAGCAGGCACTGCAGGCCGGCGACGCCGCGGCAGCGGCGCTGGCCGTGCGCGAGAGCTGGACCGGCGTGGAGCAGGCTGACGTGCTGACCGCCGATCTGGCCACGGCCTATGCCGACCCGGCCACCTTCGGCTACGCACGCCTGGCCCTGCTGGAACAAGCGCTGGCCGAGGGCAAGCCTGGCCTGCGCGTGGTGCGCGATGCAGGTGGCAATCGCCTGGGTCTGGCGGCTCCGGTGCAGCTGGGCAGCCTTGGCCCGGCAGTGCTCTACGTGCGCCAGCCATTGCTGCGGCTGACCTCGCCGCTGGACCAGGTGAGCGCCCCGTCCACCGGCTTCCTCGGCCTGCGCCAAGGCACGCATGACCTCGTTGCCCAGGGCGACGCCGGCCTGGCCGAGAGCGCCGAAGCGCTGGCGCGCCCGGTTCCGGGCACGCCGTTGCGGCTGGTGGCCGCCGTACCGAATGTCGAAGCCGGTCCTCTGGGCCTGGGTTCGCTGGCCAGTGCCATCGTCGCGCTGCTGCTGGCGTTCATCGCCGTGCTGCTGGTGGTGGGTCGCGGCCGGCTGCCGAAGTCGCTGCCGTTGCCGCGCCGTGCGGCCGTGGCGGAAGCGGATCATGGCCCGACCCTGAGCGAGAGCCTGCAGATGGCGCCGCCACCGGTGGCCGCCGCCAGCGCCGCGGACACTGCGCCGCCGCCGCCACCGGTCCCTGCCGGGGAACTGGCCGCCGGCATCTTCCGCGCCTACGACATCCGTGGCGTGGTCGGCAGCGAACTGACGCCGAAGACCGCCGCGCTGATCGGCCAGGCCATCGGTACCGTGGCGCTGGAACAGGGCCTGCGCGAGGTGGTGATCGGCCGTGATGGCCGCCTGTCCGGCCCGGAACTGGCTGCGGGATTGGCCGAGGGCCTGCGTCGCACCGGTTGCGCGGTGATCGACATCGGCCTGGCACCGACGCCGGTCGTCTATTACGCTGCCTTCCACCTGCGTACCGGCACCTGCGTGGCGGTCACCGGCAGTCATAACCCGCCCGAGTACAACGGCTTCAAGGTGGTCATCGGCGGCGAGACGCTGTCAGGCGATGCCATCACCGATCTCTACCAGCGCATCGTCGAGGGGCGCCTGGCGCAGGCGGCCGAGCCGGGCGATTACCAGCAGCGCGATGTCAGTGCCGACTACATCCAGCGCATCGCCGACGACGTGCAGCTGGACCGCCCGTTGAAGGTCGTGGCCGATGCCGGCAACGGCGTCGCCGGTGCGCTTGCACCACAGCTGCTGGAAGCCATCGGCGCCGAAGTCATCCCGCTGTACTGCGATGTCGACGGTACCTTCCCCAACCATCATCCCGACCCGAGCGAGCCGGCCAACCTGGAAGACCTGGTGCAGACGGTCAAGCGCTTCGGCGCCGACCTCGGCGTCGCCTTCGATGGCGACGGAGACCGGTTGGGCGTGGTCACCGGCGAAGGCAGGATCATCTATGCCGACCGCCTGCTGATGCTGTTCGCCGCCGACGTGCTGATGCGCAACCCCGGCGCGATGGTGATCTACGACGTGAAGTGCACCGGCAAGCTGTCCGATCACGTGCTGCGCAATGGTGGCAGCCCGTTGATGTGGAAGACCGGGCACTCGCTGATGAAGGCGAAGATGCGCGAGACCGATGCCGAGCTGGCCGGCGAGATGAGCGGCCACTTCTTCTTCAAGGAGCGCTGGTTCGGTTTCGACGATGGCCTGTATGCCGCCGCGCGACTGCTGGAGATCCTGGCGCAGCGCGAGGAAGCCCCGGACGAGGTGCTGGCCGAGCTGCCGGAGATGGTGGCCACGCCGGAACTGAAGGTGCCGGTGGCCGAAGGCACGCCGCATGCGCTGGTGGCGATGCTGGTGGCGGCGGCACAGTCGCCGGACAACCCCTATGTGGGCGGCCGCCTGTCGACCATCGACGGCCTGCGCGTGGACTTCCCCGATGGCTGGGGGCTGGTGCGTGCTTCCAATACCACGCCGGTGCTGGTGCTGCGCTTCGAGGGCAACGACGAGGCGGCACTGGAACGCATCCAGGCGTTGTTCCGCAGCCAGCTGCAGCCGGTGCTGGGCGACACCCCGCTGGGGTTCTGAGGTGAGGCCGGGCTGCGCCCGGCACCCGCCGAATCAACGTCAACGTCAACGTCAAAGGCCGGCTATCCGAGGGATGCGGGGTGGGTCCGGTTACGGGGGACGCTGCAAGTACGTCCATGTAAGCTCGGTCGCCGCATCCATGCGGCTCACGCCCCCGCAACCGGACCCACCCCGCCTTCGACAGATTTCCGCGATCTGTCGGAACGGCATGGACCGCTGCTGGTGGGTGTCGACCTTGGTCGACACGGTAGATCCACGCCATGCGTGGATGCTCTTCCGGCTTCGATGATGTCCATCCACGCATGGCGTGGATCTATTACCCCTTGAAACGCAAGCCCACGCCCGGCTCGGTGAACAGGTAGCGCGAATCCAGCGCTGAATCGCCCAGCTTGTGCCGTAGCTTGCCGACCAGGATGCGCAGGTAATGGGTGTCGTGCTGGTGGGTCGGGCCCCAGATTTCCTGGAGGATCTGCGGCTGGGTCACCACCCGCCCGGCATTGCGCAGCAGCAGCGACAGCAGCGCGTACTCCTTGCGGGTCAGCGCTACCGGCTCGCCATCCAGCGCCACTTCGCGGCGTACGAGATCCACATGCAGATGGCCATCGTCGAACACCGGTGGCGTGCCGTCGCTGGGCACGCTGCGCGTGCGCAGCAGCGCCCGCACCCGCGCCATCAGCTCCTGGGTGCCGAACGGCTTGGTCACGTAGTCATTGGCGCCAGTATCCAGTGCGCGCACCTTTTCGGCTTCACCCGCACGCACGGTCAGCATGATCACCGGCACCTGGCTCCACTGCCGCAGTTGCTCCAGCACCTCATGGCCTTCCATGTCCGGCAGGCCGATGTCCAGGATCACCAGGTCCATGTCCTCGCTGGCCGCCAGCTGCAGGCCTTCCTGGCCGGTGGCCGCCTGCCGCACCTGGTAGCCCTGCGCGCGCAGGCTGATGTCCAGGAACCGGCGGATCTGGGTTTCATCATCGATCACCAGCACGCGCGGGGCCGGCGCGCTGGCGTCAATCGGAGTCGGGCTCATCGTGGGAGGCTGGCTTGAGCAGGGGCAGGGTGATGCGGATCAGGGTACCGCGACCGTCGCGTCCGGGCAGCGCCTGCACGCTGCCGCCATGCGCACCGACCATGCCCTGGCAGATGGTCAGGCCCAGGCCGGTGCCGTGGCGGCCACGGTCGCCGCGCTCGACGCTGTAGAACATGTCGAAGATGCGCGCGCGCTCGTCATCGGGAATGCCGGGGCCGGCATCGATCACATCGATGCGCAGCTGTCCGTCCAGTTCGCGCGCCTGCACCTGCACGGCGGCATCGGGTGGCGAGAACTTGGCCGCGTTTTCCATCACGTTGAACACCGCCTGTTCAACCAGCGCCGGGTGTACCCAGATTGGCGCGAGCGTGGCCGGAATATCCAGCTCCAGCCGCACCTTGGGCTGGTAGCGCTGCAGGCGCCGCGCCGCCGAGCCGATCAGCTCGTCCACGCCGATCCAGTCGCGGTTGATCTTCAACCCTTCGTGGCCGAGCCGGGTCATGTCCAGCAGGTTCTGGATGTAGCGGTCCAGCCGCTCGCCTTCGACCAGGATGGTGTCCAGCAGGGCACGGCGATCAGCCGTATCCATCGCCGCACCGTAGCTGGCCAGGCTGTCGGCCGAACCGATCATCGCCGCCAGCGGCGAGCGCAGGTCGTGTGACACCGAAGAGAGCAGGGCCGAGCGCAGCCGCTCGGTCTCGTTGCTGACGTGGGCCTGCTCCAGTTCGGCCACCAGCCGCGTGCGCAGCGCGGCCTGGGCGATGTCGTCGACCATCGCCTCGGCCAGCTGCCGCTGCTCGGGCAGCAGGCGCGCCTGTGCGCCGGGCAGGTAAAGGCCCGCCACGCCGATGGCGCGGTCTTCGCCATCCAGCAGCGGCAGGAACCACCATTGCGCACCGGCCAGGGTGTCGGTGAAGCGCCCGCTCGGCTGGCCGTGGCGCAGTGCCCAATCGGCGGCGGCCAAGTCGGTATCGCCCGGCTGGCTGCGGCCACCGGTTGCGGTATCGGCGCCGATCCGTAGCCACGCTGGAACGTCCATGGCCTGTTCCAGTGCATGCCGACCCGCCTGCGCCACCTCGCCGTTGCCGGCCGCGCTGGCCAGCTGCCGTCCCAGCTGCTGGCGCGCACGCGCATGTCGATTCGCCGCACGCAGCGCGATCACCTGCATGCGCAGGCGCGAGGCCAGGCGTCCGGCCACCAGCGCGGCGGCCAGGAACAGGAACACGGTGATCACGCCCTGGCGCGCGCCGATGGCGAAGGTGAAGCGCGGCGCGATGAACAGGAAGTTGTAGGCGAGGAAGCACAGGATCGCCGCCATCACCGCCACGCTGGCGCGCGTGCGTGCGGCCACCAGCACCACCGCCACGATGAACACCATCGACAGGTCGGCCATGCCGACCCAGCGTTCGGCCAGCCATGCCACCGCACAGGCCAGCGCGGTGGCGATCAGCGCCTGCACCGGTTCGTAGCTGATGCCGCGCATCGGCGGCAGCAGGCCCTCGCGGCGCGAACGCGCACGTGCCTGCGGGGTGCTGATGATGGTGATCTCGTAATGCGCGCCGCGCTGGATCAGCTGCTGGGTCAGGGTGCGGTTGAACATCCGCGCCAGTGGACGTTCGCGGGTCCGGCCGAGCACCAGGGTCGACACGCCGTTGTGCGCGGCATGGTCGAGCAGGGCATCGGCGATGCTCGATCCATGCAGCAGTTCGGCGTCGCCGCCGAGGCGCCGTGCCAATGCGAAGGCCGCATCGATCTCGCGCCGGGTCGCCTCGTCCTGGCGTCGGCCCTGCACGGTCACCACCGTCCACGGCGCATCGCGGCGTTCGGCGATGCGCCGCGCCACCCGCACCAGGTATTCGCTCTGACCGCCGCCATCAATGGCCACCAGCACGCCACGACGCAGTGGCAGGTTGCTCTCGCCGCGCGCGGCGCGCGCTTCACGCAGGCTGCTGTCGACGCGGTCGGCGGCCTCCTGCATGGCCAGCTCGCGCAGTGCGGTGAGGTTGGCCGGCGAGAAGAACGCCTGCAGCGCCTGCGCGGCCTGTTCGGGCACATAGACCTTGCCCTGCTGCAGGCGCGCGATCAGCTCGCGCGGCGGCAGGTCGACCAGCACGATGTCGTGCAAGCGGTCGAGCACCCCATCCGGCACGGTCTCGCTCACGCGTACGCCGGTGATGCGCATCACCACGTCATTGAGGCTTTCCAGATGCTGGATGTTGACCGTGGTCCAGACGTCGATGCCGGCGTCCAGCAGCTCCATCACATCCTGCCAGCGCCGCTCGTGGCGGCTGCCGGGTGCATTGCGATGGGCCAGTTCGTCCACCAGCACCAACGCCGGATGCCGTGCGAGCACGGCATCCAGGTCCATCTCCTGCAGGGCATGGCCGTGGTAGGCCACATCCTTCAGCGGCAGCTGTGGCAGCCCCTCCAGCAGCGCCTGGGTATCGGCACGGCCATGGGTTTCCACCAACCCGACCACCAGGTCGACGCCGCGGCGCAGCTGTTCCTGCGCGCGGGTCAGCATGGCGTAGGTCTTGCCCACGCCCGGCGCCGCGCCGAGGAACACGGTCAGCTTGCCGCCGGCTTCGCGTTGCAGGCCTTCGACCAGGGCATCGGCCTGGCGGGTACGCGCATCAGTCATGGGTGCCATTGTGCGCGCAGCCGGTGCAGGCCGGCATCACGGCGCCTTGGCCGCGTGGTCCAGCGCGAAGTTCAGCGTCACCACGTTCACCCGCGGCTGGCCGAACAGGCCCCACTGGCGACCTTCGGTGTGCGCCTGCACCAGTGCCTGCACGCGTTCCACCGGCAGGCCACGGGCACGCGCCACGCGTGCCACCTGCAGCTGCGCTGCAGCCGGTGACAGCTGAGGATCCAGGCCGCCGGCGGACTGGGTGACCAGGTCCGCAGGAACCTGCGCCGGGGCAACGCCTTCGCGTGCGGCCACCGCCGCGGTGCTGGCGGCGACGCGCTCGGCCAGCGCCGGGTTGCTGCGCGCCATGTTGGAACCGGCTGCCGCCATCGGGTCGTAGTTGGCCGCCGATGGCCGTGCCTGGAAGTAGCCATCACCGGTGAACGGCTGCGACAGCCACGCCGAGCCGCGCACCTGGCCATTGCCATCGCGCAGCAGGCTGCCCTCGGCCTGGGTCGGGTAGGCCAGGCTGGCGAAACCGGTGGCGATACCGGCGTAGACCGCACCCGCCAGCAGCAGGGTGGCCAGGCCCAGGCCGATCGCCGGGCGCCAGCTGGCGCCGTCCTGCAGGCTGGCCACCCGGGCCTCGGCCTTCGGTTCGCGGGACAGGGAAGTGGAGGTGGAAGCAGAACGGTTCATGCGCCGAATACCAGGACAAGAAGGAGGTCGATCGCCTTGATCGCTGCGAACGGCAGCAGCACGCCGCCGAGGCCGTACACCAGCATGTTCCGGCGCAGCAGCGCCGTTGCGGTGGCCGGGCGGAAGCGCACGCCACGCAGGGCGAGCGGGATCAGGGCGGGAATCACCAGGGCGTTGAAGATCAGCGCCGCCAGCACCGCATTGCGCGGGCTCGACAGCTGCATCACGTTCAAGGCGGCCATGGTCGGAACGGCCGCGGCGAACAGCGCCGGCAGGATCGCGAAGTACTTGGAGACGTCGTTGGCCAGCGAGAAGGTGGTCAGCGCGCCGCGGGTGATCAGCTGCTGCTTGCCTACTTCCACCACTGCCAGCAGCTTGGCCGGGTCCGAATCGAGGTCGACCATGTTGCCGGCCTCCTTCGCCGCCTGCGTACCGGAGTTCATCGCCAGGCCGATGTCGGCCTGGGCCAGTGCCGGGGCGTCGTTGGTACCGTCACCGACCATCGCCACCAGGCGGCCACCGGCCTGCTCCTGGCGGATGCGCGCCAGCTTGTCTTCCGGTCGCGCCTCGGCGATGTAGTCGTCGACACCGGCTTCGGCAGCGATCGCGGCGGCGGTCAGCGGGTTGTCGCCGGTGATCATCACCGTGCGGATGCCCATCGCCCGCAGCTGCGCGAACTTCTCGCGCATGCCGTGCTTGACCACGTCCGACAGTTCGATCACGCCCAGCACGTGGCGGCCCTCGGCCACCACCAGCGGGGTGGCACCGTTGCGTGCGACCTGCTCGACGCGGCCGGCCAGTTCAGCCGGCACACTCCCACCCAGTGCCTGCACGTGGGCACGGATCGCATCGGCCGCGCCCTTGCGGATCTGCCGGCCATGTTCCAGGTCCACGCCGGACATGCGGGTCTGCGCACTGAACGCCAGGTACTCGGCGTGGTCCGGTTCAGCGGTGGCGCAGCCCTGTTCGCGCGCCAGGCGCACGATCGACTTGCCTTCCGGGGTCGGGTCGGCCAGCGAGGACAACAGCGCCGCTTCACGCAGCTGGCTGGCATCGATACCGGCCAACGGATGGAAGTGGCTGGCCTGGCGATCGCCGTAGGTGATGGTGCCGGTCTTGTCCAGCAGCAGCACGTCCACGTCGCCCGCGACTTCCACCGCCTTGCCCGACTTGGCCAGCACGTTGGCGGCCAACGCGCGGTTCATGCCGGCGATGCCGATGGCCGGCAGCAGGCCGCCGATGGTGGTCGGGATCAGGCAGACCAGAAGCGCGATCAGCAGCAGCGGGTCAACCTGCACGCCTACCGCCGCGCCAATGGCCGGCAGCGTCGCCACCACCACCAGGAAGGTCAGCGTCATCGCCGCCAGCAGCAGGGTCAGTGCGATCTCGTTCGGCGTCTTCTGCCGGTTGGCGCCTTCCACCAGCGCGATCATCCGGTCCAGGAAGCTGTGGCCCGGCTCGGCGGTCACCCGCACGATGATCTGGTCGGACAGCACCTTGGTTCCGCCGATCACACCGGAACGGTCGGTACCGGCCTCGCGCAGCACCGGTGCCGATTCGCCGGTCACCGCTGCTTCGTTGATGGTAGCCAGGCCCTGCACGATCTCGCCATCGGCCGGTACCAGCTCACCGGCACTGACGATCACATGGTCGCCCGGGCGCAGCTCGGCGGCTGGCAGCTGGGTTTCCGCGGCACCCGGTTGCGGTGCGGCCAGGCGGCGCGCCACCAGGTCCTGGCGGGCGCGGCGCAGCGATGCGGCCTGGCCACGGCCACGTGCTTCGGCCACGGCTTCGGCGAAATTGCCGAACAGCACGGTCACCAGCAGGATCGCGGTCACCGCCAGGCCAAAGCCCAGCGGCGCATTGCCGGTCAGGGTGACGATCGCGGCCACGATCGTGCCGGCCATCACCACCGCCATCACCGGGCTGCGCACCAGATGCATCGGCGACAGCTTGCGCACTGCCTCGACCAGTGCGCGGCGCAGGCCTGCGCCATCCAGCAGGGCAGGGCGCGGTGCGAGGGAACTACGGGTTGAACTTGCATGGGTACTCATTGCGGTGTCCTCAGTGCAGTCCCAGGCTCAGGTGGTCGGCGATCGGGCCGAGTACCAGCGCCGGCATGAACTGCAGCACGGTCAGGATGACGATCACCGAGACCAGGGTCAGGGCGAAGGTCGGCGTTTCGATCTGCAGGCTGCCGGCAGACTCCGGCGCCTGGCGCTTGGCAGCCAGCTGTGCGGCCACCACCAGCGGGATGATCAGCAGCGGGAAGCGGCCCAGCAGCAGCACCAGCGAGCAGCTCAGGTTCCACCACAGCGTGGCGTCTCCCAGCCCTTCGAAGCCCGAACCGTTGTTGGCATAGGCCGAGACATACTCGTAGAACACTTGGCTGATGCCATGGAAGCCGGGATTGGAGGTGCCCGCCAGGCCGGGCACGGCCAGGGTGATCGCGGTGAACACCAGCAGGGTGATCGGCTGCAGCAGCACGAGCAGGGCCAGCAGGCGCACCTGTGGCGTCTCCAGCTTGCGGCCGAACAGTTCCGGCGTGCGCCCGGTCATCAACCCGGCCAGGAACACACCCAGCAGCAGGTACACGATGAACTGCTGCAGGCCACAACCGATGCCGCCCCAGATCGCGCTGACCAGCATGTTGACCATCGCGATGCCGCCACTGAGCGGCGCCAGCGAATCGTGCATGCCGTTGACCGAGCCGTTGGAGACCTGGGTGGTCACCGCCGCCCACAGCGCAGTGCCATCGGCGCCGAAGCGCACTTCCTTGCCTTCCATCAGCAGCGGGGTGGCGGCGCTGGCGCTATGCCCTTCGCTCCACATCATCGCGCCGGTGGACAGCAGCGACATGCCCAGCATGCAGCTGAACACCAGGGCGCCGAAGCGGCGCCGGCCGGTGAACGCGCCGATCATGAAGATCACCGCCATCGGCACCAGCAGGATGCCGACGATCTCCAGCGCGTTCGACAGCGGGGTCGGGTTCTCCAGCGGGAAGCTGCTGTTCGGGCCATACCAGCCGCCGCCGTTGGCGCCCAGCTGCTTGGCCGCGACCATCGCCGCCACCGGTCCCAACGGCAGTTTCTGTTCGGCCATGCCAGCGCTGGCATCGATCGGCGTGGCCTGTGGCCCACCGGCCATCGTCGACGGCACGCCCTGACTGGTCAGCACCAGCGTCCACACCAGGCACAGCGGCAGCAGGAAGCGCACGCACAGGCGCACCACGTCCACGTAGTAGTTGCCCACCGCCACCTGGCGGTCATCGCCGGCCCTGGTGGTCGCCGCAGCCTGCGGCGCACGCGAGAACAACGCGCGCAGCGTCGCCACCGCCAGCGCCAGGCCCATCATCGGCGTCACCACCTGCAGGCCGGTGATGCCGGTCATCTGCGAGAAGTAGGACAGCTGCGCCTGGCCCGAATAGTGCTGCTGGTTGGTGTTGGTCAGGAACGAGATCATCGTGTGCAGCGCGGTGTCCCAGCGCATGTTCGGGATCTGGTCCGGGTTCAACGGCAACCAGGCCTGGGTCATGAACACCGCCTGGGTCAGCACCGCGACCACCACGTTGCTCAGCACGAAGGCCAGCACATAGCCGCGCCAGGACATGGCGCGCGATGGATCGACGCCAAGCACCTTGTACAGCGGCTTCTCGATCCAGTGGAACAGCACGTCGACCTTCATCGGCGTGCCGCGCATCACGCGCGCCAGGTACAGGCCCAGCGGCCACGCCAGCAGCAGGCTGGCGGCAATAATCACAAGCATCTCAGTCATGGCCGGCTCCGCTCAGAACGACTCGGGCCGCAGCACGACATAAAGGAGATAGGCGGCGGCAACCAGCACCAGCACGCCACACAACAACGACAGCCAGGGGGACATTGCAATAGCGTCCTGGTGGAACCCCTCCACCTCAGGCCGCCATCGTCGTCCTACCCCCCATAAACGCACTACGCGCTGGACCGGGCCGACGCGTAAAGAGTGCATAAATTCCGTGGGCCAACCCGTAACCAGGCCCGGGGTAGCGCCGGGCCATGCCCGGCGGAGGCAGCGCCGTCAGCCCGCCGGAGCGTCCGCTGGCACCAGCCCCTTCAGCTCGCGATAGCGCTGCAGGGTGCTGTCGATCTCGGCCTTCAACGCCTGCTGCTGCTGCACCAGCCCGGCCTGCAGGCGCTGCTGCGCCTGCAGCTGCGCATGCCGCTTGCGGATCGCCTCGGCCTGCTTGTCGGCCACCTTGGCGCCGGCCAGCTCGCGGTCTCCCGCCGCCGACAGCAGCGCCACCAGCGACTCACGCAGGCTGGTGACGTTGTACTCGGCTGTCTTCAGGTTGTTGTCCAGCACTTCCTGGCGCTCGGCAAACACCCGGCGCAGGTCGGCCTCGCTGCCGTAGGTGGACAACATGGCCTGCTCGGTGCGCTGGCGGGTCTGCTCGGCCATCAGGTCCAGCTGTTGCTGCTGCGCAGCGGTGCTGGCAGCGGCACGCTCCTCGTCGGTCAACGCGCGCTGGACCTGCGCATTGCGCAGGCCCGTGCTCGCATTGAATTCCTCGCGGGCATGGTTGACCGCGTCGGCCGGCAGCGAATCACTGCAGATCCGCTCCTTGCCCTCGTTCCAGCAGTACAGCTTCTTTTCCGCCTTGCCGCTGTCGCGCGACTGCGCCGGTACGGTGAACGGCACGACCAGCAGCAGGCCGGCGAAGAGGACAGCAGGAACTCGGGACATGACCTTTCCCCTGGGTCGGTCAGCGGATCGAACGAACGCCGTACTGGGCCCGGTAGGCTTCCAGCGGCTGCCGGTAACCCACAAGTTCCGGGTTGCCGGAGGCGAAATCAAGCAGATCGGCCAGCGATGCCACGGCGATCACCGGGATACCGGCTTCTTCGGCCACCGACTGCGCGGCAGAACGGCGGTCGGTCTCCGAAGCGATCTCCTGGCGGTCCAGCGCCACCACGATGCCGGCCGGGGTGCCACCGGCGGCGCGGATGATGCCCAGCGCTTCGCGGATCGCGGTACCCGCGGTGATCACGTCGTCGACGATCAGCACGCGCTTGCCCTGCATGTCGGCGCCGATCAGCTGGCCACCCTCGCCATGGTCCTTGGCTTCCTTGCGGTTGAACGACAGCGGCAGGTCGCGGCCGCGCTGGGCCAGCTCGCAGGCCATCGCGGTGGCCAGCGGGATGCCCTTGTAGGCTGGGCCGAACACCACGTCGTACTTGATCCCGCTGGCATCAATGGCATCGGCATAGCACGCGCCGAGCTGGGACAGCAGCGAGCCGGAGTCGAAGCGCCCGGCGTTGAAGAAATAGGGGCTCAGCCGGCCGGACTTGAGGGTGAACTGGCCGAAGCGAAGGGCGTCGGCGGTCAGGGCCAACTGCAGGAAACGGTGGCGGTGGTCGCTCATCAAAACTCGATTCATCTTCATTTGGAGCACAAATCCTAATCCAGCTGGGCGTTTCGCGCTCGTCCGGCCCCGTGTGAAGGCGCTGGCGGGCCCACCCGGCGGACTGCGCAGCCCTGCAGTCAACCGGTATGCTTGCCCGGTTTCCCGCCGTAGGTCTTCCGCATGCGCATCATCAGTTTCAACGCCAATGGCATCCGTTCCGCCGCGACCAAGGGCTTCCTCGACTGGTTCCGTGCCCAGGATGCCGATGTCCTGTGCATCCAGGAAACCAAGGCCCAGGAAGACCAGCTGAGCGACCCGATGTTCCGCCCGGACGGCCACCACTGCTTCTACCGCGACGCCATTACCAAGAAGGGTTACAGCGGTGTGGCGATCTACAGCAAGCGCGAGCCGGACCAGGTCATCACGTCGCTGGGCTGGGCCCCGTTCGACGACGAAGGCCGCTACATCGAGGCACGCTACGGCAACCTCAGCGTGGTCTCCTTCTATATCCCGTCCGGCAGCTCGGGCGACCTGCGCCAGGGCTTCAAGTTCGAAGTGATGGAATGGCTGCGGCCGATCCTGGAGGAGTGGGCGCGCAGCGGCCGCGACTACGTGCTGTGCGGCGACTGGAACATCGTGCGTTCGGCGCTGGACATCAAGAACTGGAAGTCCAACCAGAAGAATTCCGGCTGCCTGCCGGAGGAACGCGACTGGCTCAACGCCCTCTGCGCCGACCACGGCCAGGCCACCGATGTCACCGCCGGCCGCGGCTGGGCCGATGCCTACCGCCTGCTCAACCCCACCGGCGAGGACTACACCTGGTGGAGCAACCGCGGCGCCGCCCGTGCCAACAACGTCGGTTGGCGCATCGACTACCAGTTCATCACCCCGGGCCTGCGTGACCGCCTGCGAAGCTGCTCGATCTACCGCGACGAGCGCTTCTCCGACCACGCCCCGTTCACCGTGGACTACGACCTGTGACCGAGGCTGCCAAGCCGCGCCGACCGTGGCAGCAGGTGTTGTCCAACCTGAGCCAGCGCAAGGTGCTGGCGATGCTGCTGCTCGGCTTCAGTTCCGGCCTGCCGATCTATCTGGTGGGCAACACGCTCGGCTTCTGGATGCGCAAGGAAGGCATCGAGCTGAGTACGATCGGCTTCCTGTCATGGGTCGGGCTGGCCTACACCATGAAGTTCCTGTGGGCACCGATCGTCGACAAGACCGACGTGCCTCTGTTCGGCCGCTTTGGCCGCCGCCGTGGCTGGATGCTGCTGTCGCAGCTGGTTGTGGTGGTGGGCCTGGTCGGCATGGCGCTGGTCCAGCCCAAGGGGGGCCAGATCCAGTTCCTGGGTATCGCCTGGCAGCACATCGTCGTGTTCGGCGTGATGGCCGTGATCGTGGCGTTTGCTTCGGCCACCCAGGACATCGTCATCGATGCCTGGCGCATTGAAAGTGCTGACAACAGCGAGCAGCTTGGACTGCTGACCTCATCCTCGGCACTGGGCTACCGCACTGCATTGCTGGTCACCGATGCGCTGATCCTGATCATCGCGGCCCGTGTCGGCTGGCAGGTCTCGTACGAGATCATGGCCGTGCTGATGGCGCTTGGCGTGGTGGCCGTGGTCATGGCCAGGGAACCCGCCAGGGAGGTGGCTGCCGTGCAGGCGCAGGCGACCTCGCTGTGGACACCGCGCGGATTGTTCGACGCCGTAGCAGGACCGTTCATCGCCTTCGTCCGCGAGCACCGCAGCGGCGCGATCCTGATCCTGGTGGCCATCAGCGTCTATCGCATGGCCGACTTCGTCATGGGGCCGATGGCCAACCCCTTCTACGTCGATCTCGGCCTGGACGAGGACACCGTGGGCGCGGTGCGTGGTTCGGTCGGGCTGGTCGCGACCTTCGTCGGTATTGCCGCAGCGGGCCTGGTCTCGGTCCGCTGGGGGGTGCTGGCGGCGCTGATGGTAGGCGCTGTGCTGGGGCCGGCCTCCAACCTGGCGTTTGCCTGGCTGGCCTATTCCGGCCCGGACACAACCCATTTCGCCGTGGCCATGGCAATCGACAACTTCGCCAGCGGCTTCGCCGGTACGGCGCTGATCGCCTACATGTCGAGCCTGACCAGCATTGGATACACCGCTACCCAGTACGCACTGCTGAGCTCGTTCTACGCGATGCCCGGCAAGGCGCTCAAGGGGCTCTCGGGGTGGTCGGTACAGACGCTCGCACAGGGCCGGACGCTGCTGGAAGGCTACGCGCTGTTCTTCGTCGGTACCGCGCTGGTGGCGATCCCGGTGGTGATCCTCTGCGCCCTGCTGATCCTGCAGCAGCGCCGTCGCCAGGCCGCCGGCTCGACCTGATTGCCTGCCCGCCCGGTCTGCGGGATCATCGCCCCGACGCGCCGAGGGGGCGGTGCCTT
The DNA here is from genome assembly GCF_059370655.1 of Stenotrophomonas sp. YJH_SMC_133. Classification (NCBI taxonomy): domain Bacteria; kingdom Pseudomonadati; phylum Pseudomonadota; class Gammaproteobacteria; order Lysobacterales; family Lysobacteraceae; genus Stenotrophomonas; species Stenotrophomonas sp. YJH_SMC_133. The sequence goes on along the minus strand of NZ_JCAFTW010000004.1, from coordinate 4,986 downwards.
GCGAACGGGGAAGTGAGCATGGCCGACGTTGTGCTGCGGGACCTGGACCCGCTGCTGCTGGAACGTATCAAACGCGTCGCGGTCGCCCGCGGCTGGACCCACGAACAGACCTGTGCCGCCTTGCTGGAGCAGGGTCTGTTCAGCAGTGAACTGGAAGTCCGCTCCGGCTTCGGCGATCCGGAAGTGGATGCCCTGTCCGATGCCATTGCCGCCCTGCAGGCCTTGCCCGCAGGGCAGGGCTTCGATTAGCGGCCGCGCCGCAATGCTGTAGAGACGAGCCCACGTCCGGCTGCCCGGTAGATCCACGCCACGCGTGGATGGCGCCACCTCACGCCAGGTGGATCGCCCCCAGGATCCGCGGGCCCTTAGCTCCGGTCACGCTTGGCAGGTTGCCGGCCAGCCCGTCCATCATCCGCTGCGCCAGCCATGCGAAGCCCATTGCCTCCACGTACTCCGGGTCCAGCCCGTGCACGGCGCTGGATTCCACCTGCACGTCCGGCAGCCGGGCCGCGAGGCGCTTCATCAGCTGCCGGTTGCGTACCCCGCCGCCACAGACCAGCAGGCGGCGGGTCTGCGGCTGCTGCGCCAGCAGCGCGTCGGCCACCGTTGCCACGGTCAGCTCCAGCAGGGTCGCCTGCACGTCGGCCGCCGCGTACTGGCCCTCGGCCATGTGCGCCTCGGCCCAGGCCAGGTGGAACTGCTCACGGCCGGTGCTCTTCGGCGGCGGCAGCGCGAACCACGGGTCCGAGCGCCAGCCCGCCAGCAGGCCCTCGTCCACCGCGCCGCTGGCGGCGTACGCGCCGTCGGCATCAAAGGTGCGGCCGGTGTGGCGCTGGCACCAGGCATCCATCAGCGCATTGGCCGGGCCGGTATCGAAGCCACGTACCGCACCTTCGCGCGGAATCAGGGTCAGGTTGGCGATACCGCCCAGATTGAGCACGGCGCGGTCTTCGTCGGTCGTGCCCAGCATGGCCAGGTGGAAGGCCGGCATCAGTGGCGCACCATGGCCCCCGGCCGCCACGTCGCGTCGGCGGAAGTCGGAGACCGTGGTGATCCCGGTCAACTCGGCGATGCGGTTGCCGTCGCCCAGCTGCACGGTGAAGGCGGGGTCGGCCAGCGGCCGGTGACGCACGGTCTGCCCATGCGAGCCGATCGCGAGCACCTGGCTGCGGTCCACGCCAGCCTCGGCCAGCAGCTGGTTGGCGGCCCCGGCGAAGCTGATCGCGATCCGGGCGTCCAGCTCGCCCAGCTCCTCCAGCGAATCCAGTGGACCACCTTCGCCCAGCGCCACCAGCCGTGCACGCAGCACCGGCTCCCAGCGGGCGGTCAGGCCGTGCACGAAGCGGCAGCCTCCGCCGGCAGGAAACTGCACCAGCGCGGCATCGATGCCGTCGGCACTGGTGCCCGACATCAGGCCAAGGTACAGGGGGGCGTCAGTGTCGGCAGTCGTGTTCATGGCGGGCATAAAAAAAGGACGCGGCAAGCTTGTGCTGCCGCGTCCTTCTTCGTCAACGCAGGGGCTCAGCCGCGCTTGCGGCCGGTGCTGCTCTTGTCCTTGGCGCTGGCCACCTCGGGGGCGGCCTCGTCGCGGCTGGTCGGTGCCGGGCTGGCATCGGCGTAGATCAGCTTCTCCATGCCCTGGATGCGGGCCATCGCCGGCGCGGTCTGCGCGCGGAAGGCGACCAGCTCGGCGCCCTTCAGCGGCTCCGGCGGCGGCATGGTCACGGTCAGCGGGTTGCGGTGCTCGCCGTTGACGCGGAATTCGTAGTGCAGGTGCGGGCCGGTGGCCAGGCCGGTCGAGCCGACATAACCGATCACCGTGCCCTGGGCCACCCGCTGGCCGGTCTTGATGTTCGCAAAGCGCGACATGTGCCCATACAGGGTGGTGTGGCCACGGCCGTGGTCGAGGATCACCACGTTGCCGTAACCGCGCTGCACGCCGGCGAACTGCACGCGGGCGTCGCCGGCGGCCATGATCGGGGTGCCGGTGCGCGCGGCGTAGTCCACGCCCTTGTGCATGCGCATCTTGCCCAGCACGGGGTGCTTGCGCGCACCGAAGGTCGAGCTCAGCCGCGCGAACGGGATCGGCATGCGGATGAAGCTCTTCTTCAGCGAACGGCCGTTGATGTCGTAGTACTCGGACTTGCCGTTGCGGTCGAAGCGGAAGCCGGAATAGGTCTTGCCACCGGTGGTGAAAGTCGCCGCCAGAATCTTGCTGGTGTCCACCTTCTCGCCTTCGCGCCAGGTTTCATCCATCACCACGCTGAAGCGGTCGCCCGGCTGCAGGTCCTTCGAGAAGTCGATGTCGTACTTGAAGATGTCGTCGGTCATCGTCGCGATCGCCGACGGCGACAGCCCGGCGCGGCGGGCCGCGGCATACAGCGAGCTGGTGATCTCGCCACTGGTGACCACCGTGCGCGTGGAGGTCTCGCGCTTGGTCACCTTCTCCTTGATGTCGTCACCGGCCAGGCTCAGCTCCACCCGGTTGTCGGCATCGCGGTCGAAGCGGATGCTGCGCAGGTCGCCGGACAGGGGCATGTCGAAGGCGATCTCGGCGCCCGGGCGAAGCTTGGTCAGCGCCTCGCGCGCCCCCGGGTGGTCCAGTACCCGGTGCAGGGTGGTCGCCGGGATACCGGCCTTGTCGAACAGATCGCTCAGGGTCTGGCCGCGTTCCACGCGCAGCACCTGCCAGCTGTCACCGGGCACCTGCTGCTGGCGGGCCATGGCCAGCGGCGGCAACGGCAGTGCCAGGCTGGTATGGCTGTCGGCAAAGGGGGCGTCGATGGTGTGCGAGAAGCCCGGCACGATCGTCGCCACCAGGGCGCCGATGGTCGCGAACAGGCTGGCATGCATCCAGTGGCGCCGGGTCCAGCGCTCGTTGAAGGCGGCGGGAAGATGTTGCCTGAGCTTCCGATGCAGGGCGTTGTCGTGCAGGACGTGGAGGCGTTCCTGGAAGCGCTGCTTGCGTGCGCGCCCTTGTTCGGAATTGTGCATCGGCGGTTTTTTCCTGGTGGCCCGGGAGCGGGGGCCTGATCGCCGGTTACCATAGACACCTGAGAAAACCGCGTCAAACCCTTGTGCCCATTGGCTTTTGTGAAGCCAATCGGGTTAACTTTGCTTTAACACCCCACACAAGAATCGGCGTTGCCGGGAGTAGTCACGTGTCCTCGATTGAAGAAGCCCTTGCCCAGATCGGCCGTGGTGCCGACGAGATCCTCAAGCTCGAGGATCTGCGTGCGCGCCTGCAGGAGGGCCGCCCGCTGCGGATCAAGGCCGGCTTCGACCCCACCGCGCCCGACCTGCACCTGGGCCACACGGTGCTGCTGAACAAGATGCGCCAGTTCCAGGACCTCGGCCACCAGGTCATTTTCCTGATCGGCGACTTCACCGGCATGATCGGCGACCCGTCCGGCAAGAGCCTCACCCGCAAGCCGCTCAGCCGCGAGGACGTGCTGGCCAACGCCCGTACCTATGAGGAGCAGGTGTTCAAGGTGCTGGACCGCAGCCGTACCGAAGTCCGCTTCAACTCGGAGTGGTTCGGCAAGATGGGCGCGGCCGACATGATCCGCCTGGCCGGCCAGCACACCGTGGCACGCATGCTCGAGCGCGACGACTTCGCCAAGCGCTACGCCGCCCAGCAGTCCATCGCCATCCATGAGTTCCTGTACCCGCTGGTGCAGGGCTACGACTCCGTGGCCCTGGAGGCCGACGTGGAGCTGGGCGGTACCGACCAGAAGTTCAACCTGCTGATGGGCCGTGGCCTGCAGGAGCACCACGGCCAGAAGCCGCAGGTGGTGCTGACCATGCCGCTGCTGGAGGGCCTGGACGGCGTCAACAAGATGTCCAAGTCGCTGGGCAACTACATTGGCATCAGCGAACCGGCCATCGACATCGTCACCAAGACCATGAAGGTGGACGACACCCTGATGTGGCGCTGGATCGAGCTGCTGTCCTTCGACATCAGCCAGGCCGAAGCCGTGCAGCTGCGCGAGCAGGTGGCCAATGGCGGCCTGAACCCGCGCGTGGTCAAGCTGCGCCTGGCGCGTGAACTGGCGACCCGCTTCCACGACGCCGCAGCGGCCGAGCAGGCGATCGCCGGCTGGGAAGCGGCGGTGACCGGGCAGGGCGACATCACCCAGCTGCCGCTGCAGGACGTGGCGATCCCGGTCGAAGGCCTGCGTATCGCTGCGCTGCTGACCGCGGCCGGCCTGACCCCGAGCAACTCCGAAGCCAACCGCAAGCTCAAGGAGCGCGCGGTCAAGGTGGACGGTGAGGTGGTCGAGGACGGCCAGCAGGTGCTGCAGCCGGGCTTCGAAGGCCTGCTGCAGGTCGGCAAGCGCACCTTCGCCCGCGTACGCCTGGTCGCTGCCTGAGACAAAGGAAGGGCCGGCGCAGCCGGCCCTTCCTTATGCTCTTGTAGAGCCAAGCCCACGCTTGGCTGCTCTTCGGGCGGTCCTCCCGCAGCGCGACGGATGAACGGATGCAACATCCGGTGAAAAAAATCGCCACACCCCCTTCACAAACGATGGGAATAGGGACATACTTCTCCTCCCCCGTCGCAGGGGTCGCCACCAAGGGGCTTCAGCGACAACAGGGCGCCCACCACCGCCGAACGAGATGATCGAACGAAGGTGTTGACGAGGCGGAAAAGCCGGCTATAATGGGCGGCTCGCTACGAAGGAAACTTCGCAGCACACGGGAACGGCGCTGAGGCCACTTCCCAAGATCTTTGAAAGTATGCGCAGGTATCTTGTGAAGGCGCCTGCAGGAAGGATGATTGTCCATCTTGCAGACGTTTGATCAAGCAACTATTAATTGTTTTAAAGCAAGCGATACGTTGCCAGCATCAATCATCTGCAGCTTTAAATTTTGATCTTCGGATCATGCAGTTTTAAGTGAAGAGTTTGATCCTGGCTCAGAGTGAACGCTGGCGGTAGGCCTAACACATGCAAGTCGAACGGCAGCACAGGAGAGCTTGCTCTCTGG